>NZ_JAWRYN010000005.1:0-188746 GCF_046534585.1 Peribacillus sp. SIMBA_075 | reverse complement strand
TTAATTTAAAGAAGATGGCCAATTGGACATGGCGAGGTCCAAAAATGGCCTAACATAGTGGGCTCGTAGAGCCCCAACCTCCTAACTTCAGGAAAAAATTCAAAGGGAATCTCAAAAAGGGGTTCGGAATTTTTTAATTCCGAACCCCTTTTGTCTACAAACTGAGCAGACATCAAAAATGATGTCTGCTTTTTTTTTGGAGAATATCAAGTAATTGAAGAAGGGCGGTAAATGTAGTGAAGAAAAGCAAAGGCAATAAGAAGGTAAGCCAAAGAGAAGGGAGTAGTGGATGCAGTAGCAGGCCAAAGAAAATGGAGAACAGAAAAAGGTCGAGAATGATGAACACCTTCAAACTGTAGATATCAAGGACTTCATCAGCAAGTTCCCGGTTCTCATTAAAGCTGGCTTTTTTATTATTGGTTTCCATGCAATCACCCTAAACCTTATACAATTATATACTATTGATATATGAAAAGACTGGAAAAATGGTTCTTCTCAAGGTAGAGCTGCGACAAAATTACCATAAAAACATAGAGTTTTTACACTAAGTTAATATGTTATACTAATATAATAGTGTGGGAGGTTCAGAGACTTTAAAATACATAACGATTATGAGAAATGAAGAAAGGGGAGAAGATTGTGAAAAGTAAAAAATGGTTAACTTTACTTGCATTATTTGCCTTTCTCCTCTCAATGCTCTCCTATTCCCTAGCGAAGGATGAAGGAGTAAAATGGCGGAATTTGCCCAAAGATAACCTTTTAAGACAAGCTGAATTTTTTAAGGATAATAAAGAATTACAAAGAATATTTTTATTTCCAGAAGGGGAATACGATGAAAAGGAAGCACTGAAAATTGTAGGAACCATTGATAAATTGCCTCATTCCCTTTTAGTGAAAACTGCTGACAGCGGTGTAAGGATCAAACTCTTTAATGGTTCTTTAACTGAAAATCGATCTGCGGCTAAATTAAAGGGGAAAACGCCGCGTGGTTATTTGAATAAAAAAACAACTTGGGATGATGTGCCTGGGATGGGAGGATCTCATACTGTATTGGTTAAAATCGGAGCGAGCGATAAAGGTAAAGGGCATGGCTCCGTAAATTTGGAACTGCATGAGTTAGGGCATTCCATTGATAATATAGTTTATGGTGGGATTCGTGAAGACATGGATTTCTTGAAGATTTGGGGTAAGGAAGTGAATGGACTGTTCCCTGGACAGTCGTATTTTTCCAATTACCCTGAGGAATACTTTGCAGAAACGTTTGCCATGTTTTACGTGAATTTCGAACAAAACCAATTACTTAAACAAAAAGCACCCGAGACTTATAATTTTATTAAACAATTAGATTAACCATTGGACTATAATACGTTAAAATAAGGAGAATGAAAGAAGAAAAGGTGGTTTATCATGAAGCAATATTTAGATTTATGTAAGCATGTGCTCGAGAATGGCACTCAAAAAGGAGATCGTACGGGAACAGGAACGATCAGTACCTTTGGATATCAAATGAGATTCAATTTAAAAGATGGATTCCCTGTACTTACAACGAAAAAGGTTAGTTTAAAAGCGATTATCCATGAACTATTATGGTTTTTGAAGGGTGATACAAATGTTGGCTACCTTCAGGAAAATAACGTGCGCATTTGGAATGAATGGGCTGATGAAAAGGGAGAATTAGGTCCGATTTATGGCCATCAATGGCGTTCTTGGGGAACGGCTGATGGAAGGCAAATCGACCAAATCAGTGAATTGATTGAACAAATCAAAACGAATCCAAATTCAAGAAGGCTGATAGTGAGTGCTTGGAATGTTGGGGAACTGGACGAAATGGCCTTGCCACCTTGTCATGCATTCTTTCAATTCTATGTGGCTGATGGCAAGCTTTCGTGCCAGCTATATCAACGTTCAGCAGACGTCTTTTTAGGTGTTCCTTTTAATATAGCTTCGTATGCGCTATTAACAATGATGATCGCCCAGGTGTGTGATTTGGAAGTTGGCGAATTTGTACATACTTTTGGGGATGTCCACATCTATTCTAACCACCTTGAACAAGTTGAACTGCAGTTGACACGTGATCCCAAACCATTGCCGATCATGAAAATAAATCCGGAAGTGAAAAATATCTTTGATTTTAGCTTCGAGGACTTCGTTCTGGAAAATTACGAAGCTCATCCCCATATAAAAGGTGAGGTTAGCATATGATATCGTTGATAGTCGCTATGGATCAAAACCGTGTAATCGGGAATAATAATCAACTGCCATGGCATTTACCGGCAGATTTGCAGTATTTTAAAAAAGTGACGATGGGCCATCCAATCATCATGGGCCGAAAAACATTTGAATCAATCGGAAGGGTACTTCCTGGCCGTGAAAATGTCATCGTTACCCGTAATCCGGAGTATAAAGCGGAAGGCTGTTTAGTTTTACATGATACTTTAGAGATCAAAACGTTTGCAGACAACAGTAGGGATGAAGTATTCGTTATTGGCGGAGCCGAAATCTTCAAGGAAATCCTTCCTTATACCGATCGCCTGTATATAACGGAAATCCATGAAACCTTTGAAGGTGATACTTTCTTTCCCGTGATTGATGAAAATGAATGGGATAAAATCTCTTCAAACCCAGGAAGCCTCGATGAAAAAAATCGATATGCACATGATTTTATTATTCTACAAAAAAAATAAACGATAAATCCGATTATGGAAAAATGACCATAATCGGATTTTTTTGTATGGAACGAACAAAAGAAAGAATTTTTAGAAAAATCAATTACATTAATGCCAGTAAAGTGCTATAATGATTGAATCGATTAGGAAGGAAATGAGGTATTGTTATGAATCAGACTGCATCCATGAATAGGGGGATCCAATTGGAAGATATTCTAATTGCCTATAGAGAACTAAAAGAGATCGTTTTACACACTCCTTTACAAAAAAATCAGAGGCTCTCTGAAAAATATGAATGTAATGTATATTTAAAACGCGAGGATCTTCAACATGTACGTTCCTTTAAATTAAGAGGGGCTTACTATAAAATGAAAAGCTTGACCGGGGAAGAGACGAAGAATGGAGTCGTTTGTGCCAGTGCAGGAAACCATGCACAGGGAGTTGCGTTTTCATGCAGTCAATTAGGTATCCACGGGAAGATTTATATGCCTGCTACGACACCAAGGCAAAAAGTCGATCAAGTTCAGCTATTCGGTAGGGATAATGTGGAAATCATCCTGATTGGAGATACATTCGATGATGCATTTGCCAAGGCGATGGAATGCTGTGAAAAAGAAGAACGTTCCTTTATCCATCCATTTGACGATGAAAAGGTAATCGCAGGGCAGGGTACAACGGCCGTAGAAATCCTGAATGATTGTGAAGATGGAATCGACTATGTATTTGCAGCTATCGGCGGTGGCGGTTTAATGGCCGGATTATCAAGTTATTTCAAATCGGTTTCACCAAAAACGAAATGCATTGGAGTGGAGCCGCTTGGTGCTGCTTCGATGAAATACTCCTTTGATGAAGGAAAAGTTTCTGAACTTGAAAGCATAGATACATTTGTTGACGGAGCAGCTGTCAAGTGTGTGGGGCAGATGACATATCAGCTCTGTAAGGAAAACCTGGAAGATATCGTTGTCGTTCCTTCAGGGCAAATCTGCACGACGATTCTCGATTTATATAATCAGCATGCGATTGTCGCTGAGCCGGCAGGGGCTATATCTGTAGCTGCTTTGGATTTGTACAAAGAACAAATCAAAGGCAAAACGGTTGTTTGCATGGTCAGCGGAGGGAATAACGACATTGGGCGCATGCAGGAAATTAAGGAAAAATCCTTATTATATGAAGGACTGCTTTATTATTTTATCGTGAATTTCCCACAACGCGCTGGAGCTTTAAGGGAATTCCTTGATGAGGTGTTAGGACCGAATGACGATATTAGCCGTTTTGAATATACGAAGAAAAACAATAAAGAAAGCGGGCCGGCCCTTGTTGGTGTTGAGCTGAAAGATAAGAATGATTATGAAGGTCTCATTCTAAGAATGAACAAAAAAGGATTCTCTTTCGTTGAAGTCAATAAGGACAGTAATTTATTTCATTTATTGATTTAATCATGGACAAAGTGTTAAATTAGGATAGAATATTTCTTATGTTTTTACATTTTATTCTACCTCCCAGTCGATCCGGGCTTACTGTCGATAATTGTTACCATTCTATGACGAATTGCCAGTGCTCTTTCAATTGGTTGGAAGTGGTATTATAATCGGGGTAGGGATAATTACAACACCAAAGGGGATGTATCCATGTCGAACATTGGAGTACCTGGTCTAATTCTCATCTTAATATTGGCATTAATTATTTTTGGACCGAAGAAACTTCCAGAGATAGGCCGTGCTTTTGGACAGACACTTCGTGAATTTAAAAAATCCACGAGTGACTTAACAAAAGATGATTATGAAGAGGATAAAAAAATACAACAAAAAAATCATGAATGATTGAATGCTGGGCGTAAGATGGAATCGTCTTGCGCCTTTTTGCTGGAACAAAGATACGGATTTTCAGACGAAGGCGTGATCAACTTTGGAAGATAAAGAATTAAATATTATCGATCATCTCGATGAATTGAGAAAACGGCTCATCATTACAGCTGTTGCTTTTGTCATCTTTTTTATTGCCAGTTTTATTTATGTAGAAGAGATTTATAAATGGTTCGTGAAGGATCTAGATTTTGACCTGATGGTATTGGGACCAAGTGATATTATCTGGATTTACTTTATGCTCTCAGGCGTCGTAGCCATTGCAGCAACGATACCGGTAATTGCTCTGCAAATCTGGTTATTCGTTAAACCCGCTTTGATGCCAAATGAAGTGAGGGCGACCCTTGCCTATATTCCAGCGCTTTTCTTGCTTTTTATCGGAGGGCTTGCTTTTGGTTATTTTGTCATCTTCCCGACCATTCTTCACTTTTTGATTGAATTGGGCGATGGGATGTTCATAACCAGTTTTACAGCGGATAAGTACTTTTCATTCGTATTTAATATGACGATACCTTTTGCTATTTTATTTGAGCTTCCTGTTGTTACCATGTTTTTGACCTCCATAGGAATAATTAATCCTTATGTGCTTCAAAAGCTAAGGAAGTATGCTTACTTTGTACTGGTTGTCATTGCGATATCGATAACGCCGCCTGACTTTATGTCAGACTTTATGGTAATGGTTCCACTGCTGTTATTATACGAAATCAGTATTTCATTATCTAAAGTTGTCTATAAACGCAGGGTGAAGCGTGAAAGTTTGCGGGAAGAAGCATTAAACAACGAGGAGGGTTTGTAAAAAAAGACCCTTGAATGCATTTGGCCTGCAGTATCCCGAATAATGGACACTTAAAAAAGATCCCTTATTGGACTTACCCCCTTCAAGTAGACAGTTTAAAAAAGACTAGGTAACCATCGAGATTCGATATTCAATCGGAGCTCGATGGTTCATTCGTTTTTGGAAACGTTTGCGTTATGGAAAGATGTAAATTTTAATTGCTAGAATCTGTTCTTCTTCTATTTGAAAATGATTGAGATAAAACATTTCAGATATAAAATGAGAGCAGAATGATTCGACACAGGCGTTGTCATGGCAGTTTCCTTTGCGAGAGTGGCTGCCGATGGGCACCTGCCTGTTGAAGCCTAGGATGATAAACATGAGATGTGTATTGGAATCCTTAATCTGTTCCGTATACATCTCTTTTTTTGTGGTTCACAAAAAAGCATTCTCTCGTAAGGGTAATTGTCATGCGAGGTAACCTTATTCCTTGTGCTATATGTTAATCTGTTGTATCCGTTCACGAATTTATCGTCCTTTGAAAGACGGAATTGTCTTTGAGTATTTGTTGAATGCCAATTATAGTAGCTGGAGCGATTTAACTGAGCAATGACAATAAGCCAGATTACTTTGAAGGGAGAATGTAGTCCTTCAATAATCTCGTACTTATTCGTCTGAAAAAGGAGCCTCCTGATAGTTGGATACTGCTTTTTTAAGTAAGGCACCTGGGCCTTAGTATTCCAATACTTCTTCCACGCTATCGAATTTTTTTTATGAGAAACCGACCCCTACGGGTTTTTTTTAGCCCTTGTTACCACTGCTATTTCCCGTTGAGTCTAAAAAAACCGTCAGTATCTTGATATTTTCGCACCCAATCCATTAACTGCGTTTTTACTTTTAGGCTCTTTTCGTAAAGATTGTTGTTTTTAAAACGAAACTATTTAAGGGTGATTGGAGCGGAAGTGCGAGACTCCGGGAGCAGCGGGACAGGTGAGACCCCACAGGCGTTTACGCCGAGGAGGCTCACCGCCCGCCCTGCGGAAAGCGAGCATCTGGAGGGCAAATCAACCACAACTCACTACCTGGTAAATAGCAACAAAGTATGTGAAAACAGCCTACTTTTAAGATCATATTTCCTTCAATAGCAGATTGGCTGCCCCAATTATTTATATAACTTTGGACAACCTGGAACTTGAATTCCTTGGAATAAGTTAAAATTCATCCCCCTTTTTTAGCCATAATAAAGTCCCCTCCAAGTAATAGTGTAACATCCATGTTTTTTCATGGACTTTTTACACTTTCAACTTTAAGGGGATAATATCACTTATGGGTCCTTTTTTTAATCGATGTCAAGCTTGATTTGTCTGTTTTTTACACATTTGAATATTTATATTTTTGAATTTATTGTGTATAATGTAAGCAATCGGTTAAAAATGAGGATTGATATATTGATGTTCAAATGCTTGGAATTCAAAGATTGTTTTGGACATAAGGTCACCATTTCAGAAATACCTGTCTTACTGCCTAGTGATCCGAATTTTTTTATGTTGACCGTGCGTTTGGAAGTATTTGTAAAGAAAGTTTTTGCTAATAAAGATCATAAAGAAAATTACTCATTTAAGCATTACTTAGCATCCGTACTCAAATGGCCCGTTTATAACAAGATTTTCTTTGGGGGCTTACTCAATAATGCGTGATGCGGACTGACCCATAGCTAACTTCTCCGATAAAAGAGTACCACGAATGCCGTGTTAATCGGCATGCGTTCGGGTTAGCTCATGGGTCGGTTTTTTTTTGTGATCATTTCAATAGATGAGTATTCTCTCACTTGAAAAAGATAACATTTGGTTTGAATGCTTACCTTTAATAGGTATAATACAATAGATATGTTAATTAGGGATGTGTAATCATGAATAAAGTAAAAATAGTAACAGACTCAACAGTTGATATGACACCGGAAGAACTAGAATATTATGATATAACAATGGTTCCTTTATCGATCTATATAGATGGGGAAACTTTTTTGGATAAGGTTGAAATAGAACAAGAAGAATTCCTGAAAAGGATGAACCGATCAAAAGAACTTCCAAAAAGCTCACAACCAGCCGCAGGTACCTTTGTGGAGGTATATAATGAACTTGGAAAAGACGGCAGTGAGATTATTTCCATTCATATGACAGGTGGCATGAGCGGCACTGTACGCTCAGCGGAAAGTGCAGCAAGCATGTCTGAATCGAAGGTTACCGTTTTTGACTCGAAATTCATTTCAAAAGCAATGTCATTCCAGGTGATCGAGGCAGCGAAGATGGCGAAGGAAGGGAAATCCGTAGCAGAGATAATCGATCGCTTGAAACACATTAAAAAGCAGTCAAGTTTAATCATTGTCATAGAAACACTTGATAACCTCGTTAAAGGCGGAAGGATTGGCAAAGTTTCTGCATTTATCGGTTCACTGCTGCACATAAAGCCGATTGCACTTCTGGACGATGGTGTCCTGAATCCTGTATCCAAAGCCAGGAGCCAGTCACAGGTAGTGAAGTTCATCATTAAGAAATTCAAAGAAGATACACAAGGCAAAAAAATTAGCGGCATTGGTTTTGTACATGCAAATGGTTTTGAAATCGCAGATAAAGTCCGCCAGGCCATTGCAGATTTAACAGGGTATCAAGACATAAAGATAGAAGCAACCACTGCCGTTGTCAGTACCCATACAGGTGAAGGCGCCATGGCAATCATGTATTATTGGGACTGATAAGGATAAATCTGCATGAAATTGCGTACTGGAGATGTCTTTCATTTGTAAAATTGTCTTAAATTCGTAAAAGTGTTGCTGTCCTCATTCCTATTGGTCTGTTAGAATAAATAAAGTAACAGAATATTTTATACATAAAGGACGGGGTAGGGATGAGAAAGCTGCGTTTGCGTATGGCAGCTATGGGGGCATCAATTTTATTGCTGTTGACAGCATGCGGTTCCAATGGTGTACCTGATGCCAAAAATTGGGATCTTGAGGATTTTAGTTACATTGATCAGAAAGGTAAAGCTTTTTCAAAAAGTGATCTAAAAGGTAAGGTTTGGGTTGCGGATTTTATATTCACCAGCTGCAAGACGGTCTGTCTGCCCATGACTTCCAATATGACGAAACTGCAGCAGCAATTGAAGGATGAGGGTATATCTGATGTTGAGTTCGTTTCATTTTCTGTCGACCCGGAGATTGACAAGCCTGATGTTTTAAAAAAGTATGGTGACCAATTTAATGTCGATTACAGCAATTGGCATTTTCTAACCGGTTATGGTCAGGAAGAAATCGAGCAGTTTGCACGGGATAACTTTAAACTAATCGTCAAAAAACCAGAGACGGGAGATCAGGTGATTCATGGGACCAGCTTTTTTCTAATTGATCAAAAAGGAAAGATCATGAAGGATTATACAGGTCTGCAGGATATTCCCTTTGATGAAATTATTAAGCATATTAAAATTTTACAGAATTATTGAACAGGTTAAATGACCTGTTCTTTCTGTTTTCATCTATTCATACGGATTTCTGGTAGGACCCATTAACGCTGGTGAAAATGAGGTAAGTGGTTTTGAAGAATCAGGAGAAGTGAAGAATGATTTTACATGCTCAGTACATGCTAAATTTTATAGGACTAGCTTTTATTCCTTGCATTTTTCATATTGTATAGTAAGGAATGCTCAAGTAAGGTATATTGTTTGCAATTATTCGTTTTCTTCATGATATAATACATGGGTAGGAAGGTGAGGGTCATGAGGTACAGAATCACCTGTCTTTTCATATGCCTAGTTTGGATTTCAGGCTGCGGCCAAAGTGAAACGGCCTCAAATCAGCCAACTATTCAGCAGAAAAGCAGAGTTGAGCTGAGTAAAAAGGAAACAATTCCTGCCAGCTTTTTTCCGGACCCTGTGAAAATCGTATCGATAGGCGATTCCTTGACTCAAGGTGTCGGTGATAGTAAAGATAATGGCGGGTATCTGCCTTATTTACAAAATAAGCTGGTAAAAGAACCATCGATTACTTCCGTTGAGATGATTAATCATGGCATACGTGGAAATAGGACCGACCAACTATTGAAAAGACTGGATAAAGCTAGGATTAAAGAAGACATAAAACAAGCTGACTCGATTGTTGTCACGATCGGTGGAAATGATATCATGAAGGTCTTTAAACAGAATTTCTCCAATTTGGAACTGAATCAGTTTGATTCGGCTAAATTAGGGTATGAAAAAAGATTGAGGCAAATACTCGATAAGGTCCGTTCCGAAAATGATCATGCCCAAATTTACCTGGTGGGCGTATATAATCCCTTTTCCAAATGGTTCGCAGATTTTTATGAACTTGATATGATCATGAATGATTGGAATGAAAGCGGGAAAGAGATTATTGAAGAATATGATTCAGCCTATTTTATTGAAATAGCAGATATTTTCAAGGATTCCAAAGAGGATTTGCTTTATGATGAGGATTATTTTCATCCAAATGACCGCGGATATGAATTAATCGCGACAAGAATCTACAATGATATGGATATTACCACTATCGGAAAGGACACATTGGAAGCGAGTGCCAAAGGAGATGATGACCAAGAATGACAAATATCAAATGGAAGACTATGTTTATTTCCCTATTAGCTTTAAACATCCTGGTCATCGTGTTTGTTTTGATCTTAGTTAATTTGCCGACTAAAGATAAAGAACTGATACCAAAAGTAAGCCACGAAGAAGATATCCAATTTCAAATTCACACGAATCGGGAAGATCTGACAAGATTAATTAACCAGTATCTTGATAAGGAAGGCCTGACGGGATCCATTCATTACGAAGTATATTTAACAGATGAAGTCGAGTTATACGGTACAATGCCATTTTTCAATCGTGAAGTGGAAATGAAATTGACTTTTGAACCAATCGCCCAAAAAAATGGGGATTTGATCTTAAAGCAAAAATCAATTGCCATCGGACAAATGAACCTACCTGTTTCATATGTAATGAATATAATAAATGAGCGTTATAACATGCCGGATTGGGTAAGCATCAACCCAAATGACAAAAGTATTTATGTCTCATTACAGGATATGGAATTGAAAAGTGACATTAGGGTCAAGGCGAAAAAATTCGATCTTAAAAATGACGACATTTCATTTTTATTGACCATCCCATCATCATTACAGTGATAGGGAGTAAATGAATAAAAAACCAGGATCAATTCATCCTGGTTTTTTATTCATTTATGGAGAGAGTGTTACGGTTTCCAGCGTGGATGGTTCCCGATTCAATCCGATTAAATAAATGGTTGAGGGAGTATTTTTGTAGAAACTATTATTTGGTAAATGAAGCGCAACCTCTTTTGTCCCAGCTTTCCTCACTTCAAAGTCGACTATCATGGGATGTAAATTAAGATATTCGCTTGCTTTCCTGAAATGGAGATTTTCAAAAACGACATCACCATCTTTGACGGCAATATCTACCGACGGTAAATCATCTGAAAGGTGGATGAATCGAACCTTGGCTTCATTTTGAGGAACAAACGGATGATCTTCGAAAGTTAACATATTCAACGACCCGTTAGCCCAGGTAGCGGCTACAGTATAGGACCTCCCGCTTTCAAGCGTCACTTTACGGCTCAAAATTGAGGTGCCTTGCCCGCTGCGGTATATATCCAATTGGTAATTGCCAGGGGGGAATGTCGAATAATCATTGTTCTCTTTAAATGAGAAATTTTTAAGAATACGCATTTCATTTAAATAAACATCAAACGATGGAGCTGTTGGGGCAGCATGAATAATGCGAACTTGTGCAGGCAGTATGACATTCATTTGTTCAAATCTCAATTGTTGTGTTTCTTTTTTGAGACTTTTCAAATGCTTATGGTAATAATAATCATGCAAATGCGGATTGCTGTATTTATAATAAGACGATAGTAAATCATAAGTTATCGCTTTTTGTAAATATGATTGTTTATCGCTCATTTCTTACACCTCTCATTTTTCCATAATGATCTCATCATATGGTGATATGCTTGGACGTGTGTCTGGACCATTTTCGTTATTAGGGACTTATCGGCATATTATTTTACAGGGCAAAATAAAAGCGTTAAAATGCATTCAATGGTTTGTTTGTAAAAAAGGGGGATTTTCATTTGACAAAGCAATTTGGGAAAGCTACATTCGCAGGTGGATGTTTTTGGTGCATGGTGAAACCGTTCGATGAGCAGCCTGGCATCGAATCCGTTATCTCGGGTTATACGGGCGGGACTACGGAAAATCCTACTTACAAAGAAGTTTGTTCTGAAACCACGGGACATTATGAGGCTGTTCAGATCACCTTTGATCCAAGCGTATATCCATATGAAAAAATAATCGAGATGTTTTGGCAGCAAATTGACCCGACAGATGCTGGAGGGCAGTTTCATGACCGGGGAAGTTCTTATCAAACGGCCATTTTTTATCATGACGAAAACCAACGTAAAATTGCTGAAGGATCCAAAGCTAAGCTGCAGGCGAGCGGGAAATTTTCCAAACCGATTGTAACGCCGATAATACCAGCTCAAGCGTTTTATCCAGCCGAGACATATCACCAGCATTATTATAAAAAGCAACCTGAGCATTATGAAAGATATTCGATTGGCTCAGGCCGAAAAGCATTTATAAAACATCACTGGGGGGAAAAAAATGAAAAGTAAAGAAGAATTAAAACAGAAACTTTCAGCGATTCAATTTGAGGTAACGCAAAATAATGGTACGGAACCAGCATTTAACAATGAATATTGGAACTTGAAGGAGGAAGGGTTATATGTGGACATCGTTTCAGGTAAACCTCTTTTCACTTCAAAGGAAAAGTTTGATTCAGGCTGCGGTTGGCCAAGCTTTACTAAACCGCTAAAGGAAGAGGAAGTGGTGGAAAACCTCGATACGAGTTACGGTATGAGAAGAATCGAGGTCCGCTCAAAAACTGCCGATTCTCATCTTGGTCATGTTTTCAATGATGGACCGGGACCATCGGGATTACGCTATTGCATCAATTCTGCCTCATTGAAGTTCATCCCGCTCCAAGATCTGGAAAAAGAAGGACTCGGAGAATACAAAAAGCTTTTTGATTGAATGGAACCCCCCTACCTGATAATGATAGGGGGGGCTTTATTATTGGATAGGATTCAATCGGTGATGATCGATGCGATCCGGACATATGGAATGATGGTAAGATCCATTGCTTTAGTTCTGCCAGTCACCTCAAAACGGACCTTATGTGAACCGGGAGGAAGCCCATTTGTGACAAATAAATATCTTTCACGGGCAAACGGCCACCACGTATTCAAAGTCGTGGTTTCATTTCCATCGATCCATACTTTAACTTCCCCGCCATCGGGACTCCTGAGCAGCTTCACTCCAAGCATACTTCCATTGAAGTTATATTCAATCACACTGCCCTTTTCACTACTAGTAAAATAGCCGCCCCTTGGACGGAAACCGTTCATTTTTTCATAGTGGTCAATCTCCGATAATTTAATATCAGAATGGGCATGAAGCTTAGATGGAAGGGCTGCAACAGTCTTCCCACGTTTTATATTATCCAGGAAGCGTTCATAAATTGCATTAGCATAAAATTGATAACCCAGCCCATTTGGGTGAATCAGATCTCTGGTCAATTGCTTTTCCGTATATCCTGAATCTTTGAATATTGGACGCATATCCACATTAGTTGCACCATAATGTTTGGATAAAAGTCCGATGGCTGATGCAAATTCCTCATATTTCAAGGAACTCTCTGTTATTGTGAACAATTCAGCATTAGGGTTGAGACGTTTTGCCTTTCTCATTAAAGCTTCATATGTCATGGTAAAATCATCGACATTCATATATTTGCGGTCATTTTCACCGAAAATGAAGAATATCAAATCTTTATGATCATGCTGCCTTCTTTGGGAAAGCTTAAATAGACCTTCAAAAGCAGTGGATCCGCTTTGGACAACGTACTCTCCGTGTAAAGGAATATCATTGGTTTTGATCATCATATTTTCTAACTGTTTGAACCATGTTAGATTAGGATTTTCAGCTCCTGACCCTCTTCCGATACTGTCACCAATAACGAGATACTGAATGGGCTGGCCTGATTGGAATTTTTGATAAACATTTACTGAATCATCTGATCCATATGTTTTAGGAGCTTTTTGAAGGACATAGCAGATGAGAAGGATCGTGGCGATTGCAGCGAAAGGGATGAAGGATTTTGCGTTCTTTTTCAAAATTATGTTCCCCCGTATTAACCTTTTATGTATCTATATAGGAATGAGATAGCTTAAAGAGGCTAAGAAGTGTTTTTTCCTTATTATATCCCAATTTTAACACAATAAATATAAAACGTTTTTTTGACATTTTTTATGTTGCTCTTTGTGGTTCGCCTATTGTATGTATAACGGTTCTGAAGGTGTTGATTCGAGAAGTTTTTTCTTAAATTCAAAAAAATAGGCAAATGCACAGACCGAGGCGGGCGTAATGACATATGGTAAGGTGTAAAGAGAAATCAGAATTCTAAAAGGAGTGGAACTTAATGTACGGATATGGTGGATATGGTGGAGGATTTGGTTATGGTGGTGGATTCGGTGGCGGCTGCGGTGGCGGTTGCGGATTTGGATCAGGCTTCGCATTAATCGTTGTCTTGTTCATTCTGTTGATTATCATCGGTGCTTCATTCTGTTGCTAATTGAATAACTAAAAGACCAGTTGATAAAGCTGGTCTTTTCTTTATGCAGGGAATTTGGTGGTTTGACTGGGAATCTTTACAGAATCCATAATTGTTTACTGATAGGATAAGGATATATACAGTACAGGCAATACATAACCATTCCTTTTTCCAATACGGTACAACGGGAATGACGAGAGGATGCCAATGATGAGGAAAACGGCGCCAAAAGGATTCGAAAGGAAATTATGACTCCCAGTTTTTTTGCAGGGAAGATTGGAAAAGGGAATTTCAGTACTTAAGAGTCTTGGTTGTTCTTTATTCACCATTTCTGCTAAAATAACGACAGATGTAATTAATTTAGGGGGATAAAGATATGAAACCTTCCCATTTACAAGCAGGGGATGAAATTCGCGTTATTGCTCCCTCAAGAAGTTTGGCGATTGTCAAAGGGGAACAGCGCAGATTGGCAGAAGAAAGATTGACTGAGCTTGGTTTTAAAGTGACATATGGTAAAACGGCTTTGTTCCATGATGACTTTTTCTCGAATTCGATTGAAGACCGGGTCGAGGATTTGCATGAGGCCTTCAGGGATCCGAATGTTAAGGGAATCTTTACAGCCATCGGGGGGTATAACGCTAACCAATTGTTACGATATATCGATTACGAGTTGATAAAGGAAAATCCAAAAGTGTTGATGGGGTATAGTGATATAACCGCAATTTTACTGGCCATTCATAAAAAAACAGGCTTAACTACATACTCAGGCCCTCATTTCTCGACGTTCGGGATGAAGGCTGGTCTGGAATATACGATGGAATATTTTAAAAAGGCTGTTACTGAAAGTGAAGGCTTTTATCTTGATCCAAGTGAAACGTGGAGTGATGACTCTTGGCATTTAGAACAGGATGACCGAACTTTCCACCCGAATGCTGGATATATGGTCATTCAGGAAGGCGAAGCGGCTGGGACGATCATTGGGGGAAACCTTTGTACACTCAATCTATTGCAAGGTACAGAGTTTATGCCTTCTTTAAAGGACAGTATCCTTTTCATAGAAGATGACGAAGAAAGCCATCCATTCAGCTTTGACCGGGATTTACAATCCTTGCTGCATCAGCCAGATGCAAGTGGGATTAAAGGAATCGTCATAGGCCGTTTCCAAAAGGATTCGGGAATGACTGAATATGCTTTGCAGGAAATCATTGCTTCCAAAAAGGAGATAAATGGGATACCCGTCATTGCTAATGCCAATTTTGGTCATGTACATCCATTTGTGACGGTGCCGGTTGGTGCAAATGCAGTAATGAAAGTGGAGAACGGAAAAGCAACGATCCATATCCATTCATGATACAATTTGATGACGCCGTTCAAAAAGTGGACGGTGTTTTATCTGTTCAGGGTATGTATAAATGTATTTTTCATTTTGGAGTATTTTAGGAGTCTTTCCGCTTACCAACACTGGAAATAGTCCTATTTTACAAGCATTATTAGGGAATATGAGTCTAATTGTTCAAATTCTATATTTTTCTGATATAATACTAAGAGATTTAAAATAGAAAAGGTGATTATGTGTTATTAACAATTCCCGCATCCATTCGTTTAGAAGGGGCTTTGGCCGAGTATAATAAAAAAGGCCGTGTGAGCCATACATGTTTCGTCTGTAACGAAGACACTTCTAATGGGGATGCAAGTAACTTGAACTACTATAAGTTAGGAACCAAAAAAGTTTGTCATTCCTGCATGAAAAATGTTTTGCGTCATCCGTCTTTAAAAGAGTATGAATATGTACATACATCAGTTATCGATAAAACTGCTTTTTATAAAAATGTGCTGGCTGTTTTAAAGGATGAAAGTTTTTTGGAGTCAATTCGTGAAGAAAAACTAAATAGCGTATTGTAAGAAAAAAGTGTATCTCTTGTGGATACACTTTTTTTGTTCCTATTTTTTTCCGAACATGAAACCAAGAAATTTATCCGTTTACATGCATAGGTCAATTTCCTTAGCAAGATTGCCTTCATCTGGACATACACTTTACAATAATGCATTTGTTTATAAAGAGAAGGAGTGTGTGGGTTTATGGAGCAGTCCTCATTGATCAAGCCGGTCCTGGGAGGAACCTACCCGACTATCAGTCATGGTCAGGGAGTGTTTTTATACGACAAAGAAGGAAAGGATTACCTTGATGCTTCTTCCGGTGCTGTTACTGCCAATATTGGCCATGGCGTCCAGGAAATCATGGAGGCGATGGTAAAACAGGCTCGACAGGTTTCATTTGTATATCGTTCCCAATTTACCAGTGAAGCTGCAGAGAATCTTGCCGGAAAAATTGCTGAATTGACCAAAGGGGATCTGACATATAGCTTTTTTGTAAACAGCGGCTCCGAAGCGACTGAAACTGCATTGAAAATTGCCATCCAGCATTGGCAGGAAAAAGGGAAGCCCAAGAAACAGAGAGTCATATCGAGGTGGATGAGCTACCATGGTATCACGATGGGGGCTCTTTCAATGTCTGGCCATCCGATTCGCCGGGAACGATTTACTCCTTTACTTGAATCATATCCTTCTGTATCTCCTCCATATTGTTACCGGTGTCCACTCCAACTTGATCCCCATACGTGTGGTATGGCCTGTGCTTCTGAATTGGAAGCGTCGATCCGGCGTATTGGCAGTGAAAATATAGCTGCTTTCATCGCAGAACCTGTTATTGGAGCAGCCGGAGGTGCCATTATTCCTCCTGATGGTTATTTTCAAAAACTCAAGAAAATCTGCGAAGAGAATGATATTTTATTCATTGCCGATGAAGTCATGACTGGATTTGGACGTACCGGTAGGATGCTTGCTTCCGAATATTGGGATGTGGAACCTGATATCGTAACATTTGGTAAAGGTATGAGTGGCGGGTATACCCCGATAGCGGCCGCAGTAATGACCAAAAACGTGATGGAGCCAATAATCAAAGGCTCGAAGTCAATTATCGGAGGCCATACGCTTAGTGCAAATCCATTATCGTGTGCGGTTTCTTTGGCCGTTTTAGAATATGTCGAGAGGAATGAACTTGTCGAAAAATCAGCCGATAGGGGAAAGGACCTAATTAGGGGCCTGAAGAAGTTAGCTGGGAAGTATTCCTTTATCGGTGATATACGTGGCAGGGGTTTATTGATTGGCATCGAATTTGTTCAGGATAAAGCCACGAAGTCCCCATTTCCGAAGGAGGCTGATGTGACCAATGAAATCATTGAATTGGGAATGAGGAATGGAATACTGCTGTATCCCGCGGCGGCAGGCCTTGACGGTGTGACCGGGGCAGCCATCATCATCTCCCCCCCGTTAACGATATCGGAAGAGGAGTGTGCAGAATTGTTAATGCGGATCGATATAACTTTTCAGCAATTCAATGAATCCAAAGGAAAACGTCCAGCACAACAAGGAAGTGAGTCATAGTGCCGGAAAATACATTCCAGAAGATTTGTCGTTTGGAGGATGTCCGCCATCTCTTTAAAGATAATCAGTCCATCCTGTATGGGGGGTTCGGTGGCATAGGGACACCTCCAGGATTGATCAATTTGATTTTGGAGTCAGGTATAAAGGGTTTAACCTTGATTGGGAACGATACAGGTTTCCCTGATATAGGAATTGGAAAACTTGTCACCCAACGCCGTGCGAAAAAAATCATCGTTTCCCATATCGGTTCCAATCCAAATGCAGGACTATTGATGAACAATGGAGAGCTCGAAGTGGAGTTCTCTCCGCAAGGGACGCTTGTCGAACGCATCAGGGCCGGGGGGATGGGGCTAGGTGGGGTATTGACTGATATTGGAATTGAGGCTGATTTCGTCCGGGACGGCAAGCAAACAGTAAAGCTAGGTGAGAAAAATTATCTGGTGGAATCTGCATTAACTGCCGATATTGCCATTGTTTATGCAGAAATGGCAGATCCTTATGGAAATCTCATCTTTGATAAAAGCGCCAGGAATACGAATCCACTTGTAGCTACGGCCGGACAAATCACTATAGTCGAAGCCATGCAAATCGTTCCGCTTGGCTCTTTGGATCCAGAGGACATCATTGTACCGGGTGCCTTTGTGGATTATATCATTCCATCAAAAGGAGTCGATTGGAAATGGGTTTGGGAACCGAAGATAGAAATCGAATAGCGAAACGGGCAGCATCAGAAATAAGCGATGGGATGCTGGTCAATTTGGGAATTGGCATTCCATCCCTTGTACCGAATCATCTTTTGAATGACCATAAGGTTATGTTTCATGCTGAAAATGGCCTTGTAGGTATTGGCAGTTCTCCTGAAAAGGGTAAAGAAGATGCCCATCTTTGCAATGCTGGGGGGCTGCCGATCACCATTAGAGCGGGGGCTTCCTACTGCGACAGTACGGTTGCATTTGGGATGATACGGCGCGGCAGGGTTGATATCACGATTCTTGGAGCCCTTCAAGTAAGTGAAGTGGGGGATCTCGCTAATTGGATTGTCCCGGGAAAGCGGGTGCCAGGCATGGGCGGTGCCATGGAATTGGCTGCAAAGGCAAAAAAGGTCATCGTCTTAATGGAACATACCGATAAAGCGGGCATGTCTAAATTAGTCAAAAAATGTACGTTGCCGTTAACCGCCAAGAAATGCGTACATATGATCATCACTGAGCTAGGGGTGTTTTCTGTAAATTCGGAAGGCCTTTTATTAACTGATGTATTTGAACCGTTCAGTATTCAGGAAATCAGGAATCGGACCGAAGCCTTGTTTACCGTCTCAGAAAACATCCATATTTTAAAAGAATGAGAGAGGAGAATGGATATGTATGAGGAAAAAATAAGAAAATGGTTGAATGATTCAAGGACGAATGGGATTCAGCTTTTGCAAAAACTGGTTCAGGAACCGAGTAAAAGGGGGCAAGAAGGAAGTGCACAAGCCATAGTGGTCGAGAAGTGCAGACAACTGGGTCTTGAAATAGATCTATGGGAAATCGGGGATGAACAATTAAGGAAACATCCCCATTTTTATTGTGACCGCAGGGATTTTAAAGGGAATCCGAACCTTGTGGCTATTAAAAGAGGAACCGGCAAGGGGAAATCCCTCATTTTAAACGGCCATATTGATGTAGTTCCTGAAGGAGATCATGCAGCATGGCATGATGATCCGTATAGCGGCAAGTTAATGGACGGAAAAGTGTTCGGGCGGGGAACGACAGATATGAAAGGCGGCAATGTTTCTTTATTGCTAGCCATTGAAGCGATTGTCGAATCTGGAATCCAATTAAAGGGGGATTTGATTTTTCAGAGTGTGATTGAGGAGGAAAGCGGTGGTGCCGGTACACTTGCGGCAGTCATCCGAGGGTACGAAGCTGATGGGGCAATCATTCCGGAGCCTACCAATATGAAACTATTTCCTTTACAGCAAGGTTCGATGTGGTTTCGACTGAAAATAAAGGGCAAGTCTGCACATGGAGGCACGAGGTATGAAGGAGTCAGTGCAATTGATAAATCGGTTAGTGTAATGAAAGAAATCAAGAGGCTTGAACAAGAACGGAATGAGTCACTCCGTCATTCACTCTATAAAAATGTACCCATCCCCATTCCGATCAACATAGGTAGCATTCAAAGTGGGAATTGGCCTTCTTCCGTGCCGGATATAGCCGTACTTGAAGGAAGATTCGGTGTCGCACCTAAAGAGACCATGGAAGAGGCACAGAAATCACTAATACAGCGAATAGATGCTTTAAACCAGAGTGATGAATGGTTCAAAGAAAAACCTATTGAATTAGAATGGTTTGGGGCCAGATGGCTCCCTGGCAATCTCGAAATGGATCATCCGCTTATGAAAACCATTGGCACATACTATGAAAAAGTGGTGGGGGAAGCCCCGCTTGTCGAAGCGTCCCCTTGGGCGACGGATGGAGGGTATCTTTCAGGGGTTGGTTCGACTCCCGTAGTTGTATTTGGACCAGGGGAAACAAAAATGGCCCATGATTCCAACGAATATATAGAAGTGAATAAAATGATGGAGGTTGCAGAAATCATCGCATTGACCATAATTGAATGGTGTGGCGTGGAACCGCAATAATTATTTTCCCCGGGGTCTGATTCTAGAAGGGGTCAGGCCTTCTTTTACAATGATCGATTGATGTGAAAGGAGTGAGACAAATGGAGACGGGAATGATTGAAAAAAGAATTCAAAAGCAAAGGTGCACAATACATATCACGATCGACCAATTTAATAAGCGGGTCAGGGTTGATGATTATCTAGGTCATTTTCAAGAATGCGTAGAGGAGTCTCTGAAGGTAGCTAAAGGTATGTCAGCGGAGAAAATCATCTTCAAGTCACGCAAGGAAAACGTTCTGGAATTACTTGCCCAGGGCTTTTTATATGAAGGAAGCATTGATAAATTCTTTTTGGGAAGCGATTGTTTCTTCCTTGTTAAATATAAGAGGAATGAAAGGCGAAACAGTGAAGAATGGGAAAAGGAAGATCAAATCCTCTCGGATATTCAGAGTCTGCCGATAAAAACCGGACTAGATGATCCACCTTCAGCTTATCAAGGCCGTATGGCGGAAGTTACCGATGCACTTCAGCTGTCACAATTGTATGGGAAAGTCTTCGAAGTGTATCCCACTCCGATGAATGATCCGTCATATGTGAAAAAGTGCATGGAAAAGGGAACGGTTTTTTATGTTTTTGTTCATGAAGGGAGAATCGTCAGTGCTGCTTCCGCAGAAATTGATTCTTTTTATCGTAATGCGGAAATCACTGATTGTGCAACATTGCCGGAACATCGGCAGTATGGTTTGATGAAACACTTGATTTCCGCACTAGAAGACTATCTTATTTCGCATGGGATTTTTTGTATCTATTCAATTGCCCGGTCGCTCTCATTCGGTATGAATGCTGCATTGCATCAGCATGGATACTCGTACCGCGGACGTTTGGCCAATAATTGTTATATCTTAGATAAACTGGAAGACATGAACCTTTGGGTGAAAAATTTTACTTGAATGCTCATTTTTAGGCGGTTCATGACAAGTTTTTGGCATTTCCTCATATACATCTAGGAATAAGGTCTAGAGGAGGGATATCTTGCCAAGTGAATTTTTTAATACAAGTGAAGTGTTGGAAGCGATATTAGAAACCATTGATGAAGGCATTCATGTGATAGATCCAAAGGGACAGACCATCTTTTATAACGGAGTGGCGGCCAATCATGATGGGATGAAAAGAAGTGAGGTGCTTGGAAAACCGTTGCTTGAAGCCTTTCCTTCTTTGAATCACAAATCATCGACATTACTACGGGTCATTAAATCTGAAAAACCAATCTACAACCATAGTCAATCGTATGTAAATGCACATGGGCGAATCATTGAGACGCTAAATACGACGCTCCCCATATATGTGGATGGGTTTATGATAGGTGCAATAGAAATTGCCAAGGATTATTCAAGCTTGAAGCAATTATCTGAAAGATTGGCTGACCTGGAAAGCTCGCTCAAGACAATCAAAAGTCCTGAAAAAAAAACGCCTGGGAACGGCCGATTGTATTCTTTTACTGAAATCCTGACAAATGATACGGGGTTTAAAGGTTTGATATCACAAGGGAAAAAGGCTGCCCGCTCCTCTTCATCGGTATTGGTTTATGGGGAAAGTGGTGTAGGAAAAGAGCTTTTTGTTCAAAGCATCCACAAGGATTCGAGCCGCAGCAAAGAACCATTCATTGCGCAAAATTGTGCGGCCTTGCCAGAAAATTTATTGGAATCTCTCCTATTCGGTACCGCTAAAGGAAGTTACACTGGTGCCATGGAACGCCAGGGATTGTTTGAATTAGCCAACGGCGGAACCTTGTTTTTGGATGAATTGCAATCGATGCCGATTGACTTGCAAGCAAAGCTTCTGCGTGTGCTTGAAGATGGGTTCATAAGGAGGATAGGCGGTACAAAGAGTGTTCAGGTGGATGTCAGGATCATGGCAGCGATGAATATAAATCCTATAAAGGCGGTATCGGAAAACAGGCTGAGGCCAGATTTATTTTACAGATTAAACGTATTGAGCTACGAGCTGCCTCCGCTAAAGGAACGGACTGATGACATACCCCTTCTTACAGAACATTTCATATCAATTTTTAACAGTAAATTAGGACTGTCCATAAAGGGCATTGATGAGCAGGCAAAGGTTTTTTTTCAGGAATATCATTGGCCTGGAAACGTAAGGGAGCTAAAACATACGATAGAATTCATGATGAACCATACTGAGAAGGATGTTTTGAACATGGAAGATCTGCCCCAGTTTTTAAAAAAGGGTTCCCCTTCCTCATCAGAAAAAATAATTCCCCTTCGTGAGGCCATGATTGAAATGGAAACAAAATTGATTACTGAGGCCCTTCTTCAAACGAACGGAAATGTTTTTCAGGCATCGAGGCTATTGCAGATTCCAAGGCAGACCTTACAATATAAAATAAAAAAACATATTTGAATCTGAAAAAACCGGATGCAGCCAGCTGTCCGGTTTTTTTTAGGTGCCTTCGAATTTTGGTGTCATTTTGGCACACTTCTTGCATTTAATACTACTATCATAACTCAGGAGGTATAACCATGTTATTTGACTTATATAAGCCAGATCGCAATTGGAAAGATATAGAGCTCTGGAAAGATGTAACCGAAGAACAATGGAACAACTGGCTGTGGCAGCTTACGAATACGATCCGAACTGTTGATGATTTGAAAAAGGTGATAAACCTGACTCCGGATGAAGAGGAAGGTGTGAGGATTTCCATAAAAACCATCCCATTGAATATCACCCCATATTATGCTTCGTTAATGAATAAAGATGACCCAAGGTGTCCAATCAGAATGCAATCGGTTCCCATCTCGGAAGAAATGCATAAAACCAAATATGACATGGAAGACCCCCTTCATGAGGATGAGGACTCCCCTGTACCGGGACTGACCCATAGATATCCGGATCGTGTCCTTTTTTTGGTGACGAATCAGTGCTCCATGTACTGCCGTTATTGTACGAGAAGACGCTTTTCAGGCCAAATTGGAATGGGCGTGCCCAAAAAACAATTGGACGCTGCAATCGGTTATATACGTGACACACCGGCAGTTCGGGATGTCCTTATTTCCGGCGGTGACGGATTATTGATCAATGATACGATCCTTGAATATATCCTCAAAAATTTAAGGGAAATTCCTCATGTTGAAATAATCAGGATAGGTACACGGGCTCCGGTTGTTTTTCCTCAAAGAATCACTGAAAATTTATGTACCATTTTAAAAAAGTATCATCCGGTTTGGCTGAATACTCATTTCAATACCTCAATCGAAATTACCGAAGAGTCAAAGAAAGCATGTGAGATGCTTGCCGATGCAGGAGTACCTGTGGGTAATCAGGCCGTTATTTTAGCGGGGATAAATGACAGTGTCGCTATCATGAAAAAGCTGATGCATGACCTTGTCAAGATTCGGGTTCGACCATACTATATTTATCAGTGCGATCTATCGGAAGGCATCGGTCATTTCAGGGCTCCCATATCAAAAGGGATTGAAATCATCGAGGGACTACGTGGCCATACATCCGGGTATGCCGTTCCAACCTTTGTTGTCGATGCACCAGGGGGTGGCGGGAAAATCACATTACAACCGAATTATATCCTTTCACAATCACCGACAAAAACAGTGCTTCGTAATTTTGAAGGAGTGATTACAACATATCCCGAACCTGAGCACTACACACCAGGGCTTGCAGATGATTATTTCAAAGGGATATACCCTGAAATGGAAGAAAAACGGTCAGATATAGGAATTGCTGGTTTGATGAACGACAAGCAATTTAATTTGGTCCCTGAAGGACTGAAGCGAATGAATCGACGGGAAAATTATGGGACCAACCCAGAGCATGCTTCATTGAAAAACCAGCGTGAAAAGAGAGATCTGTTAAAAGAAAAGAAATTCCAGGCACAGCAAAAAAAGAGCACTCCAAAGGGAGATGAATAGCATGGAGACGTGTCCATGGTGTGAGAAAGGGAAGCTTGCATCGGTAAAGGGGACGGTGTATTGGGAACTGCCGGATGGTTCGAGGGCTGTTGAAATTGATGAAACGCCATCGTTCCATTGTGATAATTGCCATGCGCTATTTCAGAGTGATGAAACGACTAAAGAGATTGAAGACCAGCTGTTTTTAATTGATACGAAACAGTTAGGGAAACAGACGACGTATGACGGGTTATTGAAGATGAAGCGGGTGTTAAAGCGGAATTATTTTGACTTTGGGGAATAACAAAATAATTAGAAGTTGCCTCATCTACTTTTTTTGGTGAGGTTTTTCTGTGCGCCCGGCGGTGCGGTCTATAGGGTGCACATCTCGAACGGTGAAGGCATTAGTAGCGGTGGCTTTCCGTGGTGACGCGGAATTCTGAAGTGAATTGAGATGGATTATTTAGAAGCCTCTTTTGGAGAGGTCTTTTGAAATTTCTTTAATAAAACAACTAATTTTTATTTTCAAAATACGAAGAGCAGAAATAATAATGAAGCTAATTAACAAAATTAAGATCCCTGCGGCTGTCGTAATGTTCTCGTAAATCTTACCAGGTAACAGCAACGAAGTGATAATAATCACCGCCATCTGCGAGGTTCAAAAGGAGTGTTGTTACCCCAAATAAATGAAACGGTCATCGTTGAAAAACCAGCTAAGATAATAGTTGCGTTATTTATCCAGTGCCGTTACAAAAGGACTTTCCTTTTATTAAACGCCACATGTGCAGCCATATAAACTGCAAGTCGGAGTGAAATGATATAAATCACCACTTGTACTATTAACATAATGATAACCGCTTTGGGAGCATCTTCCTTCCTTTTAAGTCTCATGGCCATAAGTCCAATTACTTCTTCCTCCATAACCGTAAAAGTCATAGATTAAGAATGACCAAAAACCTTTCCAGCCTTTCGGGAAATAGTTCATTGACTAAAATTAGGCAACCCAGCATGTTTTACATCCCCGTGAATCCATCCGACACGGCAGCCCTGCAAGAATAATAAAATAACAATAGCCGCCGTTTTGATAACGGTCAGTAAATAAAACCCTCATTGCCGATTAAAACGACAATAATCGTGAGAATGGCGTATCCAGCTGCAAAGAGCCAAAGAGGAACATTTGGAAACCAAAATCTTGATAAGGTCGAAAGAGCCGTTAATTGGCCACCCATAAGGAGGATGTTTGAACTCCAATAGTTCCAGCCGCGTTAAATTTGACCCAACGCCCATAAGTTTGTTTGCATAGTAGCAGAAAGATCCAACTTGAGGATCTTCAGCCGTCATTTTAGCTAATAAGCTGTATACAATATAGGTTCCAAATAGCTGCGAAAAAAATCCAGTACAAATAGTGCAGCAAACCCCTATTAAGGACAATTGCCACCTTTTTAAATTTTCTTCTTCACTACCCTTATTATGACCACTAGGAAAAAAAATCCATGCAGTAACTCCCCACATATTCAAATTCCTTTTCAAAGCAAGTAGGTATTTAAATTACCTGTTTCTCTGAACATTCTCTATTGAATTCATACATATTCATCCCGCCTAAAAATGCAATTGTGAGAAATTACCATTCTTAATACACGTTTTTTGGGATAACTTCATTTTTTGTGGATAACTTAGAAATGAAATCTTAAATCTTAAATGAAAGGATACATATATGAAAACAAAATGGGTTTTATTTGCTATTCTTTCTACCATAGTCAATCTGCTTTCTGGCTGTGAATCATTAGCGGTCTTAGATCCTAAAGGACCTCAAGCCCAAACGCAAGCAAATGTGATTTGGCTATCAATTGCGATCATGACGGTTATTGTTATTGTTGTTTGTGCTATTTTAGTCTTTGTGTTAGCGAAATACCGTGACTCTAAACTACCCAAAGATTATGAACCACCCTACATTGAAGGGAATCATGTTGTTGAATCGATTATTGTGGGGGTGCCAATTTTAATCGTCATTTTCTTCTCCGTTGTTTCTGTAATTTCCAACAATAAAGTGGAAGCCACGCCGGAAGGGTACAAAGGTCAAGATCCATTAGTTATTTACGCTTCGTCATCTGACTGGAAGTGGCATTTTAGTTATCCAGAAAACGATATCGAGACAATAAACTACTTGTATATTCCAACAAATCGACCACTTGAATTTAAACTTTATTCATTCGGGCCTATCACGAGTTTCTGGATTCCACAACTTGGCGGTCAAAAATATGCCATGTCTAACATGGTGACCACATTACACTTAGCAGCGGACGAATCAGGGGAAATGATGGGACGAAATGCAAACTTTAGTGGGAAAGGATTCGCAGAAAATACGTTCCACGTCGAAGCGATATCTCAAGATAAGTTTGATGAATGGGTAAAGGAAGTTAAAGAAACTGCGAATCCTATTACTGAAGTAAGATTCAATGAATTATTAAAACCGGGTCATGAGGGACAGTTAACGTTTACTGGAACACATTTAGGCTTCTCACCAGCTCCAGAAGGTGAAAATGCTGGACATCATCATGGTTCAAGTGACTCTAACTCGAATTCAAAAGGTGAACATATGGAGCATGATCATAAGTCAAGTAATAGTAAAGAAAAATCAGCACACAATCATGAATAATTTCTTAGTCCAACTCAAGAAAAATCGTTTCAGAAAGGAAACACAAAAGTATGGGTTTTTTCTCTAGATTTCTTATACCAAATCCTAGTCCTGTCATTTACTCATCAATGGTGGCCATTGGTGTTACTGTTCTCTTGATCATTGTTGGTTTAACCCACTTTAAAAAATGGTTTCATTTATGGAGTGGCTGGCTTACAACGGTCGATCATAAAAGAATAGGTATTATGTATCTTATATCTGCGTTGTTGATGCTATTTCGTGGTGGAGTAGATGCTGTGATGATGCGTGCGCAACTTGCCGTACCGGATAACAAATTATTAGATTCACAGCACTATAATGAAATTTTTTCAACACACGGGGTTGTGATGATTCTCTTTATGGCGATGCCGTACATTATGGCCTTAATGAATTTCGTAGTGCCATTACAAATTGGAGCCCGAGATGTAGCATTCCCACGTCTAAATGCCATAAGTTTCTGGTTGTTTTTTATGGGTGCGATGCTATTCAACATCTCTTTTGTAATTGGTGGTTCTCCTGATGCAGGGTGGTCATCTTATTTCCCGCTTGCAGGTAATGAATTTAGCCCGCATGTTGGAACGAATTATTATATGATTGGTATTCAGATAGCCGGAATAGGCACATTAATGACGGGGATAAACTTTTTGACGACCATTCTTAAAATGAGAGCACCTGGTATGACATTAATGAAACTGCCAATGTTTACATGGTCTTCTTTAGTCACAAGCATTATTATCATTTTCGCATTCCCTGTATTAACAGTGGCGCTGATCATGGGAACAATGGATCGACTATTCGCAACCAAGTTTTTCACAATCACTGATGGCGGTATGGATATGCTTTGGGCTAACCTGTTCTGGGTTTGGGGACATCCTGAAGTATATATCTTAATCTTGCCTGCATTTGGTCTTTTTAGTGAGATTATCCCAACCTTTTCACGACGTAACCTATATGGCTATCGATCAATGGTTGCTTCAATGGTATTTATCTCTATATATTCATTCTTCGTTTGGACGCACCATTTCTTTACAATGGGGCAAGCAGCATATGTTAATAGTATTTTCTCGATTACAACGATGGTAATTGCTATTCCGACTGGAATCAAGATCTTTAACTGGTTGTTCACGATGTGGAAAGGTAGAATCAGATTTACTGTACCTATGCTTTATTCAATAGGTTTCATACCTCTTTTCACAATAGGTGGAGTTACCGGGGTTATGCTTGCGATGTCAGCGGCGGATTATCAATACCATAATACAATGTTTTTAGTAGCTCACTTCCACAATGTCATTATTCCGGGTGTAGTATTTGCTGTGCTTGGTGCCGGTACTTACTACTGGCCGAAAATGTTTGGTTTCATGTTAAATGAAAGAATTGGGAAATGGGCGTTCTGGTTTCTAACCATTGGTTTTTGCTTAGCATTCTTCCCTATGTATATCACTGGTTTAGATGGTCAAGCACGTCGTATGTACACATTTTCTGAATCGACTGGATTTGGACCATTGAATATGATTTCGTTTATCGGGACAGCATTAATGGCAATCAGTTTTGTATTAATCGTATATACGATTTATTATAGCATTCGCCATGCTTCAAGAGATGTTAGTGATGATCCGTGGGATGCACGTTCCCTTGAATGGGCTACTCATAACCCCGTACCAGAATATAACTTTGCTATTATTCCACAAGTGAACTCAAGGGAAACGTTTTGGGATGCTAAATATAAAGGTCATGAATTATTCAAGGGTGACTATGAAAAAATTCATATGCCCAATAACACCGGCGGACCGTTTATCATGTCCTGCATCTTCTTTGTCTTTGGATTTGCGTTAGTATTCAGCATATGGTTTCTTGCGATTATTGGGTTAATCGGTATCTTTGTTTGCATGGCTTATCGTTCATTCGAAATAGATCATGGGCATTACATTTCTGTTGAAGAAATTAAAGAGACAGAAGCAAAATTTGGGGGTGTTAGTAAATGGAAATAGATCACTCGCAACCTCTTGAATATAGTACGGAACAAAATCGTCTAAATATTTTAGGCTTCTGGATTTTCCTTGGAGCCGAAATTATGCTTTTTGGCACACTCTTTGCATCATATTTTACATTAGTTGATCGTACGGGTAACGGTCCTATTGGAGCAGAAATTTTTGAAATCACTCCAGTACTTGCTGAAACATTTTTGCTCTTAACAAGCAGCTTTGTCATCGGGCTTGGAATTCATGCAATGCGACTTGGCAACAAGAAAGCCATGTTGACATTCTTCGTAATCACTCTTCTTCTTGGAGTAGGATTCATAGGATTTGAAATTACTGAGTTCATTACCTATTATCGCGAAGGAGCTACACTGCAAACTAGTGCATTTACATCGATGCTCTTTACAACATTAGGGACACATGGAGCACATGTAACATTAGGACTTTTCTGGGGGTCATTCATTATCCTTCAAGTGAAAAACCGCGGATTGACACCTGAAACAGCCAATAAATCCTTCATTTTTTCTCTTTACTGGCATTTCCTGGATATCGTTTGGATCTTCATCTTCACCTTTATCTACATGAAAGGAATGACATAAACATGAAGGAATTTTTCCCGGCTAAACAAGTATGGGGTTTTGTATTTTCATTGATTTTGACGGTTGTAGCCCTTTTGGTTTACTTTTTCAATATGTCAAAAGCAACAGGCATGACGATTTTTATATTGACAGCATTCATACAAGCAGCTGTTCAACTAGTTGTGTTTATGCACGCTCGAGAAACTGATGATAGCAAATCAATTTTTATGACTCTATATTGCGCTATATTCCTAGCTCTAATTACTGTCTTGGGTACAATATTATGTATGATTTGGGGTTGGAGTTATTGATATGAAACAGTTTGGAAAACAGAAGGTGAATGAAGAGTAATTGAAGTTGGAAATAGGGACAATGAGCCATGAATAGGAAAAAGTTTAGAATGCACTATCACAATATAACTGCTGATAAAGGGGTATGGCTTTTGTAATTCCCTTTTAAGGTTATTTCCAACGTTTAAACATTCTCGCTATTCAAATTAAATAATACACTCTACTCTAATGGATGCATTGTTATTTAAGTATATGTATTTAATGTTTTGCTTATGGAATCTAACTAATGGGGGTCTTTAGTAACAGAAACAAGCGATTTGCTGGGGGAAATAGCCACTGATAGTGCCTGGGGAAAAGTAATAGCAAGGTGTTTGATGTGGGGAAAGGGTATCAAAAAGAAATTACTATTTCTCCAGATGCAATGAAAGCTTATCAAGAACTTCATCGTGAAAATCCTACTCGTGAGTTATATGTTCTTCATACTAATCGTAAGAACCTCAATATCAAAAAAATGTGTAGGTGTAAGGCGATAGTGAAAAGACTGGATTTATTACAGCAAATAAAAGCAATAAATAATATGGAAAAACTAACAATAGGTCCAATTGGAAGGCAAGTAGAGATGATTATTCTATACTTGCCTTTTAATTTATATGTACTCACTTATAAAGTAAGTTAAACAAAAGCTAAGTTCTTTTTGTTCATTAAAGTAACAGATGGTGCTAGCAAAAGGAATCAGTTGAACAACCGTGTGTCTTTTGGCTTCTTTTCGCATGTTTTCTTTAGATAAGACACACATCCCATACTTACAATAAAAAACGGTGTCCCTACATTCGTGTTGATGCTCCAGGGGGAGAGGGGAAATCACACTGCAGCCGAATTATCTGATCGTTTATCTTCCATATCAGGATATACCCCAATAATCATCCGCAAGTCCAGGAGTATAATGCTCAGTATATGTTGTTATCGCACCTTCAAAATTTCGCAGCACCGTTTTTGTTGGATATTGTGAAAGGAACGAATGCATCGACGGGAAAATTACGTGACTAACCCAGAACATGCGTAATGAACATGAAATGGCTGTTGAAACTTAACTACTTTGACTTTTAGAATGGCTCTTTTCGTAAAGATTGTTGTTTTTAAAACGAAACTATTTAAGGTTGATTGGAGCGGAAATGCGAGACTCCTGCGGGAGCAGCGGGACAGGTGAGACCCCACAGTCGTTTACGCCGAGGAGGCTCACCGCCCGCACCAAGGAAAGCGAGCATCTGGAGGGGAAATCAACCACAACTCACTACCTGGTAAATAGCAACAAAGTATGTGAAAACAGCCTTTAGAATAAAGGATAAATTACCAATCCCCTCATTTTAGGCAGAAAAAGCGTAAATCGCTTTTTCTATCTTTGATGAAGGGGATTTTCCCAATCACTAAAAGTAAACAATCGGGTCATTGAATATTTGAAGTAATACCGCCCATTATGCGGCATGAATGACCATGCTTTTAATGATGAACATAAAAGGCTAAAGCGTGAATGAGTACAAAAAATTTCCCGTCTTTACAAGGATGGAATTAATAAGGAATGAGAAGGATATTTATATTGTATTTCCAGCTTATATCGAATGCGGTTTTTGTAGAAAAATCGTATATTTTTATAAATTGAGGAAGAAAAAACCAAATTGATTTCTAAAAAAGTGGACGGAAGCGAAAGTTTCCGATATATTAAAGCAGAAATCATAGTTATTTTAGGGGGGCTCGACATTATGAGACCATTTTATTTATATTTAATGAAATTTCGACAACCAAAGGAAATTGATTCAATCACTAAATTTGCCAATCATGCCTATCAGGATCATGGCTTTCCAAAACAATCGACTGATTATAATGAAGTGAGCAGTTATTTAGAATTGAATGCAGACTATCTCGAAAGTATGTCAGTATTCGATCATGCATGGGAACAATATGTCCAAATAGAAGAAGGACTCCTATTGGGAGATCAGGAATAGGGAGGATCGGAAGGATGCTTAAAAGCCTTCAAACCCGAATTTTGCTTTATTCTTTACTTATAGCAAGTGTTCCTGTTCTGATATTGGGAATCATATCCTATGAATCACAACGGTCCCTGCTGGAAAAGGAAGCAAAAAATGCCTTGAATGCAGGTTCGCTGAATATTGTAAATGAAGCATATAGCTATTTGAACGAACGGATCAGTGATGTGAAGTTAATGAGTACGAATTCGGTAATCATCAATCCGGACTCTTCAAAAGAAGAGAAGTCAGTTGAACTAAAAAAGTTTATCGATGCAAAAGGAAATTATTACGGTGTCTTGCATTTGGATATGGAAGGCAATGTCATTGCAGATACCTCCAATAAAATGATCGGGGATAACCTCGCGAAGAGAATATGGTTCAAAGAGGCCAAAGAAGGTCATGAATTCCTTTCTGACGTATATAAAACCCAGGCTTACTCAGAACCCATAATTGCTTTAAGTGCGCCTGTATATGATAGTACAGGGAAGATGACCGGTGTTGTGTCTCCAGCTTTCCGATTGGAAGGGCTTTGGGAGATGATGGAGAAAAAGGCTAATGAAATTAGCGATAAATACCCAGTGGACTTTTTCATGATTAATCAGGACGGTATCATGATTTCGAAAAAAAAACCACATGGCGTCATTCAGAATTCAGCCTTGGAGGAAATGGGATTAACGAAGGAACAACTGATGGAAGCTTCGTTATCGGATGAATTGTACAGTGCAGAGAATGGGGAAAAAATACATTCTATCCAGCCTGTCCATACGATAGCACAAACGGAGAATAAGTGGTTTGTTGTTGTTGGGGCAGATAAGAAACAGGTGTTTCAGCCTTTGAATGACCTTTTATCACGGTATCTGACCATCTACAGCATCGTATTTGTTTCTATCATTCTGGCAGTCTATTTACTTACAAAGACACTTGTGCGTCCAGTTCAGGATCTTGTCGAAGCGACTGAAGATTTCATTGAAGGGAAGGAATTCGTCGTTTCCAATAAAAGAAGCTTCGAAGAAATGGAAAAATTGAATCTCGCCTTTCTAAGAATGATGGAAACGATAGAAGATCGTGAAAAGGAAATCGTCCGTACAGAAAAATTAAAATACGTTGGCCAGCTTGCTGCCGGGGTCGCCCATGAAATCAGGAACCCGCTGACGACAATAAAGGGCTTTTTCCAACTATTGAAGAGCCAGGATCATGATAAAACATTAATAGAAAAATATAGTGATGTCATGCTGCATGAAGTGGATCGGGTCAATGTATTCGTGACACAACTTCTTGATTTGGCTAAACCTCATCAATTAGAATGGGAGAAAATAGATTTAAAAGATTTCCTTGATGAAATTATAGATACCTATACTTCTTCAATTCCTAGTTCTCCTGTAAAATTAATTAATGGAGTGACACAATCCGTCTTTGTTTATTCAGACAAAAACCGGTTAAGACAGGTCCTCTTGAATGTCCTGAATAATTCTTCTGAGGCCATCGAAACAAAAGGCCAGATTGAACTACACCTGACTGCCGTGTCCCAATATGTAAAATTAATGATCAGAGATGATGGAAAAGGCATCAGTCCCGAGAATTTTAAAAAAATCGGCATGCCCTTTTATACCACTAAACCTGATGGAAACGGCTTAGGTGTAGCGACCTGCATCCAGATAATGGAGGAATTAAAAGGGAGATTCCAAATTGAGAGCGTTTACGACGAAGGAACGAAAGTGACGCTCATAATCCCTACTACGAACCGTCTCATAAAATGAGACGGCTTTTTGGTTGTAGTAAAATAATGTACAAGGTTTTTCATTCCCCTTCAATAAAATGTCAAGTTACATATCTAAATGAGCAAAATGCCCTCTCTTTTCCATTAACCTCCATGTTTGTTTGTGCATATAATTTACTAATCAACGATAAGGACCATATTGGGGGATGTCTCTTATGGGCAAAAAAAAACAGCCGAAATATAAATTAGGCGATACAGTCGTAATAACAATGTATGGGACAGTCGGGAAAATAACCGATGTCAAATTTCTCGATGGTGCTTATGTGTATGAAGTGAACTATAGTGAAGGTCTTTATATTGAAAAAACATTGCAATCCATAAATGAATATGAAGGAGAAATCCTTTATCAAAAAGAACAAATCGATATTGAATATAAATATTTATTAGGTGACTTAGTCCAGGTAGATGGATATGAACAGGATTATTTCAAGATAATCGGTTATCGAACGGAGATTTGGCGCTATAAGGAAAATGCCTGGGAGGATGTAATCTATGAGTTATCAAGAATCTCGGATGGTGAATGGCTTGAAGCGCATGAAGAAGAACTGACTTTGATAGCCGATGCTAAACGTGCAGATGGGATCATTAAAAAGTTAGGACTGCTCCTTTCTAAAAAGAATAATGAGCTTGCTATCATTGCTAAACAAAACAACCCTGGTAAAGGTGAGCGAGAAATGACAATGACAAAAAATGAAAAAAAGGAAATGATTGATGGACTGTTGGATTTATATAATGATTATTGTAAGCTCTATGAACATTTTGGCGATGATGAATATCGTCATATCATGAAGATTGCCCTTGCTAAAATTGAAAAAGCGGCAGAGGAAATTTACCCAGATCATAAAAAAAAGCAAACGAAGTGAAAAGTATGCCAAACTTTTAAAGGATCAATTTCCAAGTTTCTTAAAAAACCATTTAATTGGCCGGGAAGGGACCATGGTAAATGTAGGTCCTTAAAATGATTTTCCATAATGGAATGCCTTACTGGAATATTTGTCTCTACACACTCATAGACCTTTAATTAAGGGGGCGATGATTTGCGAGAAATTGAGGTTTTTATTGATACAGAAGAGATAGCGGAATTCTTTTTTCAAGAATTGATAAGACGGGGCTATCTTCCAACAGAAGCTGAAGTTGAAGATCTTGCTGACATCACATTCGAGTATCTTCTTGAAAAATGCATAATTGACGAAGAAGTCGATGAGTAACCTGTCATACGACGGTTAGCAGCTTCCTTTCCCTTAATTTTAAAAACCATTAAAAAAAGACGGCGGATCTCCGCCGTTTTGTTTGCTCTTTAGAAGAGGGTGCCAAAATCCTTTTCTTGATTACCAGTTTTCCTTATCTTTTAAGTCTCTAGGATAAGGTTCAATTTTCCTAACTTGTGGCTGATATGGTATAGTAGTTTTTGAATATCATTTCAACCACAAGTTAAGGAGGACATAGTTGTATGAGCGTACATATTGGTGCAAAAGAAAATGAAATTGCGGAAACGGTCTTACTTCCTGGGGACCCGTTGCGTGCAAAATATATTGCTGAAACATTTTTAGAGGATGCTAAACTTTACAATGAAGTTCGTAACATGTTTGGATATACAGGAACGTATAAAGGGAAACGAATTTCTGTCCAAGGCACAGGCATGGGTGTCCCATCCATTTCCATCTACGTGAATGAATTGATGAACAGCTATAATGTCCAGAAACTGATTCGCGTTGGAACTGCAGGGGCCATTCAAAAAGATGTAAAAGTCAGGGATGTAATCCTTGCGATGAGTGCTTCCACCGATTCCCAAATGAACCGCATGACTTTCGGAGGAGTGGACTTTGCCCCAACCGCGGATTTCGATTTACTAAGAAAAGCTTATGATGCGGGTACAGCTAAGGGCTTGCAATTGAAGGTCGGCAATGTATTTACGGCCGATCAGTTTTATAACGATAATAGCGAATTGGAAAAATGGGCAAAATACCAAATCCTTGCGATAGAAATGGAATCAGCAGCCTTATACACGCTTGCTGCTAAATTTGGCCGTCAAGCTTTATCTGTATTAACCATTTCCGATCACATCTTAACCGGTGAGGAAACATCGTCGGATGAGCGCCAGTCAACTTTTAACGAAATGGTTGAAGTGGCATTGGAAGCAGCTATCCAAGACTGATAATTGGCTGTGTTACGGCGGGTGACCAGGAATAAGTGATGCTGGATAATGAAAGTTGGATAGAGGCTCATTCATTCCTTGGTATCCGCATGTTTGTAATGTCGGGGCTCATTCAGGAATTGCCTGGGTGTCCTAAGTGTTCCATTTGATTTACCGTTTACTGAGGGTTAAAAAAAATACATATGATCATAAGTTGTTATTTTTGATAACAATTATTTTTCGATTGGCATGAAAGCTGATAAAATAGAATGAAATCGTTTATATCGTCATGAAGAATGAAAGTGGTGAGGCTAAGTGGAAGAAGAAAATCAAAAACAGCCAAAAGAGGCAGGGAAATTCATTAAAATAAAGAAGTTTACGTTCATTATGGGGATTTTCTTAGTCATATTTCTAACAGCAGGGATTACTACAATAGCCTTGACCTTTGGAGATGAAAAAGTAGAGTCATTAGCACCTGATAAACATGCGGAATTTGAAAAGCTGTATTCTACATACGATACAATAAAGGGTAACTACTATGAAAAGATTGATCAAGACAAGCTGGTTGACGGGGCAATTAATGGAATGATTAAATCATTGGATGACCCCTACTCTGCATATATGGATAAAAAGGCAGCATCTAGTTTCCATGAGAGTATCTCTTCATCTTTTGAAGGAATCGGTGCAGAGATTCAGGAGCAAGATGGAAAAATCATGGTCGTCTCACCAATAAAAGGGTCCCCCGCAGAAAAAGCAGGGGTAAAACCGAATGATATCATTTTGAGTGTGAACGGTAAAAGCGTTGAAGGACTAAGCTCTTCTGAAGCTGTCCTGAAAATCAGGGGCAAAAAGGGGACGAAAGTGGATTTGTCCATCTCAAGAGCTGGTGAGCCGGAACCGATTGAGCTCACGATTAAACGTGACACAATTCCGATTGAAACCGTTTATGCGGAAATGCTTGATGATGGAGTTGCAAAAATTCAAGTGACCAGTTTTTCCGAACATACAGTCCAAGAGCTGAAAACGTCACTTGAAGAGATGTCGAATAAGGATATGAAGGGTCTGGTATTGGATTTGCGAGGAAACCCAGGGGGACTTCTTGACCAAGCAATAGAAATGGCAAGCCTGTTCATACCTAATGGGAAAGTGGTCCTTCAAGTTGAGGATCGCAGCGGGAAAAAAGAAGTCTATAAATCGAAGAATGATGGAGAGCTGAAGATACCGGTAGTCGTGTTGATTGATGATGGCAGTGCCAGCGCTTCTGAAATTGTTGCGGCCGCTGTCAGTGAATCTGCGGACATTCCTTTGATCGGTGTCAAATCATTTGGAAAAGGGACTGTGCAGACTGCCCAAGACTTTGATGATGGGTCTAACTTTAAATATACGGCAGCCAAATGGTTGACTCCTGAAGGCAATTGGATTCATAAGAAAGGGATCAAGCCGGATATTACTGTGAAGCTTCCTGATTATGCCAGCCTTCCGTACATTTCGCCTGATAAGGAATTGAAAGCATCTGATTCCTCCAGTGAAGTGAAAGCAGCCGAAGAGATGCTGAAGGTAGCAGGCCATGATCCTGGTAAGATAGATGGATTCTTTGATGAAGCAACTACAAATGCGGTAAAAGCGTTCCAAAGGGAACAAAAAATTAAAGAAACTGGTACCATCAAAGATGATACTACCGTGAAATTGATGCAGGTCATACGGGAAAAAATACTAAAAAACGACACACAAGTGAAAAAAGCGGTTGAAGTATTAAAGAAAGAAATCAAATAAATGGAAAAGCCTGTCAGCGATTATCGATGGCAGGCTTTTTTGTCGTTCAATGAATAGTATTCCAATATAAGGTAAAAGATATGGTTAATTTTCCGATGAGGTGAGGTAATGAAAGAAAAGGTACTGTTCATATATCTAATGGTCTGGATTCTGGCAGGTTGCACCTATGCGCCTTTACCCAAACAAAATGGAAATGCAGGTACGGAAAAAAAGATAACCAAAGAAGTGATCCAAGAAGGCGTGAAAACATTTCTGTTAATTGGTGTTGATTCTCGCGGGGAGGAAAAATCTCGATCAGATGCGATTATACTGGCAAAATACTTTCCAGAGCAGGAAAAACTAAAGCTGGCTTCCATTATGCGTGATAGTTATGTGAAAATCCCTGGGGATAAATCAGCATATAACAAAATAAATGCTGCTTATTATTATGGTGGAAAGGAGCTGCTAAAGAAAACCATTCAGGAAAACCTTGATGTCAAGGTCGATCATGTTGCAGTAATTGACTTTCAGGGATTTGTGAAGATGGTGGATTTGCTTGCCCCTGAGGGGGTAGTGGTGGATGTGGATCAGGAAATTATTGATGATATGAGCATTCAAGCAAGCGTTGGTAAAAATGTTTTACATGGTGAGGAAATATTGAAATATGTCCGTTTTAGACATGACGATGAAAGTGATTTTGGAAGGGTAGAGCGTCAACAGGAAGTATTGGTTCAATTAAAATCAGCGTTTATAAATCAAATCTCGTCCTTCGAAGGGATAGCGGCCCTTCCTAGTATAATCGAACAAGGACTTTCGTATTTAAATACTGATATTGGGGTGAAAACGATAATGGAAATGGGTCCAGAAGCCGTCTTCCATAAACCGGACACCGTTGAAACTCTAAGGATCCCCGTAGAAGGAAGCTATAAAGATGAAATATATCCCCATACCGGAGCCGTGTTGGAAATGGACTATACTAAAAATAAGAAGGCACTTCAAGAATTTTTTACAAAATAAGAATAACTATTCATCATTTGTTATCGAAAACATCAATCGAAAGAGGTGATTTGTTCAAATCACTTAAATTATTTTATAATAGACCTCGCAAGAATATTACTATTTGATCTTCTTTTAAAAAACGAGAGGGATACTTAAATCCGTCTCGTCTTTTTATATCAATAAAATGACCTGGATCACTTAACAAAATGCGGAATGTTTTTTACAAAATCAGATGCAATGATGCCGTTTTCTGTAATGATGCCGGTAATTAGCTGATTTGGTGTAACGTCAAAGGCTGGATTGAATGTCTTCACGTTTTCCGGAGCGATCCGTACACCTTGAATGAAGGTGATTTCCGCTTCATCCCGTTCTTCGATCGGGATGGATGAGCCGGATTTGATAGAAAGGTCGAATGTGCTTGATGGAGCAGCCACATAAAAAGGGATACTAAAGTGCCTAGCTAATATGGCCAATCCCAATGTCCCGATTTTATTGGCTGTATCACCATTAGCCGCAATTCTGTCGGCCCCAACTATAATTCCATTGATCCGTTTCTGAAGAATCGTATGTGCAGCCATATTATCAGATATTAAGGTGACGTCAACTCCTGATTGCATCAGTTCCCAAGCAGTCAAACGCGCCCCTTGCAGGACAGGTCTGGTTTCACAAGCGTACACTTTTAGCGGAAAGCCCCTTTCTTTTGCAAGGTGGAATGGAGCCAAGGCTGTTCCATAACGGGCTGTGGCAATCCCACCAGCGTTGCAATGCGTTAGGATGGAATCACCTTTAGCGAATAAGGATAAACCATGTTCCCCAATTTTCCTGCACATTTCTTCATCCTCAGTAAAGATGGCTTTGGCCTCCGTTACAAGTGCTTCCTTGGCAGCTGAAATGCTTTGTGCTGCTTGCAAGGTGCTTTCCATCCTCCGTAATGCCCAAAAAAGGTTGACCGCAGTAGGCCTGGAAGAGGCGAGCTTTTCAATATGCCCCGTTACATTCTTCTTGAATTCCCCTAATTCAGTGGTTGTTTCCTGTTTGGCACCAAGTGCAACGCCAAATGCTGCCGTCAGTCCGATAGCTGGGGCGCCGCGTACCTTTAATGTCAAAATGCTGTCGTATACATCATCAACTGAATGAAGTTCAATGAATTCAGTTAAGGAAGGCAGGGCCTGTTGATTTAATAATGTAATATGGGTATCATCCCATTGGACTGAATATGGTAAGGGTGCTAGTGTCGTCATGTACAGGTCTCCTTTTAAAGGGTTGAATAAAATGGAAGTGTATGGTTTTTCAACGCATCAATGACAGCTGGAACATCCAATTCTTCCCGTTTTTTAATTAAAAAAGCACCAATCTTCAATGTTGTCGTTTTCGCAGCGATCCTAGATTCTTTATCTTCAATGACATTTAGATCGGCAACATGGGAAAGGCCGATGGTTCGCCGAATCAGTTCGCATCCGGCAAAACCGAATGCATCCCTTTTGAATTTAGCCAGTAAATAAGGTAGATAACCCTTCACATTGCGGAATGGGCTTATATTTTGGGTGTTCCATAGTTCAGTATATGCTTCTTCAAAGGTATTCCAAAATTGATGGAGGTGTGTGAAAATCTCTTCCTTTCCAGGGCCATTACGTGTGACTGCCTGAAAAAGAAGGTTGGCTGTGTATTGACCTAGGTCAAAACCAACTGGTCCATAAAAAGCAAATTCTGCATCAATAACCTTTGTTTCAGTTTCACTTGCAAATATACTTCCTGTATGTAAATCTCCATGAAGCAAGGATTCCTGCTCGGTTTCAAAGCTTTGTTTCAGCTTGGCGACTTCAAGTATCACATCTTGATCATTCCAAATACTTTTGGCGGCATCAGTCAATTCCACCTCGAAATCCCCGGGGAGCTCCTCGAAAAAAGGATCCGTGAAAATGTAGACTTCAGTGATTCTGCAAAGCTCCGGATTCGTGAAGTGTCGGGCCACTTCTTTTTTCGCAGAGGGTTCTAAATGATAATCGGATGTATAAAATGCCGTCTTCGCTACATACTCACCGATATGCTGTGAAAGCAATGGATATGGATCACCATCGATTAATCCTGTTCTAACGATTTTCAAGTGCGATAAATCTTCCATGACTGTGATCGCAAGCTGTTCATCCGAATAATAGACTTGCGGTACGAATTCGGGGCAATAGCTTTTGAAATGAATAAGTGCATTCGCTTCAATGGCAGCCCTTTTCAATGTCAGCGGCCAGCTTTCGCCAATTACCTTGGCATATGGGACAGCCTGTTTGATTATTATTCCTTTCTTTGTATCAGTTTCTGTAATATGAAAAACATAATTTAAGTTACCATCTCCGATTTCTTTACAGTTTAAACTGGCATCCGCATTGATCAACCCAAGTTTTTTTGCAAAGGTTACAGCTGTTTCGTTTGTCAATCTTTTGAAATTCGAATGGTTTTGAGTCATTTTTTTCCCTCCAGGTTCAAAATAAGAATAAAAAAGCCTCTTTCATATAGAAAGAGGCAGAAGTTTTGGCTTCGGACCTCTCATCTCCCAGAAAAATGAATTCTGGTGGAATTAGCACCGTGCTCTGTGGATTTTATAATCCGGCGGTGGATCCGCCCCATTTCACAATGGTATTACAGTCGGTTGCTGGGCTTCATAGGGCCTTTATCCCTCAGCCTGCTCTTGATAAGAGTATATGTATTCTGAAATTTTAATCTTCGGGAAAATAATATCAACTTTTTAAATAGTTTGTCAATGGGGAAATTAATAAAAGTCCGGCCGGCGATCTTCGAATACAGGTATTTTGTTACGTGCTTCCGTAACTTTAGTGAAGTCCAAGGTGCCTGTCAATAGTTCGTTTTCTTCTCCCGCTTCACTTACGATAACTCCCCATGGATCAATAATCAAGGAATGACCAGCAAATATATTATTGATATCCGAACCTGAACGATTAACGGCTACAACATAGGCTTGGTTCTCGATGGCACGACTAATCAATAAGGCTCTCCAGTGATCGAGTCTGGGCTTAGGCCATTCTGCGGTTACGAATAGAACTTCGGCACCTTGAACAGCATGGGCTCGCTGCCATTCAGGGAAGCGGATGTCATAACAAATGAATCCAGCACATATTTTTTCATCAAGAGTGAATAAACCTTCTTTTTCACCTGGCTGCAGGTAGCGATGTTCATCCATCAATTGAAATAAGTGAAGCTTATCATACTCTTTAATGAGTTTGCCATCCTTATTGATGATGATCATGGTGTTATAGAAACCCTTGCTCGTTTTTTTGGCAATGGAACCGCCTACGATGTGAATCTCGTGTTTCCTTGCCTGTGTTTTAAGGAATTCAATCGTTTTTTCCGCCTCTTGATCAGCAATCTCATTTAACCTGGTCAAGTCGTATCCAGTTGTCCAAAGCTCTGGTAAAATGACGATATCGGGTTCTGACCGTGCTGCTTCTTCCAACCATTGTTCCGCAACCTGAAAATTGATATCCGGTTGCCCGAATGCTATATCCATTTGAATACAAGCTATTTTCCACTTCATCGTTTAAAACCCCCACATGTAAAAAATGCTTTACAAGACTATGATAAACATATATCATTTGTGACTAGAATTTCAAGAAATTTCAGAGAAGGTGTATAAATGTTGCAATTCGAAAAATCCGGAAAGCTTCAGGACCTGCCAAAGCAGTTTTTTGCCTCACTTGTCGCAAAAGTCAATGCGATTACGGCGCAAGGACATGATGTCATTAATTTAGGCCAGGGAAATCCTGATCAACCGACGCCTGAACATATCGTGAAAAGTTTACAGACTGCCGCTGAAAGATCGATTAATCATAAATATTCACCATTCCGGGGACATCAATATTTAAAGGATGCCGCTGCCGTCTTTTATGAACGTGAATATGGAGTCAAGCTGGATCCAAATAGTGAAGTGGCGATTCTCTTTGGAGGAAAGGCAGGTCTTGTCGAACTGCCGCAGTGTTTATTAAATCCAGGTGATACGATCCTGGTTCCTGATCCCGGCTATCCGGATTATCTTTCAGGTGTAGTGTTAGCCCAGGCAAAAACCGAATTCATGCCCTTGACAGAAGAAAATGGTTTTCTTCCGAATTACAAAGTTATACATAAAGACGTGCTTGATAAAGCCAAAATGATGTTCTTGAACTATCCGAATAATCCCACTGGTGCTTCTGCAACTGAAAGTTTTTTTGATGAAACCGTCTCCCACGCAAGAGAGCATTCAATTTGTGTGGTCCACGATTTCGCTTATGGAGCGATAGGGTTCGACGGAAAAAAACCGACAAGCTTTCTCCAGGCAAAGGGAGCGAAGGATGTAGGAATAGAAATATACACACTATCGAAAACATACAATATGGCAGGGTGGAGAGTTGGCTTCGCAATGGGGAATAAAAGTGTCATAGAGGCTCTTGAACTATTACAAGACCATCTTTATGTGAGTCTCTTCCCGGCGATACAGGAAGCAGCGGCAAGTGCATTGCTTGACTCGCAGAGCTGTGTAGAGGAATTAGTGAAGATGTATGAGGGGCGCAGGAATGTTTTCATTGAGGGATTAAGGGCAATCGGCTGGGAAGTCAAAGCTCCTGAAGCATCATTTTTTGCCTGGCTCAAGGTACCAAAAGGTTTTACGTCAGAGAGTTTTGCAGACTATTTATTAACGCATGCCCACGTAGCTGTTGCCGCAGGGAATGGATTCGGTGAATTTGGCGAGGGTTACGTAAGGGTAGGGCTTCTGACTTCGGAAGAGCGGTTAAAAGAGGCTGTGGAACGAATTCGCACACTAAACTTGTTTTGACGAAGGATTGAGTATCCAATGTATCCCACCGTTAAATGGTTAAAAACGTATTGACAAAGTATGGATTACCTGTCAGAATACAAAATAAATTCTAAATCTTTCGATACTTGTAACTATATATCAGCGTTTTCTTATTTTGAGCAGGTGGAGGGACTAGCCCTATGAAGCCCAGCAACCGACCGTAATTCCATTGTAAAATGGGGCGGAATTCTTCGCCGGATTTTCATGAAATCCACAAGGCACGGTGCTAATTCTTGCAGCCAATGGCTGGGAGATAAGAAGATGGCTTTTTAAAGCCTCTTCTTATATGAAGGGGCTTTTGCCATTTAGAGCAATGCCAGGTTAATGACTTCGAGAGTTTACTAACGTGTAATAGGAGTGATCAGATGAGCGAGATAGTCGCTACTTATTTAATTCATGACTTTAATGGAAATCATGAGAAAAAAGCAGAGAGCATTGCCTTAGGTTTGACTGTGGGGACATGGACGGACCTGCCCCAATTGGTCCAGAAGCAACTGGAAAAGCATAAGGGACGTGTAGTATCCGTAACGCCACTATCTGAAGAAGAGAGGGCAAACGGCTACTTTAATCGTAAAGTGTACCGTTCGCTAATTAAAATTGCCTATCCGGCTGGGAATTTCTCTAATGATTTACCTGCAATCCTTACGACGGTCTTCGGCAAACTTTCATTGGACGGTGAAATAAAACTGATCGACCTGGATTTTGTCGGTGCTATTCAAAAAGCGTTCCCGGGACCGCAATTTGGCATTACAGGCATAAGGGAAAAGATTGAGGTATTTAACAGGCCCCTTGTGATGAGCATCTTTAAAGGTGTATTAGGAAGGGATCTAACCTTCCATAATGAGCAACTGAAGCAACAAGCATTAGGAGGTGTCGACCTAGTTAAAGATGATGAGATTCTCTTTGACCAGGAACAGACTCCATTTTTCGATAGAATAAAAACGGGAAAAAGAATTTTGAATGAAGTCTTTGAAACCACTGGCCACCGAACTTTATATGCTGTCAATCTATCAGGGAAAACATTTGATTTATTGGATAAGGCGAAGCAAGCGGCTGAAGCAGGGGCAGATGCTTTATTGTTCAACGTTCATACATATGGTTTGGATGTATTGCAAGCCTTAAGTGAACATGATCATATCAAGCTACCGATCATGGCGCACCCCGCATATAGCGGGGCATTGGCATCTTCATCATTTTATGGGATCGGGTATCCATTATTGCTTGGTAAATTAGTGAGGTTATCAGGAGCGGATTTATCCTTGTTCCCATCACCTTATGGAAATGTCGCACTTGAAAAAAAGGAAACATTAGCGATTGCTGAAGCTCTTACAAAAGATGAGTTTTCATGGAAAAAGGCCTTCCCTGTACCTTCTGCAGGCATTCATCCGGGCATGGTTCCCAACCTGATCAAGGATTTTGGGCTGGACAGTGTCATTAATGCCGGAGGTGGAATTCATGGACACCCTGACGGAGCAGAGGGCGGGGCCAAGGCTTTCCGTTCTGCTGTTGAAGCCGTTCTCGCAGGAAAGGACCTATCAGAAGCGGCTGCTGAGGAAGAAGGACTAAAAAAAGCTCTTGTTTTATGGGGAGGCTTGTAAGAAATAATGAAACCGATCATCTTTTGCGATTTCGATGGAACGATCACCAACACAGATAATATCATTTCTATCATGAAAAAATTTGCGCCTCCGGAGTGGGAAAAGTTGAAAGACGATGTCCTTCAGCAAAAAATCAGTATATCTTCAGGGGTCGGTGATATGTTTTCCTTGCTTGATAGTGGCTTGAAGGATGACATCATTCAATATGTAAGCGAGACGGCCGGCATTCGTCCAGGATTTAATGAATTCGTTGAGTATACGAAAAAAGCCAACATCCCTTTATATATTGTAAGTGGAGGCATGGATTTTTTCATTGCCCCTCTTTTAAATGATATCTTGCCAGCAGATTCCGTTTATTGCAACAATGCATTTTTTGATAAGGAAAAGATTTATATTGAGTGGCCACATGCTTGTGATGAGCAATGTAATAATGATTGCGGTTGCTGCAAGCCATCCATTATGAGGGGAATTGCGAGTGCGGGTGATTTTAAACTCGTTATTGGAGATTCAGTAACGGATTTTGAAGCGGCAAAACAGGCCGATTTTGTCATAGCCCGTGACATGCTGCTTGAGAATTGTGATAGAGAAGGGATTCCTCATCAAGGTTTTGAGACGTTTTATGATGTAATTGCTATTTTAAAGCGGCGGGAGGAGGTAAAGGCGTGAACACACATACTGAAGAATGGCTGGAGCTAGCCGATATTAAAGCTGAACTGGCCCAAAGGGATTGGTTTATGGGAACAAGCGGGAACTTGTCCATCCGCGAGCCCAAAAGTCCTTTCTTTTATATTTCGGCAAGCGGTAAGGATAAAAGGAAGCAATCGGATTCGGACTTTTTATTGGTGGATTTAAAAGGAAAACCAGTTGAAGAAACGGAGCTAAGGCCATCGGCCGAAACTTTGCTTCATACCGTTATTTACGGGAAAACCAATGCGAACTGTGTACTCCATGTCCATACAGTTGAAAATAATGTGATATCCGAATTGTACGGAGATGAAGGTCAAGTTTCTTTTCATAATCATGAAATCATAAAAGCGACCGGACGGTGGGATGAAGATTCAGAGCTTCGGATTCCAATCATATATAATCACGCTGACATTCAACAGTTATCCGATAAGTTCAAGCAACATGTCGTAGAAGACTCTGGCGCCGTGCTGATCCGCAATCATGGAATTACGGTTTGGGGTATAAGCGGACTCGAAGCAAAAAGAATACTTGAAGCTTGCGAATTTTTATTTCAATATCAACTGTTGCTTAATCAACAAAAGGCGTTTGCAGGTTCTTTAAGATAAAAATCCTAGAGGAGGATGAATGATGGCGATGATTAGGTTCCATGAAACAAACGAGGTTATTGAAAACGGTGAACGGGTAAAAGGCTTTTTAGAAACACAAGGGGTTATTTATGAACAATGGGACATTTCGAAATTACCGGCCCATCTTGTGGAAAAATACGATCTGACAGATGCTGACAAAGAGGAAATCCTTTTAACTTTCAAATCTGAGATAGCGGAAATTTCCGAAAGAAGAGGCTATAAAGCTCAAGATATCATCACATTATCCGATGCAAATCCAAACTTGGATCAAATGCTTGAAAACTTTAAGCAGGAACACCACCATGAAGATGATGAAGTGCGTTTCATAGCAGGCGGAACCAGTATTTTTGCCATTGAGGGCAGCGATAAGCGGTGGTTTGATGTACGGCTTAATCCAGGAGATCTTATTAGTGTACCAGAATCCACACGGCATTATTTCACGCTGGCAGAAGATAGAAAAACTGTAGCTGTCCGTATTTTCGTTACAGCGGCAGGATGGGTGCCGATTTACGAAAAAGACGAAGTTCAAGCATGAATCATTGTCGAAAAACCAGCTTACGGGCTGGTTTTTTTATGTGGTTCGGGCAAGTGCTTTTAAAAGATAAGTATGATAAAATTTAACGGAATTGAATTTTACAGGATCATGGGAGCAGATACAAATGAAAACAACCGAAGTTTACATATTAGGAGGATTTCTCGGCAGCGGGAAAACGACGCTTCTACGAAATATATTAAAACAGGAAAGTGAAGCAAATAGGAAAGTGGCCGTCCTTTTAAATGAGCTCGGCAGTGTATCGGTGGACAGCGGCCTGATTGGTGATGAAGTGCCATTGAAGGAGTTGTTTGACGGCTGCATTTGCTGCACCATTCAGGATAAGCTGGAGGTTCAGCTTCATGAATTGCTAACTGAAAACAACCTGGACGCCGTTTATATTGAAACGACGGGCGCAGCCCATCCAGTTGAAGTATTGGATGGCATCATGTCGCCGCTTTTCGCCAAAAGACTGGATTATAAAGGGATTATAACGGTCGTCGATTTACTACGGTGGCGCGATCGGGAAGAACTGTCTCCACAGCTTCGGCAGTTGCTTGCTGAGCAAATCCACCATGCGGATTTCATATTATTGAATAAAGTGGACCTTGTAAGTGAGATGGAGGCAGCACAGCTGATATATTCGATACAGGCGCTTAACACCGATGCTGTTTGTTTATTGACGGAGTATGCGGCCATTTCCTTGATATCGTTGCAGCAGATGCAAAGAAAACGGCAAAATGGCCATCAAAAGCTTGATGTACACGACCATTTGCATTTAACTGCAGTGGTCCACACATTTGAGGGTGCCGTGACACAAACTGACTTTGAAGATTGGCTTAGGGGCCTTCCGGAAACGGTCTATCGAATGAAAGGATACATTTCCTTTACACATTCACAGCTCCCCCATTTATTCCAATACTCATACGGAATGCCGATGTATATGAATGAAATGATGAAAATGCCATTGAATATCGTCATTATCGGTGAAAAGTTGGATAGGAAAATTATCATCGGCCAGTTGAAGGCTTTGGAAGCGAAAGCGGCCCAATAAACGTCTGCCGCCCATTAAAAAGAAACATAAAAGGAGACTTTCTTATCAAGGAGGCGGTAATATTGCCATGGAATAAGAATGATTATCCGAATTCGATGAAAAATCTAGATGAAGATTTAGGGAAAAGGCCATTGAAATCGAGAATGCATTATTGGATGATGGATATGGGGATGGAAAAGTCATTCCAATTGCCATAGACCGCAGCAAAAATGTCGGTGGGAAAAGATTGAAAAAATGGTCAGACCATAAATGGGTCTGACCATTTTCATTGTTGCAATCCAAAGGCGGCAAATGTCTTTTCGTCTTCAATTAATCCGCAAGCAGCACATTGCACCCGAATTTCTGGACCATTATATGCTAGATGGAAAGGCTGAAGCGAATCGTTCGAATATTGTTCAACGATTTCACCGGATTGCGGATCCTTTTTAATGGGGGTTGATACTTGCTTAATGAGATTGAAGCGAGATTTATTTGTCCGGCAATTCGGACAGCGGTATACTTGAGACAATTTACTCACTCCTTTTTTTGAATTTTTTATTGCGTAATCGTAATATTAAGGTAGTCTTTACAAACTTGATTAAAAATATGTATAAATTAGTGATGGATGGAAGGGATAATATGAAAGATAATGTCAGGCAAGAAGCAGTACTGGAGGCTTATTTAAGTTTATGGAATAATCGTAAGGTGCCGGATGGAGGTGGAAGGGAAGTATTATCGGAACTCATTCGCCGCGAGCTTTTAGATGAAAATGCACACCCCCGTGCCCGGAAACCAGTACTGGAAAAGTTTTACCTCTGTATTAAACGCGTGATGGGTTCTGCGCTTTCAGAAGAAATGAAAAACGCGATCGTCATATCCTATGTCACTGAATTGGAAAGGTTATGATTCCGGTTGTGATACGGATGCTAGTTTAGAGAATATTCTTTTCCGCTTCATACTTTTTTCACAAATCATTGTTAAAATTTTAAAAAAATAGATATTTAATGAATAAGGAGCTTAAAATATGAAGTGGGGCATTGGGCTTTTTCTTGCCATCTTACTGCTTACTGGGTGTAATGGCAGTAATACATTTACAAAAATAAATAAAAGTAAATCTTTCTTGGCGACAGTCAATATCAAGGATACCTCCCTGACTTTCATAGATGAAAACTATCATCCATTTGCCAAATGGGATATTTCAGAACCATTTACCGGAGCCCTGCTCCTGGCAGACAAAGATACTATCCTGCTTTATGGAAAGGATATGGAGAAAGTCCAAGTTTACTCTTTATCAGAAGGAAAACTGATAAACAGTTGGGAAATTGGGAAAGGGATCGTCAATATGCAGTTATTACATGATGGAAAAAGCATCGTGGCAGTCAATCAATCGAATCACTCCATTTATTTTTTAAATGATGAAGGTGAGGAACAGGATGTAGTCAGTGTCGGTAAAAGCCCTTTGACCGTTCTTCAGGGTGTGCAAGCGAATCGCTTGTATGTAATTAATTTTGGAGATACCAAATGTTCAGTGATAAATCTTGAAACGAAAAAGGTTGAATTCGAATTTCCCATACATAGTTCCAGCACTGGCTCATTGCTGAGGGAAGAAAAGGATGAAATATGGATCGGAGGACACGGTCATGGAGATCAAGTGGAAGAAGATCTATATATTTATTCGGCAAAAACGGGAGAGTTGAAGAAAAAGTTGAAGGCTCCCACCATGCCGATAAAGTTCCTGGAGAATGCTGAAGGCATTTTTGTCCTTAGTCATGGCACAAGCTCCTTATATAAATTGAATGATCAATATGAGGAAGTGAAAAGCAAGGTGGTCGGCGTCAACCCTTTTGAAATGGCGAACTTTAACGAAGATGTGGTCGTAGCTGGATATGATAGTGATGAAGTGTATGTAGTGGATGCTGGAACAGTCGATGTTAAAAAAACGATCAAAGTCGGCGAAGGTCCATTCCAATTGATGTTGAGGGAGTAGTTGACATGCATGTTTACACCATTTTAGTCGTGGATGATGAAGAGGATATGCGGAATCTAGTTGAAATGTATTTGCTGAACTCAGGTTATCGATGCCTTCAAGCTGCGAATGGAAAAGAAGCCATTAGTATGGTTGAAACACATGAAGTGGATTTAATCCTACTGGATATCATGATGCCAGGTATGGATGGTTTCTCGGTATGTGAAAAGATTCGTGATAATTGGGAGATCCCTGTAATATTTGTCAGTGCGAAAGGTGAAGAGTGGGATATGGTGAAAGGGCTGAAGCTCGGCGGGGACGATTATATCGTCAAACCGTTCAATCCAGGAGAATTGGTCGCTAGGGTCGAAGCGGTATTGCGAAGGACAGGCAAACTATCATTGAAAGAAGAGGATCTAAACCAAGTGCGATTCGGTAAAATTAGCTTAAACTTACAATCCAGAACGGTTTTGGTGGAAGGGACCCCTATCAATTTAACCTTGAAAGAATTCGAGTTGCTCTTATTCCTCATGCGTCATAAAAGTCAGGCACTTAGCCGTGAACAACTGCTTGAAAATGTATGGAGCGGGGAGTATGGGGGGTCTTTACGTACCGTGGATACCCATATCAAAACGTTACGAATGAAATTAAGCGCGGCCGATTACATTCAAACCGTCTGGGGAATCGGGTATAAGATAGAGGAAAAGAAATGATTAATAAATGGAGGTCCCTCTCTTTTAAATTATGGCTTACCATCATCACGGCCATCATCCTGTCCGTGCTGTTCGCTTACTCCCTTTCCCAATATTATTATAAAAATCTTTATGTGGAGAAGCTTAAAACAGATTTAGTCAATGAAGCGTCATTGCTTAGTGAGGATTATACCGGCGGTGAAATCAGTGAAGACTTCAAGCAAAAAGTTGAATGGTTTAACAGTAAGAATGACAGCGAGGTCTTTGTCGTCAGCAATCCCAGGGAATTGAGTGCCTGTCTCCCTTTTGAAATCAATTATGACACCCTCATTTCTGAAGAAGAACGGCAAATGCTTTTAGACGGGAAAGCCGTTGAAAAAGAGGGGTACGAGAAAAGGTTTGAAAAGAACATCGTAGCGGCCATCATACCCCTGATTGACGGAAATCGCCTCGAAGGCATCATCTATACGTATATTCCAGTGGATTCTATTACGGTCTTGCTTAAGGAATTTGCTGCAAAGTGGATGGCAGCGGTTCTTTTATTCTTGATTGTCGCGATTTTTTTTACTACGAAATGGCTGAAAAAGCTAATCAGTCCAATCAAGGACATCGAGACTGCTGCCCATCGAGTCTCAGAGGGCAATTATGACATACAGGTTCAGGTAAGGAGTCATGATGAAATAGGTAAACTGGCAAAAGCCTTTAATGATATGGCTAACTCCATCCATTTGGAAGAAGAAAGAAAAAAAGAGTTTCTTGAAAATGTTGCACATGAGCTTAGAACCCCGCTTAGTTACGTAAGGGGATACACGCAGGCCATTTTGGATGGTGTAGTGAAAAATGATGAAGAGGAGCGTAAATACCTTCAACTCATTTCAAGGGAAGCTCTTAGGCTGCAGCGGCTTGTAGGAGATTTGATGGATTTATCAAAAATGGATAGTGATCCATTCATGTTATTTAAAACCCCGATTGCCTTTGCTCAATTTATTGAAGATGTTCTAGTGATTTATGAACCTATAATAAAAGAAAAGCAATTGGACTTGAAAATCGATCTGGATCCGGACCCGATTATTATTGGGGATGAAGGCAGGATGGAACAAATCTTACATAACATTTTTGATAATGCCATTCAGTATACGGAGCCTGGAGGATCAATCAATATTACCTTGATTCAGTATAAAGAAAATTGCGAACTGGTGGTTACTGACACGGGTAATGGGATTCCTGAAGCGGATCTACCATATGTAATGAATCGCTTTTACCGGGTGAACAAAGCACGCAGCCGTTTTGATGGCGGGTCAGGGCTTGGGCTGTCCATCGTCAAAAAATTGGTGGAATTGCAAAATGGCAATATCGAAATAGAAAGTAAAGAAAAAATAGGAACAAAAGTCAGGGTAGTGCTACCTATAATAGGAGAAGAATTGAATTCATAAAAAGGGGATACGTTCAAAAATGAAAAGAATCATGTTATTTTGCATGGCGTTAATTTTATTGGCTGGATGCGGCAAGGAAGAGGAAATTCCGAAAATGTTGAATGTCGATTTAGCTGTCAATCCAATTCATGCCAAAGTGGATGAGCCTGTGAAGTTTCAGGCAAAAGTGACCTATGGGGATGAAGAAGTGACAGATGCGGATGATGTCAGCTTTGAAATTTGGCTTGCAAATAGCAAAGACCATGAAAAGATTCCTGCAAAACATAAAGAAAACGGCATTTATGAATTGGAAAAGACTTTTGAAGAAGAAGGAACCTATTATGTATATGCCCACGTAACAGCAAGGGATATGCACAACATGCCAAAGGAGAAATTCGTCATAGGCAAACCAAGCCCTCCGGAACAAAATGGTGGAAAAAAGGATATGGACGAGATGAATGATGATGAAATGAAATGATGAATGCAAAATCCAAACCAAAACAATTCGGTGGAATCCGGATTGTTTTTTATTTGTAAAATCCTCATGGGGGGATAGGGGTGAATGATGAAGTCTAATGTCGAATTTAAAACGAAAAAAATGTAACATAAAAGTAATGAAAGTCATAATAAGTAGCTTGGAAACGATATGTCAACGAAAAGTTATTAGTATTCCATGGAAATGGTTCTATGTAACTACCATTGACAAGGAATAGCTAGAAAAATATGGGTATTTATACTACTTACAGAAACATAGATAGTTAAAGCATTTTTGCAAGACTTCTCTGAAACTTGAATAATAATATTCTCTCATTCGCCTCCTGTGAATTTGATGGAAATTGATGGTTCATATATTACGAAAAATGCATGATATGATAATTCCAGAAGCAAAACACAACACAAAATGAACATCACAGGAGGAAATACGAATGAAAAAGAAAATGTTTATGTCAGCAGCAGCAGCTGCAGCTATTATATTCACAGGAGTAGGAGTTAACCAAGCAGAAGCAGCCAACTGTGATACTGTAAAACAAGTAACTTATCAAACTATGAATAAAGAGGATATGCAAAATGTCCTTGACCAATACTTAACTAAATACAATTTCACATTACCTGCAGCGCAGGCTCAACAAACACCAGTTCAAACACCGGTTCAAGAAGTTGGAACAACGAACCAAGCAAAACCTGAAGCAAAACCTGAAGCAAAACCTGAAGCACCAGAAGTAACACCTGATAAATCTACTGATAAAAAAGCAGAGACAAGCTCTGAATTAAGTGCTTATGAACAAGAAGTTGTTAAATTAACGAATGCAGAACGTGAAAAACAAGGTTTGGCAGCACTTAAAATCGACACTAAGTTGAGCAAAGTTGCCCGTATCAAGTCTCAAGACATGAAAGATAAAAATTACTTTGATCACAATAGCCCAACTTACGGCTCACCATTCGATATGATGAAACAATTCGGAATCAGCTATACATCAGCTGGCGAAAACATCGCACAAGGTCAACAAACACCTGAAGAAGTGGTACAAGCTTGGATGAATAGCGAAGGACACCGTGAAAACATCATGAATCCTAGCTTTACTCATATTGGAGTAGGTTACGTAGCATCTGGTAACTACTGGACTCAACAATTCATCGGAAAATAATAGATTAATAGAAGAGTGCATCCCATTAACATGGGGTGTGCTTTTTTTGTGCCATTGATTGGTTTTTGTAATATGCCGAAATCTAATTGTATGGACTGGTGGTTGTTGACAACAAGAGAAAGAAGGAACCGCACCATAAATTTAGTGTGGTCCCGAAGCCAAATCAAATCTCGGATACATCGATTTCTGAATACTGGGTATTGAAACTTTTTTGAAGGCGTATTTCCAATGTTGATTCTTTATATTGGGCGGATGCCCCTTTTTTCTTAACAAGAGCGGGAAGTGTTATGACATGCCGATCTGACTCCTCTGGAATCCCCTCGATGATGGATTGGTTAGAGGTATGGTAAAGTTTCATTTTCTTTAGCCAAGATTCATCTTCTATGGGAATTCTTACAAAGACATTTAAATGGGTTTCAAAAACATCTGCATGTAAAGGATGTTCAGATTTGGCATGTTCTTTTTGTGCCCCGCCTTCACTATGGTTCATCATACCTTGCATATTGTCAGGGATGACCTGTGAAAATACCTTTTCAATGAACGATTGTACATCACTTTGCTGCATATTTTTCATGAAGTCCTTTTGGTTCATGTTATTTTTTAAAGAAAAAAGTGAATTCCAGGGAAACATATTGAATTCCTCTCTCCTGCTTATTGGCTGACAGGTTTATTTCTTATATTTTATGCAGGCTAAAGCCTATAGGTTCGTTTTTATAATTACTAAATTATAGAAAATGGGTCAAACTTATGTATAATTAAGTAAAATCCATTAGATAAAGAGGGTAATCCTGTGGATGAAAAAGTAGCTTTTATTACTGGTGGAGCAACGGGAATCGGCAAAAGGATGGCAATTTCACTTGCGGATAATGGTATGTCCATTATCATTACTTATCGAAAAAGTAACAAGGCAGCCTTAGCATTAGTGAGTGAATTGCAGGAAAAGTACAATGTAAAGGCACTTGCGATTCAAGGTGACTCGTCGAGTGAGAAAGATTGCCGAAATATTTTGCAGTTGGTCTTGGAGGCTTTTGGCCATGTTGACATCTTCATTCATAACGCAGGGCCTTATATGCATGATCGCAAGCCCATGACTGAATATGGCAGTGATGAATGGAAGTACATCATGGATGGAAATTTAAATGGTTTTTTCTATTTTGCCAAGGAGCTTATTCCGCAAATGCGCAGTAGAAGATGGGGCAGAGTCATCACTTTAGGGTTTGAGAGGTGTGAAACTGCACCAGGCTGGATATATCGTTCTGCTTTTGCCGCTGCAAAGAGCGGGTTGACCTCCTTAACTAGAACTTTGGCTGCCGAAGAAGCTAAAAATGGGATCACCGTGAATATGGTCTGTCCTGGAGATATCATAGGTGATTGGAAAGAAGAGGAAATTAGGGTCGCAAGAGGAGAAAAGGATGATACGGTTCCAGTCGGAAGACCAGGTACAGGGGAGGATATAGCGAGGGTCATCACGTTCCTATGTGATGAAAAATCAGATTTCATTACCGGTAGCGTCATACCGGTAACAGGAGCTAAGGATGTTCTTGGGAAATTATATAAACCCTAGTGGTTTAGGGTAAAAAGGTGGGGCCGGTGTAATCCAGCCCCACTCTTTTTTATGCCATTTTTTTATACTTTACTTGCTGTATGAACCTTAAACGAGCAGCCAACCCTATCGCTCCGAGGGCCAAGCCGGAAATTAAGCCGATCCAATACCCAAAGGCTCCCATATCCGTATACTGTGCAAAGAAATAGCCAATGGGAAGCCCAAGAATCCAATATGAGACAAGGGACATCGCAAACGTGACATTTACATCTTTATATCCACGCAATATACCCTGTATAGGTGCCTGCAGGGCATCTGATATCTGAAAGAAGATGGCATAGATTAAAAAATGTGATGTCAGCATCATTACCTCATGATCTTTAGTGTAAACAGATGCGACAGGTTCGCGGAAGAGGAATAGGATGGTCGACAAAACGAGCGACATCGTCAATGCCATCGAGATGCCAATCCAGCTGTACTCTTTGGCATCTTTATAACGGGATGCCCCAATTTCGAATCCAATGACGATCGTCAATGCCATGGATATACTTAGCGGTATCATATAAAGCAATGACGCAAAATTCATGGCAATCTGATGCGAAGCAATTGTCACGGTATCATACTTACTCATCAAAAGGGTAACGGCCGAAAAAATGCTGGTTTCAAAAAAGATGGCCAGACCGATAGGCACCCCAATCAATAATAGGGCACGCCATTCTTTCCAGGAAACCCGGAAAAATTCATTGAAAACCTTATATGTCGAAAATGGGTTGATTTTCACCACTACAATGATGGCAACCAGTGCAATTAACCAATAAGTAATGGCAGTAGCGTATCCGGAACCGACTCCTCCAAGTTCCGGGAATCCAAACTTCCCGTATATTAACAGGTAATTAAATATGACGTTAATCGGGAGTGCACACAAGGTAATGATCATGGAGATCCTCGTCTGCCCGAGTGCATCTATGAATGACCTCAACGCATTATAAACGAATAAAGGAATGATCCCGATAGAAAGGGCGATCAAATAATCATGCGCCACCCGGTGGACATTACTTTCAAGATCCATGGCAGTCAATATGGGATTCAATGAAAACGCCCCAATGATTAAAATGACCAAGGCTAAAGCGACAGCTAAATACAGGGCCTGCATCACAGAATAGGAAACGGATTTGGACTGCCTGGAACCAACGAGCTGTGAAACCACCGGCGTTAAGGCAATCAATATCCCACTTAGCCCCGTGTACACAGGTGTCCAAAGGGAACTGCCGATCGAGACGCCGGCAACGTCCTGCGTACTGTATTGCCCTGACATCATTACATCAAAAAAAGTCATGGCATATAGGCCGATTTGAGTTATCAGGATAGGTATCAATATATAAAATAACATACGGATCTTTTGCGATTTAGTATAAGTCTGGTTCATCAAAGTACCTCAATATAAATATTTGAAATTTTCAACACAATGGAAGAATTATATCACAGAAGCGCGTGATGTTTTAAGCTTTTATTTGAAGTTGAAAAAGACTTGCCGTTTTAGGGCAAGTCTTTTTGTCAGTCGCGCATGGATTCAAAATCATTCATGGCTTCTATATTTGAATCTTTTTGAAGAATGAAAGCCTGGGAAGGGATGGCAATTTGCACATCTTCCTGCTCCAATATCTCCATTATTTTAAAGTTCACATCTTCTTTAATTGATAAATATCCTCCAAAGTCAGTCGCATTCGTGAAGAAATAGAGGTAAAGGTTGAAGCCGGAATGACTAAACTCATCAAACTTAACAAGAATCGTTTCCGGATGTACTTCTGAATGATCAATCAGCATTTTTTCTATGCCTCTAATGACATTTTCCAATTTTTCTTTTGGCGTTGTAACATTCACATCCAAATGGAAGGCAATCTGTCTTTTACCCATCTTTGACCAGTTAATAATCGGTTCATTCGAAAGGGTCGCATTTGGAACCGTAACTAAAGCTTGGGCGAAAGTCCGAACTTTGGTGCTTCGGAATGTGATGTCTTCAATGGTTCCCTCCACACTTGGAGTTTTGATCCAATCCCCTATTGTAAAAGGTTTTTCGGTGACGATGACGATACCCCCGAAAAAATTGCTGACGGTATCTTTAGCAGCAAGAGCGAAAGCCAATCCACCCAAACCAAGCCCTGCAACAAATCCATCGACATTAAAACCCCATTCCTCCGCAATAATGGAGGCACCAAAAGCAATGATGATTAACTTTATGATTTTCGTAAAGAACGGCATGACGATTAGATCGACTTCAAGTCCAAATTTACTTACTAATTTCGGAAATAAAATAGTTAAAATCGAACTGATATTGAAAATCGTCCAAAAGAATAAGAAGACAAAAAATGATCTGTATATTTTCAATCTTAATTCAGTCGAAGGCGAGTCAAGCGGGAAATAGTGCATCGAAATAATAACACCAATCAAAACGATAAGCAATCTTACCGGCTGTTCGATAGCGAGCATTAAGTTGGCCGCAAATTCAACTTTACGTTTTTCTGCCATTCGAAGAAAGAATTTGAATATATATTTAGTAAATACTTTCCGAAGCAAAAGGAAGATTAGAAAAATACCTATGGAAATTCCTAATTGGGTCCAGGCTTCGATTCCATCAAATTGATGGAGAGATTCAGAAACTTCTTGCAATGTATTACTCCTCCAATGTATCTTGTAGTATTGTAGAATACTAAGATTATAATATATTCATGTTAAAAAAGGAAAAAATAATCGATAATTACATTCATCATGGTAATTTAAGGTTCACTTACTGCTTTTTCAAGTTATTAATGGCATGGATATATGGTAATATGGATGCAAAGTGATTTTTTAAGTTTGGAAGGTGGAAATATTGACTAAGAAAATAGTATTTACCGGAGGCGGTTCTGCCGGTCATGTATCTGTTAATGCAGCAATCATCCCGGAATTTTTAGAGCATGATTGGGATGTTACTTATATTGGTTCAAAAAAAGGCATTGAAAAAAATATCATCGAAAAGGAATTTCCCGAGGTCCGTTATGAAACGATTTCAGTAGGGAAATTCCGACGTTATCTTTCTGTTGAAAATATGAAAGACCCTTTCCGGGTCATAAAAGGGATTTTTGATGCACGAAAAATCCTAAAAAAGACCAAGCCGGATTTCATTTTCTCTAAAGGTGGATTCGTATCCGTTCCGGTCGTTTTGGCAGGCAGAATGCTGAGAATTCCGATTGCAATCCATGAATCGGATTATACACCTGGACTGGCCAATAAAATTGCCATGCCACTTGCATCGAAGATTTTCACTACCTTCCAGGAAACGGAAAAAGGTCTTCCGAAGGAGAAGGCCATGTATCTAGGAGCTGTATTGCGCGATGGGATTTTTAAGGGAAATCCTTCCGCTGGAAAGGCATTTTGTGGATTCACGAATAACAAACCGGTTTTACTCGTTATGGGCGGCAGCCTAGGAGCTGTAAAAATCAATAACTTGATTACAGATAACCTTGATGCCCTACTAAAGGAATACCAAATTATTCACATTTGTGGTAAGGGAAATGTGAAAAACGAATTGAAACAAAGGGGATATGCTCCCTTTGAATTCGTACATGAAGAATTATTCGATCTATTGGCTGCTGCTGATGTCGTCGTATCAAGGGCAGGTTCAAATTCAATATTTGAATTCCTAGGTTTACAAAAGCCTATGTTGCTTATCCCTCTAAGTGCCAATGCATCCCGTGGAGATCAAATCTTAAATGCTTCAAGCTTTGAAAAACAGGGATTTTGTAAAGTCATTCAAGAAGAGGATCTAAATGAGGGGATCTTTCATGCTACATTAGCGGATTTAGTGAATCAATCGGAAGGTTATCAGGAGAAAATGCGACAAAAACGCCCATTCAAAACGGCAGCGGAAATGTATGAATTATTACTTGAAGTAATGACCGCAAAAAAATAAGTATCAATCCCCTCATTGAAGCATATCTTTTTCGAACAGAGGAGGGGGTAGAATGGCTTATGAATATTCTAAAGGATGGTTCATTCAGCAATTAAAAGCCGCAGGGATTAACTATCATCCAATCGAGAAAAAAAAGCTGGAGCTGTATAAATCATATATTCTAAGACGTTTATATGACGACCTGCAAAAGGATAAATCATAAAAGAACCGCAACGTCATTGACGTTGCGGTTCTTTTATAGGAAATGACTTATAAACGGAAAGAAACAGGAAATGAGGATACCTGCAATAGCCATTGCCGCACCTGCGACTGCCCCGGTAAACTCACTTTCCTGAGCGGCTTGAGCCGTTCCAAGGCCATGAGCGATCGTACCATATGCGATACCACGCGCAAAGGGCATCGTAATGTTTAATTTATCCATCATTTTTGGAGCGATCATCGTACCCAGCACCCCAGTCAAAATGACGAAGGCTGCTGAAATATTAGAATTACCACCATAAAGTTCCGTGATTTCTACTGCGATTGGCACTGTAATTGATTTAACCGCCAATCCTTGGAGTATGAACTGCGGAAGTGAAAATGCTTTAGCAATGGCTAAGGCAATGATCAATGTGACCATAAGACCAAAAATCATGCCGCTGATTGCCGGCATTGCATATTTAACGATTATCTTCCTGTTTTTATAAAGTGGTACGGCCAAAGCAACGGTAGCTGGCCCCAAGAAATAGGTGATGATGTCTTTTCCCGGTGAATAATCTTCGAAGTTCAAACCGCTGATCAGCAGTACGAGAATGATTGTAACCGTACTGAAAAATACGGGCGTAGTAAAAGGTGATGGATGTTTAGCATATATTTTCCTTCCTATGTAATAGGAAAGGATGGTTATCAAGATGCTATATGTTGTGATGAGCGCTGTCATGCCGCTTAACCTCTCCTCTATTGGATAACTTTTGAACAGCCCAAGCCGAAACGATGAATCCCAATATCAGGCTGACTCCCAATGTAAGTGCCAATGGCAAACCAAATTCAATGAAAAGCCATCCCATGGTCATTAAACTGATTGAAATTGGAATGAAGAAAAAGGCTAGGTGCTTTACCAAAAATCCTGAAGTAAGATCGATCCACTCAACTTTTATAACCTTCATCTGTAATAAACTGAATAACAGAATCATGCCGATGACGTTCCCTGGAATAGGTAAATGAAGTAAAGTGGCTAAATAATAGCCGAGCTTGCAAATGATGAGCAGCATGATAAGCTGCACGATAAAAGCAAATGTTTTTTTCATGATTAGGTCCTTTCAATGACTCTTTGAATATATTTTTGAATGGGTCAATTGTATTCATTATAAAAAAATATCCCTGAAATGAATAGGGAATTGTAGTAATCTTTCCTAAACATCCTGTGAAAATGGAAAAAAGAGCTTTCCAATATTGGAAGCTCCTGACCATTATATGAAAAGATAAACAAAGCCATCTTAAAATGCTTTTCGTTTTATGCTTCAAGTAACTGCTGTTCGTCATCATCATGCTGTCTAAGGATATGAAAGGTGTATAAATCTTTCGGGATTTCATACAAATCGAAGATATCTCCTTCATGATTGATCTGATCATAAAGGGACTTTCTTGTTTCGTTGGCATTAACAGCATATGGAAGCTTTTCCGCGGCTTTAATCGAGCGAATATTTTTTTTGCGAATACGCATGAATACCGTTTCCAAACCGAGCTCGAAAAAAAGCTCTTTAAAGAAAGCGTCCTTTGCAATGGCATTATACCCTTTCCCGTGAAAAGGCTTGCCAAGCCATGTGCCTAAGAAACCTGCACCATCTTCAATATCGTATAAAGAAATACAACCGATGGGATTTTCCCATTCATCCAAGATTGTTCGTGAAATGAGTTCCCCAGAATCTTCTGCCTCGATCGTTTGCTTAGTAATGAAAACATATTCTTCATATGAATCTACTTTATGGCGCACGAAAGGGAAGACATCTGGATGCGTCATTTGTTCATAAAGAGAAAAACAATCTGTGAAATCTCTCTTTTTTAACATTTCCGTCCCTCCGTTTGAGGGCAGTTCTTATGCGTAGTCGCTGCCCACCCTCGAAATTTTTTAAGTCGTTCATCAAAAAATTTCGGGGTGGGAATCGAACCCACTAGAACCGGAAACCGGTGGCGCACCATTTGCCTTCCCTATTTTTATTGTCAGAAATTATACAAATCAAAAGACCCTTACGAAGGTATAATACTAAAAAAAAATCGGTTTGGGAATAGGTTTTTTGCCTTTTTTTTTCGTCAAATTTCAACTTTTTTATGAAGGGTGAAATTTGAAGGCAAACGCTTGCTTTTTTTCATGAAAAACTGATTTCTTCGCCCGATTTTTCAAGGGTAACTTGATGCTTCCTTTAAAACTTCCCTGTGAATTGCATGAATAAAATGATCGCCCCGAGGGCCCATACATAAATGGAGAATATTTTGAGTGAACGCTTTTTTAAGAAATCGATCATCCATACTACAGCAATATAACCAAAGATTGCTGCGGCTAGGGTACCAACGAAAAGCGAAGTGACTGGAAGCCGTTGAACTTCTCCTGTAATTATTGGTTTCATCTGAAATACAATGCCCCCCGTAATGGCTGGAATTGAAAGCAAGAAGGAAAAATAAGCTGCCGTGGCCCTATCAAGCCTGCAGAAGAGCCCTGCGGCTATCGTTAGGCCTGAACGCGAAAGAGCAGGCATGATGGCAGCAGCTTGGAAAGTACCGATGATCAGGGCATCCTTAATGGAAATTTCATTAATTGACTTGCCACCTTTTTTTACACCGTCCGCTACCCATAAAATCAGCCCGGTCACTAAAAATTCCCAGCCAATGGTCACCCCTGTTTTTGAAAGGCCATCAAACCAATCCCCAAGTAAAATGCCGGCAATCACTGCAGGGATCGTCCCTGCAATGAGAAGCAGAGTCATTTTGGAGAAAGGGTTTTTCAAAACTGAAATAATGTCATTCTTGTAGACGACCAATAATGCCAGCAATGTACCGATATGGAGCATGGTATCAAGAAAAATGCCGGCCTCGTCAAGATGGAATATATGCCGTCCTAAATATAAATGTCCAGTACTTGAAATAGGTAAAAACTCAGTCAAGCCTTGAATGATTCCAAGGATGAAGGCTTGAAAATCGTTCAGCAAAAAAACATCACTCCATTCTAGAAGGTATGGGACAATCCATTATTTAATCTGTATGCACAAGACGGATGAACATGTTCGGATTTTTCGTTAAATGTATTGCCAATGGGGTTTCATGAAGAAAAGGCAGTCCATTTTTACTTTTTTCGAATATAATGAAAGGAAAATGAAACTATTTTTCAACTGATTCGTAATTATTAATATGAGAGAGGAGGAGAAGACACTATGCCTACTAAAGATGAGAAAGTGTTTGCTGCCCTTATTTATGTAATCAGCTTTTTTACAGCATTTATCGGTCCTTTAGTGATTTGGTTATTGAAAAAGGACTCGTCACAATTTGTGGATTATCATGGAAGGGAATACCTGAATTTTTTCATTTCCTACACTGTATATTCAATAGTTGCAGGGATACTTACTATAGTATTGATTGGATTCTTGCTATTGCCGGTTATCGGGATAGCTTTAGTCGTATTCACCATCATTGCTGCTGTAAGGGCTTATGAAGGAACGGATTACAGGTTCCCCTTAATTTTTAGGATTTTATAGAATGATGTAAAAGGATTCCGTATTCGGAGTCCTTTTTTATATGAACCATGTTGGGAATTGACCTTCATTAAAAAGGGAATAGATCATATTAAAGCGAATAAAGTAATATGATAACAACTTCATTGCACTTTAGGAAGTGAAAGACGGGCGGCTTGTAGTACTGCTAATTAATGTTCGCTTAAGGCGGCAAACTTTCTTGTAAGGGGTGAGGAAAAGAGCAGAATATGAATATACGTGAATATTATCAAAAAACGAGCAATTCAAATTTCAATGCCTCTTGGATATCTCTTGTTTTGGCCGTTGTATTTTTCATTTGCCATATTTTTTCGTTGATACCTGGCAATATATTATTGATAACGTTTCCTTTTATTTTATTTAGTATTGTCCAATTTATCAGTCACAGGATATATGAGAATAGAATTAAGGAATTGCCTGATGAATTCGTCGGGACGAATGCCGGGTTATTAAAAAATGAACATGTTTTATTGACTTTTATGCCAGCACCGACATTGCGGCTGCTTCTCTTTGCACCTGATGGGTCTCTAATGGGCGAGATACGTGATTTGAATATGAAGTGGTTCATGTGGATGATTCCCAATTTCTTGTCGATGCTCCTGGCCAAGCGATATGAACTGGTGGACAATGAGGGGCGCTTGTTAGCCAAGTACCATATCAAAAGAGGGCTTTTCAATAAAATGACGATCATGGATGATCAAGGCGGCCTTATTGGATCGTATCAAGAAAATCGTTCATTCGTGAAGATCAATGGAATGATATATAAGGAAGACGGTACAGAATGGATGCCCATTCAAACGCCGGGGAGTGTGAATTCTTTTGAGATAGTCACAAAAGATGGGGAAAAGATCGTTTCATACCAAGAAGGTTGGATGCCTATGGAATGGGGGAGACGATTCAAGACAAATACCCCCATACTTTCTTTTTCATCCAATGTTGATGAAATCCCTAAAATCATCGTCTTTGGGTTTTGTGCAGCCACTCTAAATCATCGTTCAAATTGACTAGTGTTATCCTTTAGCAAATCCTTTTAATATTTGATATAATTATAGAAGGATACATAGATTGATTACATAATAAAAGGTGGTAAATATGAGTTTACTTAATGAGATTCTTAATTTTAATGAACAGTTTGTAGAAAAAGGTGATTATGTTAAGTATAGAACGGATAAGTTCCCTGAGAAACGTATGGTCATCATAAGCTGTATGGATACTCGGCTCGTTGAACTATTGCCAAAATCCTTGAATATCAAAAATGGCGATGTCAAAATCCTGAAGACTGCCGGGGCAATCGTCTCCCATCCATTTGGAAGTGTCATGCGAAGTATCCTGATTGCCATTTATGAGCTAAAGGCAGATGAAGTATTCGTCATACCTCACCATGACTGTGGAATGGCATCAGTAGATGCAGATTCTGTAGTAGGGAAAATGGTTGAACGTGATATTCCACAGAGCACCATCGATACCCTTGGAGCTGCAGGAATAGATATTCGCAGTTGGCTTCGCGGATTTGATGATGTTTATGAAAGTGTTAAGAAAAGTGTGGAAGTGATTAAAGGACATCCTTTAATACCTAAAAATATTCCTGTACATGGTCTTATCATTTCACCCGATACAGGGAAGCTGGAATTGATAGTCGATGGGTATGCGGAAGAACAAAAATAATATATTTATCGAAGCTGTCGGGATTATTTCCGGCAGTTTTTTTCGAATTTTAAGCAATACTATTTATTTTTATCCTTTTTTTTGATAAAATCGCGAAGTGTAGTTTGTCACTAATACAAACGGGTGGGCGAGGGATAAATTTTATAAGGATACAACATGAAGAAATTAAACTTGGAAACGTTTTTCCACTTTTCAGACTATGGAACGAATGGAAAACGTGAAATCCTTGCTGGAGTCGTCGGCTATTTTACGATAGTCTATATACTCATCGTGAATTCCCTGATTTTATCGGAAGCGGGCATACCAGTTAATGGTGCAGTGATTGCCACGATTCTTTTATCTGCTTTAAGCTGTGTCATGATAGGAATTTGGGCGAATGTCCCAATCCTCCTCGTTCCAGGAATGGGCGTAAATGCCCTTTTTGCTTATACCATGGTTCAAGGGATGGGTCTATCTTGGCAATCGGCGCTTGGTGCTGTGTTTATCTCAGGGGTTATTTTTGTAGTCATTGCTTTTACAAAATACTCTAAGTTAATCAGTGAGTCAATTCCAAGTTCGATAAAAGAAGCCATATCTGTTGGTCTTGGCTTATTCTTGATGCTAATCGGTCTCGAGAAGGGCGGGATAATCACGGGAGGTTCATCATCTATCGTCGCATTGGGAGATTTAAGCGATCCAGCAGTGTGTGCAACGGTGTTAACCTTTTTACTGGCAATCACGCTATTCATCAAGAATGTCCCCGGTAACTTCATGATTACCATCCTGGCAGGTAGCCTTATTGCCTATTGTTTCGGGACGGTTCAACTATCGGAAATCCATTTTTCAGGCATAGACACAGCTTCCTACGGCGATCTCTTCTTTTCATTATCGTTCATGGAAGCGGACCGAATTGAATTCTGGATAAGTGTATTTGCGATGACGATGGTTCTTGTTTTTGAAAATATTGGTCTTGTACACGGGCATGTAGACAGTATCAACCGCCAGGACGCCTATAAAAAGTCGCTGCAGGCGACAAGTGTTTCCGTTTTATTTTCAGGTATATTCGGATCGAGCCCTACCGTTGCAACAGTTGAAACCGCAGCAGGAATCGCATCTGGAGGCAGAACCGGTTTTACTTCAGTGGTGACGGGTTTGCTATTCATTCTATCATTGCTGTTTATACCAGTGATTAAAGTGATCCCTGATAGCGCCATTGCCCCCATTTTAATTATTATTGGCATTTTGATGCTCGGAAACATTAAAAAGCTGGATTTCAGCGATTTAACCGAGAGTATACCTGCAATCATGATCATCACGATCATTCCATTCACATACAGTATCGCGGATGGAATGGCATTCGGTTTCATTCTGTACCCGTTCTTGAAGCTTGTTACCGGAAAGGCGAAAGAAGTGTCAGCCCCGATGTATGTGAGTGCTGGAATGTTTATCGTCTATTTCATCATCAGTATGCTCGGTTAATATTATGGAAGAGCGGTTGGAATGAGTTCTCTCTTATTCCAACCGCTCTTCTTATTGTATATTTTTGACGAAAAAAATGGATTTATTGTGAATTACTCGATGACACATCCATTCTGAAAATGCTATGATATAGAATATTAAAAAATGATAAATGACTAGCAGCATATTAGAGGATGTGACAGGATGATTATTGAAGGTTTAAAAAGCCATGGATCAGGTAATGATTTCTTAATAATTGATGAATTGACTACGGCCTTGACGTTTACTGAAGAAGAGCGAAAAAATTTCGCGAAGGCCCTATGCAATAGGGAAAAGCTTGGAGCGGACGGTATTTTGTTTGTAATGGAAAGTGAACAGGCCGATTGCCGGATGCGTGTTTTTAATGCGGATGGATCGGAAGCTTCGATGTGTGGCAATGGACTTCGCTGTGTTGCGCGTTATGCGAACGACGTTCTAGGGCTCGATAAAATGATTGTGGAAACGATGAAGGCAAATCTACTCGTGGAGAAAACGGAAGATATTTATGAGGGCATCCCGACTTTCAAGGTGGAAATTTCCCCGGTAAGTTTTAATGTAAAGGATCTTCCTCTTGTATTAGCAAAAGAACAATTGCTAAACGAACCAATGCCGGAACTTCATGATACCCTTTTATTTTCGGCATTGGCGGTTCCTAATCCACATTTAATCACGCTCGTCGATAGTGACGTTTTGCAAAGTGATTTGCAGGCAGACCTTTCGACAAAGGTCAATCAACCGAATGCGCTTTTTCCTGATGGTGTCAATGTCAGCTTTGTGAAAGAGCTTGAACCAGGGAGCATTTATGTGCGGACATTTGAACGGGGAGTAGGCTTCACTAATGCATGTGGAACGGCGATGTCAGCTTCAAGCCTAGTAACATGCTCTGTTGGAATTAACTCATTGGAAAGTGAAATATCTGTCTATAATAACGGTGGAAAAGTTAAATGCGTCGTCCATCATGATGAAGAAAGCCAAAAGTATTCAATAGATTTAATCGGGAATGCAACATATGAATTCAAGGTATTGATTGAAATAAACTTAGATCAGCCCGAAAAATTCAAAATGCTTGAAAAACAGGTTTTTGAATCGGAAACAAGCTTATATTCCAAGCTGCAGGATGAAGTTCAAAGTTATTTGAAAACGACATTATAAATTTAAAGACCAACAATTAGTTGGTCTTTTTTTGTTTTAGGAATGACAATACTTCCAAAAAGGCTGGGCCATTATCGACAAGTCTGTAATCCATAAATGGACACCCTTCCCTTTTTAATCTGTTTGGTACGGTTTCAATCGTATAGTCCTTCAACTGGAGACTTTCGTCCACTTCCTTCCAAAACAAAGGTGTGGCCACACCCGCGAAAGAATTTCCGCGTGGGGAATAAGGAACAATTATGGTTTTTCCTTCACTATGCTGTACAAAGTCCAAGTAAAGTCGATTATGCCGATTTATTTTCATTCTTTCCGTCGTAAAATCATTTGGGTTGGAACTGGTTAGGTAGTCGCCGAGAAAGTCGGTGAATATGCGTGTCTCCTGATAAGTAAATCTGTCATCAGGCAGAGGGATGTGAATTTGCAGTCCTTTGTTACCTGACGTTTTTACAAAAGCCTTTATCCTTAATGATTCCATCACTTTTTTAATTTCCTGTGCGGCCTTTATCGCCAATGAGAAAAATTCGATGGAAGGAGGGTCTAAGTCCAGGACGATTTCGTCGGGCCTTGTTTTACCCGCTTTCTGAAATGGGGCGTGGAATTCCAATGCAAGTTGATTACCAAACCAAAGAAGCGTTTCAATATCGTTACACAGCATATACTCGATATCCACATCCATGAACGTTTTAATAAAGTCCGGCGCATAATCAGGTTTGTTTTTCTGGAAAAATCTTTCTTTATCCATAGTGCCATGAGGATAACGGATTGTCGTAAGCAGTTTATCCTTTAAGAAAGGTAAGAAGAAGGATGAAACCTCTCTTAAATAATGGAGGTATTCAACTTTTACCACCTTTTTTCTACCAGTTATCCAAAGCGGTTTATCCTTGGAGGTTATTTGTACAGTATCTGGAAACGTGTACTGGCCTATCACGAATTTCTCCCAGGTGCATTCTTCGGGAGCCGTTTGTAAAAGCCATTGCGAAAACTGAGGTTCACGCAATTCATTTTCCTCATATACGTGTAGGAATTGAACTTCGATGCAAATGGATGGATGGATATAAAAAAATTGTGCATCCTCATCTGATGCATTTTGCTTGATCAGTTCATGCAATATCCCTTTATCTTGAGCACTCAGTCCATTTTTAACACTTCCGATTTTCGTTGCGGCACCTTCTTTTAAAACTGCGAGGGAAACGTAACCATTTTCTTTGTGCAATGCTGTAATGAAACAAGAAACGGTCTTCCAATTTTTCACTTTGATCCAAGATGTAGTACGTTTTCCTTCTTGCCAAGTACCCCGAACTTCCTTAGCGACAACCCCTTCGCCATCTAATAGGATGACCTTATTCAAGGCATTATCCAAAACGTCAAAACTCTCAATTAATTGGATCAAAGCCTTATCGTTGGGGTCAGGCGGCATAGGAAAACCAAGTGCTTCACCCATATTCAGCATCAATCCTCTTCGTTCTTCCATAGGTTTAGCAGCTATGTCCTTTCCGCTGATGCGAATCAGGTCAAACGCAATAAACCGGCATGGCGAAAAATGAGCTTTTTCTGAAATTAAGGATTGTTTCCCAAGGCGCCCTCGCCACTGGATTTGGAAAAAGTCGGCCTTTGCTTGATTGGTAAGCCAAACCAACTCTCCATCTAACTGTAGCGGGAGATAATCTTCCAGGTCCAAATTTTTGATGTACGCAATGATTTCTGGGAATTGTGGTGATAATTCCTTCTCGTTTCGACTCGAGATGCTTATCGTATCGGAGTCTATCGTTAAAATTGCCCTAAAGCCGTCATATTTGACCTCATAACGCCAATCTTTGGAGGTGGGGGCTTCAGGGTAATAGGTTGGCAGCATTGGTTTCATTTAGTTTTACCTCCGCAAATAATTGATTAACATTATTTTGCCAAAAAAACGAAGTGTTAGAGTTGGCAATTGTTTTTTCGGTTTTTTTTGAACAAAGGGGAATAATAAAATTGTTCTTCTCTTTAAAAATAAGTTATGAGGTGACGAATATGCATACGATGTGGAAGGGGAGCATATCATTCGGTTTGGTGAACATTCCGATTAAACTTCATGCTGCAACGGAGGATAAGGATATTTCTTTAAGGACGTTGCATAAGGAATGTCATTCACCGATTAAATACGAAAAAGTTTGTCCGGTATGCCAGAAAGAAGTGGGTAAGGATGATATAGTCCGCGCTTTTGAGTATACAAAGGGAAAATTTGTTGTCTTGGAAGACAATGAACTAGAGCAACTGAAAAAACAAAACGAAGAAAAAGCCGTGGAAATTGTGGATTTCGTTAAAATAGCAGAAATAGATCCCATATATTTTAACCGGAGTTATTACATGTCGCCTAATGATGGAGGGATAAAAGCTTATTCCCTTCTGAGACAGGCCCTCAAGGAATCGGATAAGGTAGGGTTAGCGAAAATCATCATACGCTCAAAAGAACAAATGGCGGTAATTCGAGTCGTTGATAATACCTTGGTGATGGAAACGATCCATTATCCGGATGAAGTTCGTTCAACAGCGGATGTACCGAATATCCCTGCTAATGATACCATTGTAAAAAAGGAAATAGATACTGCCGTGTTATTGATAGATCAATTAACGACTACTTTCGATCCGGCAAAATACACCGATGATTATCGAACCGCATTACTTGAATTGATTGAATCGAAGAAAACGGGACAAACGACGATTACAGCCAAAACAAAAGAGCCAGTTTCCAACAATGTAACAGATTTAATGGAGGCTTTACAGGCATCCATTGACCGAACGAAACATGATGAACCGGAAAAGAAAAAGACGACCCGAAAGAAAGCGGCACCGAAAAAAAAGAAACAAGCATAAAACAGGAAGCTGAGCGGAAGACGCATTATGTCGCTCGGCTTTTTGCTCGTTTTAGCCAAGGGAATGGCAAGATTATGAAAGACTTTACAAAGAAATAATTCGTTAAAATTACATAAGTAATGCATGTACAAATAGGTATTGGATCGATATGTCCCGATTAATGGGATTAAAAGAAAATAGTGGATGAAAATGAAGGCAAAAAAATTCGCTCCCTAAAGAGCGACAATGAGGAATTCAATCGTGAAAATCAACATATAGGCGAACGGTTGTAGTTTTCGACTATATATTGTGTTCATATTCTACCATATTTAATTCTGAAATAGCAACAAAATTACTAAACTATCCTATGATTTTTTCTGGAAATCAATGATATTCGACCGCTTAACGGATCATGGGGGATTTTGTATGTTCCGATCCACTATATTCTCATAAATAATTACAGAAAAAATGGATTTTTAGTATAATTTAAACATATGGGATGATATAAATTAAAATGAACGGAAGATGATGTTAAAAATGGAAAATGGAAAAATCAAATCGCTTCATGCAGGAAGGCCCAAACAGGAAAATTTTTCGAATATCGATATCTTTTCAGCCATGGATAAACAAGCACAGGATAATGTGACAGTAACTAGATCTGGCATAATTGGTGATGGGGTAGGTAATGTAAAGTTCCATGGGGGTCCTGATCGGGCTTTGTGCTTTTACCCCTTTGAGCATTATTCATTATGGAATGAAAAATTCTCTAAAAAGCTGGATATCCCTGCATTCGGTGAAAATTTAACCATAGCGGGGATGACGGAGGTATCAACATATATCGGCGATATTTATCAAATAGGCGAAGTGATTGTTCAAATTAACCAGGGGAGGATTCCTTGTTCGACCATTTCCCACTTCAATCAAGAACCTAAGTTTTTGGAACTCGTGCTAAAAACGAGTTTCACTGGTTATTTTGCAAAAGTACTTCAAGAAGGAACGATAAATAAACAAAACGAAATCGTGCTAATAGATCGTTTGCAAGAAAAAATTTCAGTTCATTATGCAGCAGAGGTGATCCTTCATAAACGAGATGGGCTGGAAGGCGCAAACGCTTTACTTAAACTGGATCCGTTAGCGGAAGCCTGGAAACAAAGGATATTAAAGAGAGTTCAAGCTGCAAAAGATTGAATGATTTTTGCAAAAGTGAAAAAAATGACGATCAGGTATTGAAATTGACAGATTATTAATGTAAATTAAATATAATCAAATTTTGAAATCTTGTGAAAATTATATAAATGGATCTTATCGAGAGAGGTGGAGGGACTGGCCCGAAGAAACCTCAGCAACCAGCTTAGGCAAAGGTGCTAAATCCAACAAGCAGAGCTTGATAGATGAGGAGAATGTTTCAAAAAACCTTCTTCTTTGAGAAGGTTTTTTTTCTTTTCTCTCATACTCATATAAAACGACAAAAACAGGATTGTTTTTGAGAGAGGATGTAATGATGAATTTTCGTAAAGAAGTGAAAGAAAGAATGCTGGTTGGGGAAGGGGCAATGGGGACCTTACTGTACTCTAATGGCATCGATCAATGTTATGAGGAATTAAACTGTACGAACCCAGATCAAATAGTGTCCATCCACCGTGCTTATTTGGAAGCTGGTGCAGATATCCTTCAATCGAATACCTACGGAGCCAACTTCAACAAATTGAAACGCCATGGACTAGAAGATGAAGTAAGCAGAATCAATCGCCAGGGAGTCATCCTTGCTAAAAAAGCGGCAAAAGGAAAGGCATATGTCTTCGGTACCATAGGGGCACAGCGGAATATCAGGAAATCGGATTTAAGCATTGAAGAGATAAAGCGAGGTTTTCGAGAACAGCTATACAGTCTGCTGATGGAAAATCCTGATGGGATTCTCCTAGAAACATTCTATGACCTGGAAGAACTTGAAACCGTCCTGCAAATCGTTAAAAATGAAACTGGACTGCCGATCATCGCAAATGTTTCGATGCATGAACTGGGTAATCTTCAAAATGGAATCCATTTAAATGAAGCCTTTCAAAAACTTGAGCAATTGGGTGCCGATGTTGTTGGGGTGAATTGCCGTCTCGGTCCACATCATATGATTAGGGCCTTGGAAGAAGTAAGTTTGCCAAAGCAAGCGTCGATTGCCATTTATCCTAATGCCAGCCTTCCGGATTATGTGGATGGAAGGCTTGTCTATAAAGCTGTGCCGGAATATTTCGGTTCAAGTGCCCTCGAGCTGCGTGAGCAAGGTGCCACGATCATAGGAGGCTGCTGTGGAACGACGCCTTTGCATATTCAAGCTGTAAAGAATGCAATTGGAAGTTTGGTACCAGTAAAAGAGAAAATAACTAAAACCCGTGAAATAGAAATAATTAAAGTGATTGATAGAGAGTTGGAAATCCCACTTTACGAAAAGGCCAAAACTGAAAGGACGATACTAGTTGAACTTGATCCACCGAAAAAGTTGGGAATAGAGAGTTTCATGACTGGTGCTGAGGTTTTGAAAAAAGCAGGGGTCGATTCAATTACATTAGCGGATAATTCACTTGCTTCACCAAGGATATCGAATGATGCACTGGCTAATTTACTGAAGAACCAATTGAATGTAACGCCGATGGTGCATATAACATGCCGGGATCGGAATTTAATTGGCCTGCAGTCACATTTAATGGGTCTGCAGACAGTGGGGCTGAATGAGTTATTGATCATCACCGGAGATCCTTCTAAAATTGGGGACTTCCCAGGTGCCACTTCGGTTTATGATTTATCGTCGTTTGACCTGATAAGTATGGTCAAACAATTTAATGAAGGTCTTTCCTATTCCGGTCAAAGTTTGGGCCAACGGGCAAATTTTAAAATTGCCGCCGCTTTTAATCCCAATGTGAAATATCTGGATAAAGCTGTTCAGAGAATGGAAAAGAAGATTGCATGTGGTGCTCAATCCTTTTTGACACAGCCAATTTATTCGGTGGAGCAGATTGAAGAGGTATATGAAGCTACAAAACATTTAGAGACCCCGATTTTCATCGGTATCATGCCCTTGACAAGCACACGGAACGCCGAATTCATCCATAATGAAATCCCAGGCATCAAATTGCCTGATAATGTTAGAAGGGCTATGGCTTTAGCGGGGGATGACCCTGTAAAGTCAAGGATTGAAGGGGTGAATATCGCACGAGAGCTAGTGGACGCGGCAAGGGAAAAATTCAAGGGCATATATTTAATCACTCCGTTCCTTCGCTATGAAATGACGGCGGAACTTACGAAATATATTAGAAAAGTCGATAGTAAACAAACATCAGAGGTGGCAGTACATGAATAAAAAAGCGATTCAAGAACAGTTGGATACTAAGATTCTCCTTCTTGATGGAGCGATGGGGACCATGCTCCAAGCGGAGAATTTAACAGCAGAGGATTTTGGCGGGGAACAATTCGAGGGCTGCAATGAGTATTTATCACTGACACAACCAGAAATCATCCAATCCATCCATGAAAAATATTTAGCGGCAGGCGCTGATATCATTGAAACAAATACCTTCGGAGCGACAAGCATCGTGCTTGAAGAATACCAAATAAGCACAATCGCTTACAAGCTTAATAAAATTTCAGCCGAGCTTGCCGTTAAAGCATGTGAAAAGTATTCAAATGAAGATTGGCCAAGATATGTGGCTGGCTCGATGGGTCCCACTACAAAAACGCTTTCCGTAACAGGGGGAACGACTTTTGATATTTTAACCGATTCCTATGAAGAACAGGCACTTGGTCTCTTGGATGGTGGGGTGGACTTGCTATTGGTGGAAACCTGTCAGGATATGCTTAATGTCAAGGCTGCCTTTTCGGGAATCAAAGCAGCCTTCGCTAAAACAGGAAAAGATGTGCCTGTCATCATATCAGGTACGATCGAACCGATGGGCACGACACTCGCTGGCCAGTCCATAGAAGCTTTCTATTTATCGGTTGAACATATGAAGCCCGTGGCTGTCGGCCTGAATTGTGCAACAGGTCCGGAGTTCATGATAGACCATATCAGGACACTTGCAGATATAGCAAATAGCGCCATCAGTTGTTATCCGAATGCTGGGCTCCCGGATGAAGAGGGTCACTATCATGAGTCACCGACTTCCCTTGCGGAGAAAATGAAGCAATTTGCCGAAAAGGGATGGGTCAATATCATTGGGGGCTGTTGTGGTACGACACCAGAGCATATTAAAGAACTTTCCAGGGTCCTCGAAGGCATTCAGCCCCGTGCTATTACGACCTCAGCCCATGGTCATGCCGTATCAGGCATAGAGCCGCTCATTTATGATGATTCAATGCGCCCTTTATTCGTTGGTGAGAGAACGAATGTTATCGGATCTCGAAAATTCAAGGAGCTGATTCGTGGAAAGCATTACGAGCCAGCTGCTGAAATTGCACGTGCCCAGGTGAAAAAAGGTGCCCATGTCATTGATATCTGTCTTGCCGATCCTGATGGGGATGAACTTGGCGATATGAAGGAGTTCGTAGAAGAGGTCGTCAAAAAAGTGAAAGTCCCTTTGGTCATCGATACTACAGATGAAGCCGTACTTGAACAAGCATTAAAACATTCACAAGGAAAGTCCATCATTAATTCCATTAATCTTGAAGATGGTGAAGAACGCTTTGAAAAAATTGTACCATTCATCCATCAATATGGTGCTGCCGTTGTCGTAGGAACGATTGATGAAATTGGGATGGCCGTCGATGCTGAACGGAAATTGGAAGTGGCTACACGGTCGGTGGATTTGCTTGTCAATAAATATGGTCTAAACAAAAGTGACATCATTTTTGATCCGCTGGTATTTCCTGTAGGGACGGGAGATGAACAATATATCGGATCTGCTTTAGAAACGGTGAAAGGAATAAAGGCGATCAAAGAAAAGTATCCAGAATGCTTAACGATACTTGGCATTTCGAATGTTTCATTCGGTCTGCCAGCAAGGGGAAGGGAAATTCTAAATGCCGTTTTCCTTTACCATTGTACAAAAGCAGGTCTCGATTATGCTATCGTTAATACAGAAAAACTTGAACGTTTCGCTCTGATACCTGAAGAGGAAGTGAAATTGGCTGAGGCACTCCTGTTTGAGACATCTACAGAAACTTTAGGTATCTTTACCGAGTTCTATCGTGGTAAAAAAGCGGAGAAGAAGGATAATGGTGTTATCCTGCCATTGGACGAACGTTTAGGTAACTATATTATCGAAGGAACGAAAGAAGGATTAATTGATGATTTAAATAAAGCAATTGAGCGCGGTGATACCCCATTGGAAATCATCAATGGACCATTGATGGATGGGATGAGTGAAGTGGGTCGGTTATTTAACGACAACCAACTTATTGTCGCAGAAGTGCTTCAGAGTGCAGAGGCAATGAAGGCGGCTGTATCTCACCTTGAGCCGCTAATGGAAAACTCTGAAGATAGCGCTAAAAAAGGAAAGATCCTCTTAGCTACTGTCAAGGGGGATGTACATGATATCGGGAAAAACTTAGTGGATATCATCCTATCCAATAATGGCTATGAAGTCATTGATTTGGGTATCAAGGTCGCACCGCAACAAATCATTGAAGAGGTTCGAAAACATGAGCCAACCATCATTGGCCTATCTGGGTTACTGGTTAAATCAGCACAGCAAATGGTTTTAACCGCACAGGATTTAAGGCAGGCGGGAATAGATACCCCTATTTTAGTGGGAGGGGCAGCGCTATCCCGTAAATTCACCGATTTTAAAATATCACCAGAATATGAAGGACCTGTTTTATATTCCAAAGATGCGATGGATGGTTTAGCTGTAACGAATATTTTACATGACACTGACAAAAAAGTGGTGTATTTAAAAGAGTTAGTCGAGAAACGAGAAAAATCGAAAGTCAATGCCGCCATTGCTGCCACGATGGAAAAACCTGTTCGGAAGCAGTCCGCAGCTGCGCCTTTGAGTAATGTGCCTGTTCAAAAACCGCGTGATATCAAACGTCACGTCCTGAAAAACTATCCATTGGATGTAATCCAGCCATACATTAATAGGCAAATGCTGATTGGACATCATTTGGGCTTAAAAGGTAAGCTCGCCGAATTGCTAAAGCAGGGGAATGAAAAAGCAGTGCAGCTGAATGCGCTTGTTGATGAATTGATCGAATTCTTAAAGACGGAACCCGACTACGGCTTGCATGCAATTTATCAATTTTTCCCTGCTCAAAGTGAAGGAGACAAACTATTGGTTTACAACCCGGAAAATCACCTGGAGATATTGGAGACTTTTGACTTTCCTAGGCAAGATACCAATCCGCACCTTTGTTTAGCGGACTTCGCGAAACCGGTTTCCTCCGGACAAATGGATTATGTTGGTTTCTTCCTGGTAACCGCCGGAAAAGGGATCAGAAAATGGGCAGAAAAACTAAAGCTTGAAGGTGATTTCTTGAAAAATCACGCCCTTCAATCACTTGCTCTCGAAACGGCTGAAGGGTTTGCCGAAAGAATTCATCAATTAATGCGTGATGATTTAGGTATAAGCGATCCGATTGAAATGTCTATGAAAGAGCGGTTTGCCGCTAAGTACACCGGGCAAAGATTTTCATTTGGTTATCCAGCTTGTCCTAATCTGGAGGACCAGGAAAAGCTATTCCGCCTGTTACAACCTCAGGATATTGGCGTGGAATTGACTGAAGGATGCATGATGGAACCTGAGGCTTCCGTTTCAGCCATAGTTTTTGCACATCCGGAAGCACGTTACTTTAATGTCGATCGGTAAGCATATGGATAAGGCAGCGGTATTTTTTACCGCTGCCTTATTGCGCATGAAACCTCTTGAATGGTACATCTTAATGGTCAAAAGGAAGGGGATGCAGCATATGAAGAATCCGCTTAAATTATTTCTCACCATAGTATGTTCTTTCATTATTTTTTTGTTATTGACGGATGTGCTGGCCATTCATGTACATGCAATGGTTCCCGAAGAGATGGAACCGATCCTAAAAAGTAAGGAAAATCAGAAAGTCGCTTATTTGACTTTCGATGATGGACCTTCTTTGAATACGATGGAGATATTAGATATTTTGGACCGCTATCATGTTAAGGCCACATTCTTCGTTAAAGGTAACGAAGAACCATACGCAAAGGAATGCTATCAGGAAATGATTTCCCGAGGTCATGCGATTGCCCTTCATTCTTATACACATGATTATTCCATCGTTTATCGATCGACCGAGAGCTTCTTTCAAGATTTGAATAGGCTTGAAACCATGCTGCAAAAGGAGTTTGGGGTTAAAAGCCGTATTGTACGCCTTCCTGGCGGTTCCAATAATCGTCTTAGGCATCAGGCTGCAACTAAACCCATCATTAATGGAATCCTTCAACAACTAATGGAAAAAGGGTATATTTATTTCGATTGGACGATTGATTCGACAGATGGGATCAGTCCATCAATAAGTGAACAACAAATCATTACTTCCGTACAAAAAGGCACGAAAGATCAAAAGCAAGTTAATATCTTGCTGCATGATATCAATAGTATGAAAAATACAGTGAAGGCATTGCCTGATATTATTGAATATCTTAAAAAAGAAGGGTATACCTTTGATACTATTGACGAGACAACCCCAAAAATACAATTTAATTGATGAACACATTGTTTATGTTAAGTAATTTAAGGTATAAGATAAGAGATTAGATTACTTTTGCGAAAGGATTTATCGTTTCTATGATGCCATCATTGTTTTTATCACATGGAACACCTTTATTAGCTCTGGAAAAAAATGGCTACACCTCTTTTTTGAAGGATTATATGAAGGGTATGGAAAAACCAACTGCCATCGTTATTTTGTCAGCACATTGGGAAAGTGAAGATCAGATGATTTCAGCGGTAGGGAAGCATGAAGTCATTTATGATTTTGCAGGGTATCCTGAAGAAATATTTCAGATAACATATCCTGCTTCGGGGTGCTTGGAGCTGTCCGATCGAATTTTAACCTTATTGTCAAGGATAGGTGTATGGGGGCAACTTGATGAAAGGCGCCCCCTAGATCATGGAGCATGGGGGCTTTTGCACATTATGTATCCTGAAGCTGACATCCCGATCGTATCTATGTCCATTAATCCTGCACTTCCATTGGACAAGCAGTATGAAATCGGGAGAACATTGAGGGAATTAAAGGAAAGTAATGTTTTAATCATCGGGAGCGGTGGAATTGTCCATAATTTCACCCATATTCAGAAGGATATGCATGTTGCAGAGGGGTGGGCAATCAACTTTGAAAACTGGGTTGAAGAGAAAATCATGAAATGGGATTTGGAATCTTTGTTTAATTATGCAAAAATCGCTCCTTATAGTACAGATGCTGTGCCTTCCAAAGAGCATTTCATTCCATTGATCATCGCAATGGGAGCAGGAGATATCAACAAAAAATCGGCTCTCCTTCACAGAACATTTCAATATGGCAATCTGAGTTTAACAGCTTGGAAGTTTGATTGAATTGTAAGGGTTTTCAGTCTAGTTAAATATACCTGAAATATAAACGATATACAAAAATACAAAAATCTTTTTTTAGCGAAAAAAAGGCTTAAATGAGCAAAAAAGTCAATTTAAAGCGTAATTTGACGAATTAAACAAAAATATAGTTTAAAAAAGGTTGCATAAAGTTGTTTAACCTTTGGATATTTCGACAAAAACATGTTAATATAACATCTGAAAACGTTTTATCCTTTAAAATTTTATTATTCAATAACCAAAGTTGTTAATTATATATCATATTTTTGGGGAAAATTTAGAAGAAAGAATTTGGGGATAGATAAAACGAAATGCAAAAAATTATGAGAAAAATTTGGGGGTTTACAAAATGACCATCAAGGACGCTAAGGCATACGACCCATGGAAAACTTTTTCAGGTCCAAACCTTGGGTATGTCATGGAGCAATACGATCTATTTCAAGCCAACCCGGAAGAAGTAGATCCGGAACTGAAAAACTTTTTTGAAGTATCAGGTCCTCCTTCATTCGATGTATCGGCTGAAACAACAATCGGAAGTGCACCAACTGTACAAACTAGAGAAGTTCTTCCAATGAAGAAAATAATGTCTGCAGTTACGTTAGCAGAAAACATCCGTGCATACGGACATCTTGCAGCAAATATTTATCCTTTAAAAGAAGAAGCTCTAGATACGGAACAAATTCACTTTGAAAAATATGGATTGACCGCAGATGATTTAAGGAAAATACCGGCTGACTTAATTTGTCCAGAATCACCTGAAAACGTGAAAGACGGATACGAAGCCGTTCAATACCTAAAACAACTTTATACAAAAACGATAGCCTTTGAATTTCACCATGTTAATGACTTGGACGAAAAGCAATGGCTTACTGATATGGTCGAATCCGGAAAAATGTTCCCGGAAGTGGCTAAAGAGAAAAAAGAACTATTACTTAAGCGATTGAATGAAGTTGAAGGTTTCGAGAAATTCCTTCACCGCACATATGTGGGGCAAAAACGTTTCTCCATTGAAGGACTAGACGCCCTAGTGCCGATTTTAGATGAAATGATTTCACAAACTGTTCAAAATGGAACAGGGAATGTGAATATTGCCATGGCTCACCGGGGACGTTTGAATGTGCTTGCACACGTACTAGGAAAGCCATATGAGGTCATTTTCTCTGAATTCCAACATTCACCTAATAAAGATTTGGTTCCTTCCGAAGGTTCAACAGGCATTAACAACGGATGGACTGGTGATGTTAAATACCATTTAGGTCTGGATAAACAGATTACTAATGCTAACATACAAAAAGCAAGGGTTACACTTGCCAATAACCCAAGTCACTTGGAAGTAGTCGGTCCAATCGTGGAAGGGTATTCTCGTGCGGCACAAGAAGACCGTTCAGAAAAAGGATTCCCTGTCCAAGACATTTCCAAATCACTTGCAATCCTGATTCATGGTGATGCAGCATTCCCAGGTGAAGGTATTGTTCCTGAAACGTTTAACTTAAGCCGTTTACGCGGTTATCAAGTTGGCGGCGCTATCCATATCATCGCCAATAACATGATTGGTTTCACAACGGAAAGTGAAGATTCACGTTCAACTCTATATGCCAGTGATTTGGCAAAAGGCTTTGAAGTGCCAATCGTACATGTGAATGCAGATGATCCAGAGGCATGTATGGCTGCGGTGAACCTTGCAAACCTATATCGCGAAAAATACAATAAGGATTTCTTGATCGACCTGATCGGTTACAGACGTTTCGGCCATAACGAAATGGATGAGCCATTGGTGACTCAACCTGAAATGTATGCATTAATTCATAAGCACCAAACTGTCAAAGAGCTTTATGGGAAGAAACTCATTCAATCTGGTGAGTTCACTGAAGCTGAAGTTAAAGCAATTGCTGAGCAAGTGGATACAAGGCTTGCGGATGCATATGCGAAAATTTCCGGAAATAAACCGGAAGCTTCTAAGGAATGTAATCCTCCTGGGATTATTGAAAGAGGACTTCCAGCCATTGAAACGGCTGTTCCGAAACAAGAACTGGTTTCAATTAACGAAGAACTTGTTAAGTGGCCGGAAGGATTCACTCCTAATAAAAAGTTAGGTAAGATTTTATCACGTCGCTTGGATTCCTTTGGTGCTGACGGTAAAATTGATTGGGCTCATGCCGAGACATTGGCATTTGCATCCATATTGAGTGACGGTACTCCAATCCGTTTGACAGGACAAGACTCAGAGCGTGGAACATTCGCTCAACGTAATATCATGTTACATGACAGTGTTAATGGAAAAACATATTCACCACTTCACACACTTGAAACTGCTAAAGCTTCTTTCGCTGTTCATAACAGCCCGCTTACTGAAACGGCAGTCCTAGCTTATGAATATGGTTATAATGTATTTGCTCCAGAGGCACTAGTATTATGGGAAGGCCAATTCGGTGACTTCGCAAATACAGCACAAGTGATCTTTGACCAATTCATTGCGGCTGGCCGTGCAAAATGGGGTCAAAAATCAGGTCTTGTCATGCTGCTTCCACATGGTTATGAAGGACAAGGGCCAGAGCACTCAAGTGCACGCCTAGAACGTTTCCTTCAATTAGCGGCTGAAAACAACTGGACAGTTGCTAACTTAAGTTCGGCAGCTCAATACTTCCATATCCTTAGAAGACAAGCTAAGATTTTGGATCAAGAGCAAGTTCGTCCGCTTGTCATCATGACACCGAAGAGTATGCTTCGTAATCAAGTGATGGCTTCTACAGCTGAAGAATTCAGTGAAGGCTCTTTTGAATCATTCGTTGAAACTAAAGCTTTAGGCAAAAAACCTAAATCGGTTGAACGCATTGTTTTTGCATCAGGTAAATTGGCGGTTGAACTTCGTGAAAAAGCGGCAACTGAACAAAAAACGGACTGGTTGCAAATCATCAGTATCGAAGAAATTTATCCATTCCCGTTCACTGGCGTTCAAGAAGCTTTGAAAAAATATACAAATCTTAAAGAAATCTTCTGGGCTCAAGAAGAACCTAAGAACATGGGGGCTTGGACATTTGTTGAACCTCGCCTTAATGCAGCGGCTCCTGGGAATCTTTCAGTGACATATATAGGAAGGAAGCGCAGATCAAGCCCGGCTGAGGGAGATCCGCTTGTCCATAAAAATGAACAACAACGGATTATGACTCAAGCAATTACACGCAATAATGAGGGGGAGAAATAAAATGGCTGAAGTAAAAGTACCTGAATTAGCAGAATCAATTTCTGAAGGATCTATTGCGCAATGGTTAAAACAACCCGGTGATCATGTTGAAAAAGGCGAATATGTCCTTGAACTTGAAACGGATAAAGTAAACGTGGAAATCATTTCAGATTATACGGGTACTCTTTCGGAACAATTAGCAGAAGAAGGCGATACTGTCCAAGTTGGACAGGCTATCGCTATCGTTGATGAAAATGGGTCAGCTGCAGCAGCTCCAAAAGCGGAAGCTCCTAAGGCTGAAGTAGCCAAAGCAGAACCAGCTAAAGCGGAACAAGCTGCTCCTGTTAAAGAGGCTCCTAAAGCTGAAACGAAAGAAGCATCATCCAATCAACAAGTCATTGCTTCACCAGCTGCAAGGAAATTGGCTCGTGAAAAAGGAATTGACTTGACTCAAGTGCCTGTAGTCGATCCACTAGGTCGTGTACGTGTACAAGATGTTGAAGCAGCAAATAATGCACCTGTGACACCTGCTGCAGCTCCAACACAAGCTCCTGCAGCTAAACAAGCAGCAGCTCCTGTTGAAGTGAATGATGATCGCATTGAAGTGGTTAAGATGACTCGCCGTCGTCAAACCATTGCCAAACGTCTAGTTCAAGTACAATCCGAAGCAGCCATGCTTACTACTTTTAACGAAGTCGATCTTTCTGCAGTCATGGAATTGCGTAGCCGCCATAAAGATTCTTTCGTGAAAACAAATGATGTTAAACTTGGTTTCATGTCATTCTTCACTAAAGCGGTCATTGGCGCATTGAAAAAATATCCGTTATTGAATGCAGAAATCAAAGGCGACCATATCCTGAAAAAGAACTTTTATGATATCGGTGTAGCCGTATCCACTGATGAAGGTCTTGTCGTTCCGGTGGTAAGGGATGCTGACCGCAAAAGCTTTGCTGAAATCGAAAAGAACATTTCTGATTTGGCTGTTAAAGCGCGTAACAACAAACTGGGACTTTCAGATTTATCTGGTGGTACTTTTACCATCACAAACGGAGGGACTTTCGGTTCCCTATTATCTACACCAATCTTGAATGCCCCTCAAGTTGGGATTTTGGGCATGCATACAATTAAGACGCGTCCAATCGCTGTTGGAGATCAAATCGAAAACAGACCAATGATGTACCTTGCATTATCTTACGATCATCGTATCGTTGATGGAAAAGAAGCGGTTGGTTTCTTAGTAGCTATCAAAGATATGCTAGAAGATCCAGAACAACTTTTACTTCAAGGCTAATAAATCATGAAAACCCCCCATGTCATAATGACATGGGGGATTTTTTTTGTGAATGAGTTTAACTGAAAGGCATATTTTCATTGAAAAAAAGATAATGGGGTCATGCAAAGGGTTTGTCTCTGTTGTGAATGTTTTTGGAGGTATTTTTGAATGTATTTGAATATTTTTAAACGTTTGTGATTGATTATTCCTTTGTTTTCATATATGATGATGATATTAAAGTGAGGTGGGATTGATTGTTGACAACAGAAAGGCACCAGTTCATCTTATCGATCCTTAAAGAACAGGGAACGATTAAGCTTCAGGAGCTTGTAGATCAGTTACATGCTTCGGAGTCGACCATTCGGAGAGATTTAGTGCAACTCGAAGAAATGAAGCTCTTGAAACGCGTGCATGGCGGGGCCTCTTTACTTCAAAGAAAAGGCCTTGAACCAACGACTATAGAAAAGCAAAACAAAGCAATAGCTGAAAAACAACTGATTGCAAAGCTTGCGTCTTCATTCATAGAGAAAAATGATTGTATATATCTTGATGCAGGCACAACCACTGCAGAAATGATTCCTTACTTAAAGGATAAGAATATAACGGTCATGACAAATGGTCTTATGCATATTCCAAAACTTATTGAATTGGAAATCAAAACAGTCTTAGTGGGCGGAACGATTAAATTCTCGACAAATGCGGTTATAGGAAGTAATGCTGTACAATTTTTGAATGAATACCGTTTCGATAAATGTTTCTTGGGAATGAACGGCATCCATCAAGAATTGGGTTTCACAACACCAGATCCGGAAGAAGCTCTACTGAAGAAGATGGCATTACGACTCTCTAACGAATCCTACGTGCTTGCTGACAGTACAAAATTGAATGAAGCTACTTTCGCTAAGGTGGCAGATGTAAGCGATGCCATAATCCTTACTGACAGCAATGATGAAGAGGCTGTTGCTCAGCTCCATAAAAATCCAAAGGTAAAGGTAGTGACCATTTAATGATTTATACAGTGACACTTAACCCATCCATCGATTATCTGGTCGAGGTGGAGAGTTTTAAAATGGGCAAGGTGAATCGAACTAGTTATGATGCCAAATTCCCTGGAGGGAAAGGGATTAATGTTTCCCGGATGCTTAAAAGGCTTGGAAATAGTACGACAGCTTTAGGTTTCATAGGTGGACAAACAGGTGAATTTGTAAAAAGGTTTTTAAGACAGGAAGAGATTTTCACGGATTTTACAGAGATAACAGGAGATACAAGAATAAACATTAAATTGAAAACAGGGCTGGAGACTGAAATCAATAGCCAAGGGCCAGTTATTTCAAAAGGGGATTATCAACAATTATTTAGTCAGATTGAACAGTTGAAAAATAATGATATTCTCATTTTGTCAGGTAGCATCCCTCCAAGCGTCCCTTCGGATGTATACGAAGCTATGGCAAAGTCTTGTTCTGATAATGGCATTAAGGTGGTGGTGGATACGAGTGGGAGGGAATTACTGAGTGTCCTTCCGTATCGGCCATTTTTGATAAAGCCTAATCACCATGAATTGGGTGAACTTTTTTCTACTGAAATTAGAACGGTTGATGATGCTATCGAATACGGTTCTAAATTGGTTCAATCAGGAGCACAAAACGTTATCGTTTCAATGGCAGGACAGGGTGCTGTACTTTGCTCCGGTGGTGAGTCATATTCCGCTAATGTGCCAAAAGGGAAAGTCCTCAACTCAGTGGGTGCAGGTGATTCGATGGTGGCCGGTTTCATCGGGACATATGAAAAGACAGAGGATATTTTATCTGCTTTCCGATTCAGTCTTGCAGCAGGAAGTGCTACAGCCTTTTCATCAGATCTTGGTACATTGGATAAAATCGAAGAGTTATTACCGCAAATTGATATCAATCAACTAACAGGAGGCTGACTTTATGAAAATTACAGACTTGTTGAAATTGGATACAATCATAATCAATCTACAAAGTGCTACAAAGCAAGCTGTCATTGATGAACTGTCAGGGAAGTTAGCCGAGGCTGACAGGTTAAACGATGTGGAGGCTTTCAAAGCCGCTATCTTAAAACGTGAACAACAAAGCACAACAGGGATTGGTGAAGGGATAGCGATACCACATGCTAAAACAAATGCTGTAAGGACACCTGCCATCTGTTTCGGAAAATCGGTTAATGGAGTGGATTATGAATCGCTTGACGGTCAGCCAGCTCATCTGTTCTTTATGATTGCAGCAAGTGAAGGAGCGAATGCGGATCACTTGGAAACCCTTTCCCGGCTTTCTTCATTACTGATGGATGAAAAATTCAGAGACCGATTGATCTCGTCTTCTTCTGGTGAAGAAGTGTTAGAGATCATCAATCAAAAAGAGATGGAAGCAGATGAAGAAGAAAAAGAAGAGCAGCAATCAAGTGATGCTGCCAGCGGTAACAACAAAGGGAAAATCCTTGCCGTTACAGCTTGTCCAACAGGAATTGCCCATACTTATATGGCTGCTGATGCATTAAAGGCCAAAGCGAAGGAAATGGGAATCGATTTCAAAGTGGAAACAAATGGATCGACAGGAATCAAAAATGGTTTAACCGCTGCAGAAATTGATGAGGCGGATGCGATTATCGTTGCAGCGGATAAGCAGGTGGAAATGGATCGTTTTAATGGTAAACACGTCATTATTGTCCCTGTTGCCCATGGGATCCGGAAGACCGAGGAGCTGTTAACCAGAGCCATGAATCAGGATGCACCTGTTTACAAAGGAACTGGAAATGATAAAAGTGATGAGGGTGATTCAGCAAAAGGAGGATTGGGGATTTACAAGCACTTAATGAATGGGGTAAGTAATATGCTTCCATTTGTCGTCGGTGGCGGAATCTTGGTTGCGCTTTCTTTCTTTTTTGGGATCCAGGCAGCCGATCCGGCAAATCCTGATTATAATCCCATTGCCAAAGCATTAAGTGATATTGGCGGGGGAACTAGTGGTGCATTCTTCTTACTTGTCCCAGTCCTTGCTGGATTCATTGCTTCAAGTATAGCCGACCGTCCTGGTTTTGCTCCCGGTATGGTAGGGGGATTATTGGCAGCACAGGCTCATGCCGGTTTTCTTGGCGGACTAATCGCCGGTTTCCTTGCAGGTTATGTCGTCTTATTTTTACGAAAGCTGTTTTCTAGGTTACCGCATACACTAGAAGGCATTAAACCGGTTTTACTCTATCCTGTATTCGGCATGTTAATTACAGGCTTAATCATGATATTTGTTATAAATGGGCCAGTAACCGCAGTTAACACAGGCTTAACCAACTGGCTACAAGGTTTATCAGGTACGAATGCTATTTTGCTTGGATTGATTCTAGGAGGTATGATGGCTGTAGATATGGGTGGACCCCTGAATAAAGCAGCTTTCACTTTCGGACTTGCAGCTATTGAAGCTCATAGTTTCGGGCCTCATGCTGCCGTCATGGCAGGTGGAATGGTACCTCCGCTCGGGATTGCCTTTGCAACTACATTCTTTAAAAGCAAATTCAGTGAAACGGAAAGGAAATCTGGATTCACAAATTATTTCATGGGTGCTTCATTCATTACAGAAGGGGCCATTCCTTTTGCGGCGGCGGATCCATTGCGCGTTATCGTCAGCAGTGTAGTAGGGGCAGCGACAGCAGGAGCCCTGTCAATGGCTTTTGGTGTAACTCTGCCAGCACCACATGGAGGAATTTTTGTCATCCCCCTTGTCAACCATCCTTTTCTCTATTTGCTGGCCATTTTAATAGGGTCCCTCATTACCGCTTTAATGTTGGGATTCTGGAAAAAGAAACAACAATAATAAATAATGAAGAAAGCGGGTCCAATTTTATGGACCCGCTTTTATTATATCCATTCCAAAATTTCAATCCGATTGCCGAAGGGATCGGATATATAGATGCGGTTCGCCCCAGGTAACCTTTTATCTTCTGTAAAAGAAACACGATTAGTTATTAAATGTTGTTTAAAGTCTCTAAGATTTTCTACTTCAAGCGCTGGATGGGCTTTTCTCGCGGGAATGAACTGATCTTCCGTTCCAACATGAATTTTGATCGATCCTGATTCGAACCATACTCCGCCACTTGACTTTAAGGATGCAGGCTTATCCACTTCCCGAAACATTAGAATCTCTTTGAAAAACTTCCTTGATTGGTCCTCGGTATTTTTGGGAGATGCTAATTGGAAATGATCGATTGCTTTAAAAATGAAACCCACTTTTTTCTACCCCCTCTTGGCTACTTATATATCCAATATTAAAATAAAAAAATCAATAAAAATAGCTTATTTTTTAAATCGCTATCGATCGGTTTTGCTTATCGTTGGTTCTTGAATCGTGTATTAAAGCATAAATGTCATGTTTATGGGTAAAGGAGTTTTAAAAGGATAAAGGAGTGGACGTACATGCTGAAGAAAAACACCTTAAAAACAACTAAAAGGGATGATATGATTGATGTTACGGCAGAAGTGCAAGCATTCATCAATGAAAACGGGATACAACAGGGGTTAGCTCTTATATATTGTCCGCATACGACAGCAGGGATCACAATTAATGAAAATGCAGATCCCGATGTCAAAAAGGATATGCTAAGAAGATTGGATGAGCAATACCCATGGAATCATACATTGGATTTACATAAGGAAGGAAACACGGCTGCCCATTTGAAATCAAGTACGGTTGGTTCTTCACAACAGGTGATCATCCATAAGGGAAGTTTAATTCTTGGTACATAGCAAGGGATATACTTTTGTGAATTCGATGGTCCCAGAGATAGGCAATATTTTATTAAATTATGTGTCGACCGCTAAAACAGGGGGGGACATACTGGAATAAGTGGGGGGAAGAGGATTGGACGATGTTTGGATTAAAGGAAGAAAAGTAATATTGAGGAACGTTAAACAAGCCGATTTAAAACGTTTATGGAGCCTGAAATATGGAGAAGTCAATCCAGAATGGAAAAAGTGGGATGCACCTTACTATCCTATTGAACTCATGGATTACCATACGTATATCGATAAAGAAACGAAGCACAGAACCAATGATGGAAAAATGGGGGCTTACTCCGAGCTATTAATGGAAAAGAACGATCAAATAATAGGTTCTGTTGTATATTACTGGGAACATGAACCCTCTCGTTGGCTGGAAATAGGGATCACGATTTTTGAGCCAAAGTATTGGAATGGCGGGTATGGAACAGAAGCGTTAATGATGTTCATAGACTATTTATTCGAAAACTTGGAGATTGAACGGGTTGGACTGACGACATGGTCAGGTAATGAACGTATGATGGCTGTTGGGGAAAAGGTAGGCATGCAAATAGAGGGAAGAATGAGAAAATGCCGTTATTATGATGGTTATTATTATGATTCAATCAGAATGGGTATACTACGTGAGGAATGGAGTGGGAATCTTCAAAATTTCTAAGTTAATTGACCCGTGAAAAATTTTCCTTGATTTCCTTGGGAAAAATTTAGCACTGTTTTCTCCCATATGGTCTGTTATCCTAGGAAGATGCTTAACGAGGAGGTTACAAGATGAAATTATCAGTATTAATAACCGTGATAATGACTCTAAGTGTCATCGTACTTGGGATAGCTATTCCTAAGGGAACGACCAGTATGGCTTCTGATGGAGCAACCAAACATGTCATTAAACAAGGTGAATCGATATGGGATATTGCAAAGCGGTATGGTGTCCCAATCAAAAAGTTAAAAGAAGTCAATAATAATGTAAATAATGTTGCAGAACCTGGTAAAACATTGATTATTCCACATGTAATGAATGAAAAAGATAAAGAATTATTAGCAAGGCTTGTGCATGCAGAAGCCAAAGGGGAGCCTTATAGAGGAAAGGTCGAGGTGGCAGGAGTAGTTTTGAATCGCCTTGATAGCAAAGAATTCCCTGATACGGTCCGGGAAGTGATCTATCAAAAAAACCAATTCTCGCCCGTTGCTGATGGCAGTATAAACAAAGCAGCCGGAGATGATGCCAAGAAGGCTGTCAATGAAGCATTGGCAATTCATGGCTACACAAATGATGCCTTGTATTTTTGGAATCCCAGTATTTCGGACAGCAAATGGATGAAACAATTAGAGGTAATCAAAATCATTGGTGGCCACCATTTTGCCATATAAATTACATTTCAAGAACCGGTCTCACCAACTAGGGAGGCCGGTTTTTCATGTTTAAAACTAACTCTTAAATGATTTCAGCCCACATCTCGCGGGGATTCAGTTCATAAATGCTGTTTTCCCGGTACATGATGCTTCCGATAATGAGTTCACGTCTTATCGTTGCGTAATCATCATGGAATGACTGGATGAATTCATTCAATTCTTTTTCTGGATATTTACGTCCCTTTTCCAAAAGGCCTGCAATATGATGAAGAACGATCATTTTCTTCTTTCTTTGTGCTGGTATGGTTTTAAGTCGACCATCTTGTGTAAAGAAGTTTTCAAGGATCTTTTTATGCTCTAAAATCAGCTTTTGTTTATCCAATTTACTGGAGTCCCCCTTATTTGAAATGATTTTAGGTAATGCTGAAGAATAATGCTCTAGGACATCTTCATTCAAAAAATAATATACCGTATTTTTTTCTCTCCGATCCTTCACTAAATTAATGTCCTTCAATTTCGTTAAATGGTGTGAAATGGTTGGGGCAGTCAATTTTAATATTCCCGCAAGAGCCTGTCCGTGTTTTGGACCGTTTGCCAGAATGGATATAATCCTAATCCTGGTCACATCACCAAGCGTTTTATGGAAAGCGACCAACTTTTCTAATTGCACTTTTATCCCCCTAACTAATTAGATTATTATCTAATTAGATGATAATCTAATTAGTGGTGTTAATCAAGCTATATTCACTTTTCTATATTGCTTGGAAAATATGATGTATAATTTAGGAGAATGTTGAAAATTTTTATCTGGATTAAGGAGCTGTAATATGGCTAATACACATGTTTATACAAAAAAAGAAGAAGTGGTCAATGCGATAACCCATGGTGTTGGTGTTTTGTTGAGTATCGTCGCTCTTGTGTTTTTAATAATATTCTCAGTCCAAAAAGGATCGCCTTGGCATGTAGTCATTTCAGTCATTTATGGCGCTTCCATGCTTCTTTTATATGTCTCATCCACATTAGTGCATAGTTTTCCAGAGGGGAAAACAAAGGATATATTCGAAATCTTTGATCATTCAGCCATATATATATTCATTGCAGGAACATACACGCCCATCATGGTCCTTGTGATTCAAGGCTCACTAGGCTGGACACTGCTTGGAATAATTTGGGGAGTTGCAATCATCGGCGTCGTCTTCAAAGCTTTCTATGTTAAAAGGTTCCTATTCCTTTCGACGCTTCTTTATATTGCGATGGGGTGGATGATCGTCATCGTTTGGGGACCTCTTACAGCAGCGATGCCCTCAGAAGGTATCCAGTTACTGATAGCAGGGGGCTTGCTTTATACGTTTGGAGCTATCTTTTATGTATGGCGCGGTTTTCCGTTTCATCACGCCGTTTGGCATGTTTTTGTGCTTGGGGGTTCTGCCACCCATTTTTTTGCAGTATTGTTTTATATCCTTCCTCTGTGATCACTTCTAGTGATTCTTTACTTGATCGATCTTATGATACCTGAAAGATTCCTGTAGTTTTGAATGACCCCTTTTAGGTAATCAATAAGTATACAGATGATTAGGGAGGAATGGCTAATAATGAGAAAATCGATCAAAATATTATCTGTTCCGTTTGCCGCCATGCTTGTTTTGGCCGGGTGTGGGGGAGAAAACGATGAAGTGAAAAATCCACCGGTTCAGGAGAATGAAAATCAAACGGAAACAAATCCTGAAACAAGAACGGATAATAATGAAAAGGTGCCTTTCACTTTCAAGGATTTTCAATTAGAAGTTGATTATGTGGGAACTGATAACGAATACGAAGCTGAATATGATACCATGGGAGCCCAAACAGAAGCTTCAATCGAAGATAAATCAAACAAACATGAAGTTCACGGTGATGAAGCAATGAAAGAATTAATACCGATTTTAGATAAATTGACATTCACCAAAGATTCAACAGATGAACAAGTCATTCAAGAAGTGACAAGTGTTTTTGATTTGAAGGATGCCTATGAAGAATTCGATTTAGAGGTCGTTTTCGATGATGGTACGAAAAAAGAATATAAAGTGAATAATAAATAACTAAATCCATTTATTATATTATCTTAAGTTATAAATGGTAGCCTTTTCACGATTCTTCAATAGTTGTCAAATTGCGGTAACTATAGTAAAATGATTACGGTTAGCAAAGGGGATAACATACATTTGCTTTTCATATTCGGACTTATGGGGATAGGACCGTAATAAATACTTGTAAAAAAAGAGTCTTTTTCTAAGATTCTTTTTTTGTGCAAGTGATTGAAAATGATGGCTGAAAAAGTAACAAGATGAAAGAGAGGGTACCGCAAGCGGCACCCTCTCTTTCATTTACCCATTTGCATCATTGGGAAAGTGGTGTATTTTTTTTTGGGAGCATATTAGCTGATGCTAACCTTGAACGGATCGTAATCCCAAGCCAAGATGCAAGGAATGCTTTTAAAATGCCTACGATTATAAATGGGGCAAAACCGCTGGCAAATGCAACTGTCCATGATAATGAGCTCATATATTTCAACCAAATCGTACCGATGATCAACGTTATGAACATCCCGATTATATTTGCAAGGAAAGCCATTGCAACTGAGAAACGTGTTTTTTCCAATATCAGCCCGGTAATATAAACTGTCGGGATATAGGATAATAAATAACCGCCAGTCGGACCGAATATCTTAGCTAGTCCTCCAGACATTTCAGCGAACACTGGTACTCCTGCAGCTCCTATGAACAAGTATAATAAAACGGAAGAGGTTCCATAACGTGAACCTAGTATAGTGGCTGCCAGCCCAACAGCTAGAGTCTGTCCTGTAATCGGTACTAACGGCAGTGGAATTGTAATTTGGGCAAGGATCCCTATAAGTGCTGCAAATAAGGCTGTAACCATCATCATTCTTAATTTCTCGTGACTTTCCCTCATCGTACTTCCCCCTATTGTAAACCTGGTTATCAAACGAGTTAACATATAAAGAATTTTAATATGATAAGTAAACACTGTCAATGATATTATGAATTTTATTTTATAAGGGCCTAGTTGTTGCCCAGGTTCGTAAAACCCGGAAAAAAAATGAAACTTTCTGTAACGTCATTCGTATTAATGGTAAGTGAAGTAAATGGGGGGGATCATTGCCATATGTCTTTCAAAAGGTAGTTAAAACGCTTATCCTAGGTCTTAATAGTAGTAAGCGGTAAAGAAAAATCAAATTAAAAGGATGAAAGAGATGGAGTTATTTGGAGTTCCATTAGAAACAGTCTATTTATATGGATTAATTATATTCGGGGGGCTAACATTCCTATTTATCTTGTTTAATGATATATTTTCTGGCCTGGAATTACCGGATATATTAAATCCAACCCTCATTTTTAGTTTTTTGACCGTATTTTTTTCGTGTGGTTTTTTGCTTGAATCGCTTACAGGACTTAATGATGTGATGATTGCCGTGATTTCCCTGCTCATTTCATTTACAATCGTCACCCTATTGAATGTATTTGTGTTGATTCCCATCTCATCGGCGGAGGAAAGCTTAACGTTTCATGACAATGACCTGAGAGGCAGGGTTGGCAGGGTTCTGACATCAGTCCCGGTTGATGGGTTTGGGGAAGTCTTAATCGAAAGCATCAGCGGGAGCATTGCGAAGACTGCGGCCAGTTATAAGAATGAAGGAATTGTTTCGGATACAAAAGTCTTGATCATCGAAGTTAAAAATGGGGTTGTCTATGTCATGCCCCATGAGAATGAATAAGAGGTAGGAGGTCATTTATGTTTAGTTTAATTTGGATTGTTGTCGCCATTGTTGCATTTTTATTAATCGCACTTATTGCTGTGTTTGTTACGAAATACCGTACTGCTGGTCCTGATGAGGCCTTGATAGTGACTGGAAGTTACTTGGGCAGCAAGAATGTCCACATCGACGAATCAGGAAATAAAATAAAAATCGTCCGCGGTGGAGGTGCTTTCGTTTTGCCAGTGTTCCAACAAGCGGAACCATTGAGCTTGTTGTCAAGCAAACTTGAGGTCTCGACTCCTGAAGTATATACAGAACAAGGTGTTCCTGTCATGGCTGATGGTGTATCGATCATCAAGATTGGCGGTTCAATCACCGATATTGCCACAGCAGCAGAGCAATTCCTTGGTAAATCGAAAGATGACCGTGAACAGGAAGCGCGGGAAGTATTGGAAGGACATCTTCGCTCAATCCTTGGTTCGATGACAGTCGAGGAAATTTATAAAAACCGTGAAAAGTTTTCCCAGGAAGTACAGAGGGTAGCCTCGCAGGATTTGGCTAAAATGGGACTCATCATCGTATCGTTCACGATTAAAGATGTTCGTGACAAAAATGGATATCTTGAATCGCTAGGTAAGCCAAGGATTGCCCAAGTGAAAAGGGATGCCGATATAGCTACCGCCGATGCCGAGAAAGAAACGCGAATCAAGCGAGCCGAAGCTTCGAAGGAAGCCCAGCGTGCCGAACTTGAAAGGGCAACAGAAATAGCCGAAGCCGAAAAAATCAACAAGCTAAAGGTTGCGGAATTCCGTCGTGAGCAGGATATTGCCAAGGCACGGGCTGACCAAGCTTACGATCTTGAAACTGCGAGATCTAAACAGGATGTAACCGAACAGGAAATGCAAATCAGGATCATCGAACGGCAGAAGCAGATTGAGCTGGAAGAAAAAGAAATCCTTCGCCGTGAAAAGCAATATGATTCAGAAGTGAAGAAAAAGGCGGATGCCGATCGTTATGCGGTAGAGCAGGCAGCTTCCGCAAACAAAATGAAACAGATTACAGAAGCGGATGCCGATAAGTATAAAATTGAAGCCATGGCCAAAGCGGAAGCGGAACGTGTTCGAATGGACGGTCTTGCTAAAGCGGACGCCCAAAGGGCACAAGGTACGACAGAAGCGGAAATCATCAGGTTAAAAGGGGTAGCAGAAGCAGAAGCCAAGCAGAAAATAGCTGAAGCTTTTGAACAGTTCGGGCAAGCCGCCGTAATGGACATGATTTTGAAAATGCTGCCTGAATATGCAAAACAAGTTGCTAGCCCGCTTAGTAATATAGACAAAATCACTGTAGTGGACACAGGCGGAAGCGGTGCAAAGGGCGGGGCTAATAAAGTGACAGGATATGCAACGGATTTAATGGCAACATTGCAAGAGTCATTAAAGGCATCTTCGGGAATTGATGTCAAAGACTTGCTTGAGAATTTCTCAGGAAAACGAAATTTACCATTCACCCCCATCAGCCAGGAGAATGTCGAAGCGAGCATGAATATGGCAGCAAGCAAGGAAGAGTAACGGTGAAGAATAAATGAAGAAAGGTAAGGGCACAAATATGCTCTTACCTTTTTTTTTGAATAGGAGAATATTTTATTTCCTATACTAAAGGGACAAAAAGAACATTTAATTTTTATTATGATAAGGCTTCTTATGGAGCACCTATGGTTAGTGGAAAAGCGATTTTTCACCCTTGTCAAAAGCCAGTTGCTGTTCTCGAAAAAATAATTGCAACTCATACATATCCACCTATGATTATAAAAAAATTGAAATTTTATCCAAATCAGACGAGAATTTAATGCCGATTCACTTAAAATTCATTTTTTTTATGGATTTTTACCATTTCCCATCCAGCTCCAATTTACCTAAAATATCCCAATGCTCAAACCTTCACAAATTGTTCACAACAACAATGAAAACGCTTACGATTTTCATTGTATAATATACATATCCTAATTGATTTCATAGTATAGCACCACTTATCATACAATTTTAATAAATAATTGAATAGACAGAAGGGAGATAATCAGATGATCTTGAAATCGTTGAAAAAAAAGGGCATAACGACCATCATTTATTATAAAGAAGGAGTATTAAAAACATGCAAGGGTCAATTCCATAAACTTAACCTTAATGAACAAACCCTTTCCTTAAAAGATGAAAATCAAAAGATTTACTCTATTCGTTTATCTCGTATTATGGAAATCTATTAATTTAATTGCTTTCATTTAACATATTAAAATTACAAAACATTTATTAATCCCGAATCTTTAGTATATTACTAGAGGTTCTTTTTTCATATATGGAAAGCTGGTCAGTTTAGCATTCCTGTAGTTAGTAATTTTTCAGTTTTGAAAAAAATAGGGCCCCTCATTTCCAGATTGATAAAAGTTTTAATACTTTATAGATGGCAGTATCCTTCGTGCGGAATTCCTCAATATGGCGTTCGTAAGAAAGTATGGGTGCGATTAACTAAATGTATGGAGTGATTACATAAAAAATTAATATTTTTAAGTGATAATTTTGGGTTTTGTTTCCCCAGGAAATAATCGTCTTTAATGTATAGTTTTATATAATTACCCAAATCAAACCCAATTTATTTTACATGAGCAGAGTAGTTGGGTTTCGTTCTTATTTAATTCCAATCACTAATCTAGTTCCTACAGCTTCAGTAATAATGGATGTCAGATTATTAATTTTGAGATTACGTACGTTCAATAAAAGCCTAATTGCTTCCACTGAAGAAATTGGACTATCAAAGAATCGTTAAAATTAACGATACGGCGAAGACGCTTAATTGTTTCATTAAACTTTAAAGTGGTAAATAGATAGTATCAAACTAGCAGGGAGGTATTAAAATGAGAGTTCTGGTAATAGGAACAGAGGACATGACCGGAGAGCACGTTGTAAAACAGCTGGCAGACAGGCACCATAACCCGGTAGCACTGGTAGGGGCAGAAAATAAAGTTGAGGAAATGGTTAAACTTGGAGCACGAGATGTAGTTTCTTTGGAAAAAAGGGATTTTTCCAGTGCTTTTTCAGGCTGTGAAGCAGTGATCTACCTGAGTAGTGCCAGTCCCCGGACTGGGGAAGGCAAACCAATACTGGTGGACCATCAGTCAGTAATAGACTCAGTTGAGGCTGCTAAGAAACATGGGGTGAAGCGCTTTGTTCTGATGAACACCATGCGAGCAAAAGAAATGGAGAGCAAGAATTCTAGTACAAACGGTGTCAAGTACCACTCAGAAGAGCTATTAAGACAGGAAAAGCTTACATATACGGTCATACGGACAAGTATGCCTGTGGATAAGCCGGGAATAGGTAAAGTTGAAGCTGGACAATCAATTGTGCATGACAAAGGCGAGATACCAAAGGAGGATATTGCTTCTGTATTGGTCAAAGCGCTGGATACTAAAGAAGTATATAATAAAACGTTCCATGTAACTTCTGGAGAAATTCTGATTGATGAAGCACTCCAAAGATTATAGATTACTCGAGTAACTTGCACAAAAAATAAGAAGCAAAGGGTGATAAAATGTCCAAATTAAAACATTACCTTCCTACAGTTTTAAAAGGATCTGCCGTTTTAGGGACAGTTGCGGCCGCAGCGTACTTGTACCGAAAGGATGATACACAAAAGCAACATTCAATCCTGAGGAATTTCCCCCTAATAGGCCGAATTAGATACATGACAGAGCAAATAGGACCTGAACTTAGGCAATATTTATTTGAAAATAATAATGAAGGCACCCCTTTCTCAAGAAAGGAATTCGAGGATGTTGTAAAAGCAGGAAAATATAAGGAGCGTTTAATCGGATTTGGATCGGAACGTGACTTCAATGAGGCTGGATACTATATTCGAAATAGTATGTTTCCCAATCTTCGGGAAGAATTGAGAATAGATAATAGCCAAAAAATCAATACAAAGGTATATGAAGTAGATGAGGAAGGTCTATTGACCAGAAAGGAGAAGCGGGAAGATAGACAAATAGAACCGTACTTTTTACGAGACGAGGATGCTATCATAATCGGAGGGGACACATGCCGGAATCCCTTTAAATTAAAGGGGCTCGTAGGACAATCTGCAATGAGCTACGGTGCACTCGGTGAGAATGCCATCACTGCACTGTCGAGAGGATTAGGGCTTGCAGGAGGAACATGGATGAATACTGGTGAAGGTGGTCTTTCCAAATATCATCTCTCCGGAAATCCCGACATCATAATGCAAATCGGTCCGGGACTGTTTGGAGTAAGGACAGCAGGTGGGGAGTTCTCCTGGGAAGAATTCAAGAAGAAAAGTGAAATCGAGCAAGTAAAGGCATTTGAAATTAAGCTGGCACAAGGTGCCAAAATCAGAGGTGGGCATATTGAAGGGCAAAAGGTGACAGAAGAAATTGCCCAAATCCGCCTCGTGGAACCTGGCCAAACGATCAATAGCCCTAACCGGTTCTATGAATTCAAGAATTTTAATGAATTGTTCGAATTTGTGGAAAGAATGAGGGATGTAGGCGGAAAGCCCATCGGTATCAAAATTGTTGTGGGGGATCTTGATGCACTTGAGGAAATGACGAAAAACATGAGAGATACAGGTAAAGGGCCTGATTTTATCACGGTGGATGGCGGAGAAGGCGGAACTGGGGCAACCTATCAGGAGCTTGCAGATGCAGTCGGACTCCCAATTATGTCAGCCTTGCCACTTGTAGATGAGATGTTAAAAAAATATGGTGTACGTAACAGGGTCAAGCTGATTGCATCTGGCAAGCTGACTTCTCCAGATAAAGTGGCGGTCGCTTTAGCGATGGGGGCAGATTTAGTCAATATAGCCCGCGGTTTTATGATTAGCGTTGGCTGCATCATGGCTGAAATCTGCCATACAAACCATTGCCCTGCAGGAGTAGCCACAACTGATTCAAAGTTGCAGGATGGTCTGGTTATTGAGGAAAAACAATACCGAGTCGCCAATTACGTGATTTCCCTTCGCGAGGGGCTATTTAACCTTGCAGCTGCCGCAGGTATAGATACTCCGACCAAATTTGAACGAAAACACATCGTTCACAAGGATGAGTGGGGAAGAGTTTCCCCTGTCCGGGACATCACCCTAACTCCCGAAAAAGTGGAGAAGTTAAGAAATAAGGAAAAAGTGGAGAAATAGAAAGTTGTTTTTAAAAAAATGTTGAAGAAAAACGAAATTTGTAGCGATCATTGGTATGTTAATGATTGTAGGAAAAGGCGTGAGTGCATCCAGATCAGATGATATTATTGGAATTTCCTTTGGATTAATCGCAGCTGCATTTTATGCAGCGTTATTGCTTTTAAATAAATTTATTAAAAATATGGGAAAGTTAGAGCTGACCATCATTCAGCCTGGAACAACCACATTACTTCTAATGCCATATGTTTTCCTGACTGAAGGCTTTGGTATTTTTGAAGTATCAAGTTCTTCCACTCCTTTTATTTGAATTTTAGGGATCATCAATACAGGGATTGGATTTTGGTCATTTTTCCCTGGTATGGAAAAACCAAAAACGCAGAGTATAGCTATACTAAGTTATGTAGCTCCATTTGTAGCTATATTGATTTCTGCAATTATCTTGCTAAATCAAATGACAATCGTTCAAATGCTGGGTGGGATATTACTATTAGGCTCTACATTTGTTAGTGAAATTAGATCAGTCAACTTATCAAAACAATTAATGAAAACACCAGCTGAACGTTAAAAACAGTGGGAAGCATTCATTTCCCACTGTTTTATATTTTAGGCTCTTTTCGTAAAGATTGTTGTTTTTAAAACGAAACTATTTAAGGTTGATTGGAGCGGAAGTGCGAGACTCCTGCGGGAGCAGCGGGACAGGTGAGGCGTTTACGCCGAGGAGGCTCACCGCCCGCACCAAGGAAAGCGAGCATCTGGAGGGGAAATCAACCACAACTCACTACCTGGTAAATAGCAACATAGTATGTGAAAACAGCCATATTTTAAAATGTTTTTAGATAAAGGGTCTAATTTTTATGGATATTTCAATATTATTTTCAAATCCTTCTTTCTTTTCCACTCAACAGTTTAATGCGATTTTCTAACAAATACTTGCTTATTCGCAGGATTTCATAATCTTTGTTTTAGGGATAATGATAGCTCGATTGTATAACGGCCTTTAGTAAGGCAGATTTTAGAAAGGACTTGGAAAAGTTCAATATACCTACTCTTATTATTCACGGTGACTCTGATGCAACTGTACCTTTTGAGTTAAGTGGAAAACGTACATTTGATTCCATTCCTGGTAGTAAGCTCGCTCTAATAAAGGGTGGTCCGCATGGATTAAACGCAACTCACCCCAAAAAGCTGCTAACATTTCTAAAAGGTTAATATAGAAGAAACTCGTCAAAAAAGGAGCCTTTGCCCAAAGTGACAAAGGCTTACTTTTATATTTATTTCCCATTTCCGGGCAGCCAGTCAAACTTGAATTAACCGGGGTGGGATTTCTATGGCCCTCTCAGGTCTAATGATTGTCCTTATTTCATCTGCTGATCGCCAAAAGGTGGATTTTTATTGCAGACTGGCCTTTCATTTTGGCCATCCTTCCATGGGGGCTGCACTTGCAGCAGCTGTCCTTGTTACAGGAGGCATCGCCTTCGTTTGGCTCAGGGCTCCGCACTTTGCAAGAGCTCTGGTCGGATTTCGAAATCAGCTCTTCCTGCCGGTAGCGAATCTGATCCGCGCCTGGCTGCTGCTTCTGGCAGATACCATCGGAAGAAACATACTTGAACCCAAAGGTATACCTGCGGGGATTATGATCGCTTTAATAGAGAAGTAGGAGAAAAAGCACAATTTTTGTAAAAGCTGAAGATGTCTTCAGCTTTTTTGTTTGCCTCATCTTCTTCAAATCTCTGGCGCAGCGCAGATTGGAACATAATATAAGCCCGAACTGCGATATATAACGATACATGCACTTACACAAATCCTACTTAAGCATGATTGACTTGGTTTTTTGATTTGATATAGTTTTAGGATGCTAAAGTGAGAAGATAAGATCAGACTAAAAAAAGAGCCTTCTGCGAAAGGGGGTGCCTCCTGTGAAAAGTATACAAAGCCGTTTATTGATCATGCTGCTGATTTTCATCGTTCTGCCCTATTTCCTGTCCGTTTTTTTCATCTACACTTATACAAAAAACAGTGTGGAGCAGTATGAACTTGAAAACAGCCGGGAGCAGCTTCAGAAGAATGCGGATGAACTGGAGCAGTATTTTGACGACATGATTGATTTTCCATATATTCTGTACCGCAACCCAGATCTGTTTCGGATTTTTAATAATGGCTTCGAAGACTCCATTTATTTCAGCCCTATGACCATGAAAAAGAGTCTCGAAACCTTTTTTCTAATGAGAAAAGAATTCCGGCAAATCCGTTTCTATATTGCTAAAAACAATGAGTCATTTACTGTCTATAATGCAATGATCAGCACACACAGGTATCAGCCGAATTTTCTTAACCAGGACCCGATCAAACAGCTGTATACATCTGACTCACAATATTTGATTGAGCCGCCCCACACTCTTGAGAATTACAATAATGCAGCCATTGTTCCAAAATCGGACAAAACGATGGTGATGACTTTTCACCACAAAATTATAGACGTTCTTTCTAAAAAGTTTCTTGGGATGATTACAATCGACATTGATTTGGGCGAGTACGCCCGCATTTGCAATAACCTTGTCCAGGGAGACGAATCTTCTGTTTTGCTTATTGATTCAAAAGATCGCGTCATGTATGCGAACGATCGAGCCCTGATTGGAAAACCTCTTCCTACCGATGAAAAGCAACGTCTTGAGGGGAATAGGAGCCGGCATGATGACGATATTATCTTATCAAAGGAGTTATCAGGGTCACTGAACGGCTGGAAATTGATTAAGGTCATGTCGAGTAAGGCTTTATTTGAAGATGTCAGGAAAACCGCCTATACCAATATCCTTGTCGGCATCGGCGTAGGAATACTGGGTTTGCTGATGATATGCATTATCTCAAATAGGATTACCCGTCCCATTACGAGGCTGAGCAGCAAAGTCCGCTCCATTGAAGGCGGAAATATGAATGTCCCCTTTGATGATACCAAAAGCGATGAAATTGGCCATTTGGAGTCACACATGAAGGACATGATGAACCGGATCAATTCCCACATTGACCGAGAATATAAGCTTGAAATTGAAAACAGGAAGAACCAGTTCAGGGCGTTAAAATCACAGGTTAATCCTCATTTTTTGTTTAACGCTTTACAATCCATCGGCGCTGTTGCCCTCAGGTCGAATGCACCAAAGGTCTATCAATTGCTGACTTCGCTGTCCAAAATGATGCGCTACTCAATGCAGGCAGATCAATGGGTAAGGGTTCGGGATGAAGCTGAGTATACAAAAGCGTACCTCTCCCTTCAAACAGAGCGTTTTGGTGAAAATGTAAGTTACTCGGTCAATATCGATGAATCCATTTTGGACATGACAATTCCAAGTATGATTCTGCAGCCCCTAGCAGAGAATTACTTTAAACACACGTATGAGGAAGGTTACAGCAACGCTCATTTATCCATTAACGGGGAAAAACAAGGAAACGATCTGTGCTTTACTGTAGAGAATGATGGTCCGGGTCTGACGGAAGAAGAGCTTCAGACTCTACGGGAACATATCTATACACCCCCTTACGAAGGGACTTATTCGCATGAACATATAGGCCTGAAGAATATTCGTGACAGGCTGCTTCTAGGGTATGGACCAAGTGCAGAAATGAAAGTAGATTCTAATGACGGACAAGGGGTTTCCGTCAGCATGAGGATCCCGATAAAGACCGACCTTGGGAATGATAAAGACTTACTTCGGGAAAGGAGATGAACACGGTGAAAGCACTGATTGTCGATGATGAATTCAATGTGCGGGACGTCATACGCCATTTAGGCAAGTGGGAAACTTACGGCATCACCAAGCTATTGGAAGCGAAAAATGGCCATGAGGCAAAATCACTGATTGAGAAAGAACGCCCTGAGATTATCTTTACAGACGTGAAAATGCCCGGTATGGGCGGAATCGAACTGATTGAGTGGCTGGATTCCATTTCCTATCCGGGGAAAGTTATTTTCATTACTGGATATAACGATTATTCCTATATGCGGAAAGCCATTCAGCACAGCAGCTTTGATTACCTGCTGAAGCCGATTGAGTATGAGGCGTTCAATCATATTCTGGAAAAATCGGTACAAGCCTGGAAGGACGACTTTGAACATGCTGAAGTGCTGGAAGATGTGAAAAAACTGCGGAGAAACCAGTTAGCCACTGCGATATGTCTGGGGGACCGTTCAGATGCAATCAGCCTTGCCGAGTTTCTTCCTGAATCGGAGGGCTATAAGCTGACACTGCTCTCCTTTTACCAGATGCACAATCCGGATCTCTATATTCAAAAGCTTTCAGATGAACTTACGGACCGCAAATTAGGAAATGCGTTTTCTCTGCAGACGGATCTTAACCTCTGCCTTGTTATCACCATTCACAATCAATGGCTCTCCGTTGAGGAATGGATCAGCCAGGAGTTCGATATCCCTGTAAGGCTCGTAACTGAAGAGCAGGTCGAAACTTTATCGGATATCAGGACCTCGTTTCAGGCTCTGCAGAAAAAGCTCGAGGAACAAAACTTCCGATCCATCCACCGTCTGGATGAAATAGATGCCGCTCGCCGCATGGAAGACATGGTTTCCTATGTTGACATGTATTATATGGAGGATTTGAGTCTGGAAAAGCTGTCGAATGTTTTCTTCTTAAGCCGCGAGCATATCTCAAGAAAGTATAAGCAAGAAACCGGAATGACCCTGTCCAAATACATCACGGAGCTTAGAATCAGACAGGCAAAGTCGTGGCTGCAACAAAAAGACAAAAGCATTTACTCCATCTCGACCATGCTTGGCTATCAAGATGAAATCTACTTTTCAAAGCTATTTAAAAAGGTCGTCGGCCTGACGCCTTTTGAGTTCAGGAATAAGAACGATCAACATGAATCTAAAGGGGTGACATGATGAAAAACAGGTTTTTATCCCTTTTGTTAATCGGAGCCGTCAGCCTGTCTCTTTCTGCTTGTCAGGACGAAGCCCCACCAGAAAAAACGGAAAAGATAGAGCGGAAAATCACGCTGGATTTAAGGAATCCGAAAGTGGAAATCTCCACTCAATTTGAAGAAATGACGCGTGCTTATGAACGGGAAAATCCTCACGTCAATATCAGGGTACATACTGTTGGAGGCGCAATGGATGACCTCGCCGACCTAAAAGCCGAAATGGCGACCGGCACTGGTCCGGATATCTTTACAAACAGCGGCTATGAAAATGCCAAGCTATGGCGGAACTATCTGGAGGATCTCTCAGGGGAGCCCTGGATTAATCAAGCATACAAAGAAGCCCTGACGCCGGTCACATTGGACGGGAAAATTTACGGAATGCCGGTTAACCTTGAAGGGTATGGCTTTATCTATAATAAGGATCTATTTAAACAAGCCGGCATTACTGAACAGCCCGCCACTCTTTCTGAACTGACAGCAGCTGCCGAAAAGCTGCAGAATGCAGGCATTACTCCCTTTGCAACAGGCTACTATGAAGACTGGGAATTGGGCGACCATCTAATGAATGTTGCTTTTGCCCAGCAAAAGGATACTGATGCTTTTATAAGAAATTTAAATAACGGAACGGAAAAAATCAGTACCAATCAAACATTCAAGGATCTCCTTGCACTGCTGGATCTCACCATAAAGTACGGAAATGATAATCCACTGTCAACGGACTATACAATGGAAGTGAATCTGTTTACCTCCGAAAAAGCAGCCATCATTCAGCAAGGCAACTGGATTCAGCCGATGATCGATCAAGCTTCGCCTGACATGAACCTTGGTTTTATGCCGATTCCGATTAATGACCGACCTTTAAAGGAAGCCCTTGTCGTCGGCGTTCCAAATTATTGGGCCGTAAATAAACAGTCCATTCCTGAAAAGAAAAAAGAAGCCAAGAAGTTTTTAAATTGGATGGTGATGTCAGAACAAGGAAAACGGTTCATGACGGAAGAATTCAAATTCATTCCTGCGTTTAAGAACATTAAAACTGATGATATAGGGCCGCTCGCAGAAGAAACTCTTCGAAATTACAAAGATGGAAACACCGTCCCATCTAACTGGTCTCACTTCCCTGTTGAAATTAGAGAGGAATTCGGAGCCGCGACTCAGCTCTATGTCGGGAAACAGCTGAACCGCCATCAGCTGCTCAATGAATATCAGAAGTCCTGGGAGAGGTTTTCGAAGGAATAGCCTCTTGCCGGGGCTTTTTTTGCCTTCCGCAATTACGATATCAATATACGACTAAATTCCAATCAATATGTGGCATACCTCTCTTTTCAGGAATCGCCTATAATTCTATTGTACTAGCAAACACATAAAACGAGGAGGAAGACTTATGAACTTTAGCAGGCTTGCCAAACAGGCAACAGCAGGAATACTCAGTACTGGCATTCTATTAAGCGGTACTGTTACCCAATCATTTGCAGCTTCAAAGGATCCGGCAGATTACAAGGAAACGTACGATACTTCACAAATCACTCGATCAGCTATGAAAGATATGATTAATCAGCACGGTGATACTAGATATGCCGTTCCTAAGTTTGACGAATCCACAATTAAAAACATCCCTTCTGCAAAAAAAGTAACGAAATCAGGCGAAACCATTGATTTAGATGTGTGGGATACATGGCCATTGCAAAACGCTGACGGGACTGTTGCAGAGTACAAAGGATATCATATCGTTTTTGGATTAGCAGGCGATCCTAAAAACGCGAGCGATACGTTCATCTACATATTCTACAAAAAAGTGGGCGACAACTCCCTTGATGCTTGGAAGAATGCTGGAAGAGTATTTGATGACAATGATAAAAACGTTCCAAATGATCCTTACCTAAAAGAGCAAGCCGAAGAGTGGTCAGGTTCTGCAACCTTCACTGAGGACGGGGAAGTTCGCTTATTCTATACAAACCGGGAACCGTATATACCTGAGTCAGGAAACTATGGTAAACAAACCTTGACAACCGCTCAAGTAAACCTCTCAGAGCCAGATTCTGAAACATTAGAAGTGGATGGTGTTGAGGATTACAAATCCATCTATGAAGGCAAAGACAGCAAGTACTATCAAACTGTAGATAAATTTGTAGAGGACGGAAATTCCGCTGATAATCATACCTTCAGAGACCCTCACTATGTAGAAGACAACGGCCGCAAATACCTTGTATTTGAAGCAAATACGGGTACAGAATATGGCTACCAAGGCGAAGAATCGCTATACAATCGAGCTTATTATGGCAACAGCAATAATTTCTTCCAAGGTGAAAAAAACAAACTTTTGCAAAGCCCTAAAAAAGAATTAGCTGAACTTGCAAACGGTGCAATTGGAATTATTGAAGTAAACGACGATTATACATTGAAAAAAGAAATGAAGCCATTGATTGTTTCAAATACGGTCACAGATGAAATCGAACGTCCAAACATCTTTAAAAAGGACGGCAAGTGGTATTTATTCACAAGTTCAAGAGGATCAAAAATGACCATTGATGGAATCGGTAATCAAGATATTTACATGTTAGGCTACACGTCAAATTCCTTAACTGGCCCATATAAGCCATTAAATAAAACGGGCATCGTCCTGCATCAGGATCTAGATCCATATGACATCACTTGGAACTATGCACACTATGCGATCCCGCAGGCTGACAGTGATAATGTTGTAGTGACTAGCTACATGACAAACAGAGGTTATTTTGAAGACAATAAATCTACCTTTGCCCCAAGCTTCCAGCTTAACATTAAAGGGGAAAAAACATCAGTAGTAAAAGACAGTATTCTTGAACAAGGCCAGATTACGGTTAAGTAATTACCAGTGAAAAGAAAAAGAAAAAGAAAATGTCAGGAAAACTTGGCATTTTCTTTTTTCTATTTTAAAAGAGGAAAGTGGTGAGTTTAAGTGAACAAAAAGAAATATAAGATGGTTGGATTATTCGTTCTTGGATTATGGATGGTTATTAGCACAGGAATTTTGATTCATTCATTTTATAAAACAAACGAAGCTAATCAGCCAAATAAGGTAGAAAAGCACTCTTACCGGGCTGCCTATCATTTTACTTCTCCTGATCATTGGAAAAACGATCCACAGAAGCCCGTTTACTATGAAGGAAATTATCATTATTTTTACCTCTATAATGGAGATTACCCGGATGGCAATGGTACAGAATGGCGACATGCCACCTCTAAAGATTTGATTCACTGGAATGATGAAGGAATTGCCATTCCAAAATATACGAATCAAAATGGGGATCCATGGACAGGGTCAGTCGTTATAGACACGGAAAATACAGCTGGGTTTGGAAAAGGGGCTTTTGTGGCGATCGCAACACAACCTTCTAAGGATGGCCAGAAACAAGAACAATTTCTATGGTACAGCACGGACAAAGGAAATACGTTTACCTCTTACAGTGACGAGCCTATTATGAAAAATCCAGGAACGAAGGATTTTAGAGATCCAAAAATCATCTGGGATAATACAAATCAAAAATGGGTCATGACCTTGGCCGAAGGATCAAAAATAGGTTTTTATGAGTCTAATAACCTGAAAGATTGGCGCTATACGAGCAGCTTTTCCACTAAGAACATTGGAGTTTTAGAGTGCCCTGACCTTTACCAGATCCGCGCTGATGACGGGACAGTAAAGTGGGTGCTGGGCGTCAGTGCAAACGGAAAAGCAGCAGGGAAACCCAACACCTATGCATACTGGACAGGAACGTTTAATGGAACGGAATTTCTTCTAGATAACCATGAACCCCAATGGCTAGACTACGGTTTCGATTGGTATGGCGGAGTATCGTTTGAAGATGGCAAGGCAAGTGACAAATTAGACAAACGCTATGCCCTCGCTTGGATGAATAACTGGGCCTACGCCAACAATACGCCGACATTAAAAGAAGGGTTTAACGGAATGGATTCGATCGTCCGTCAAATTGAACTAAAGCGTGAAGGAGAGAACAAGTATTATCTTTCTTCACAACCTTCAGAAGCATTAAAAGAATTGACAAGCTCAACGAATTCTTTTGATAAAATCGAAGTGGATGGCTCGGAAACACTTGATGTTAAAGGAGATGCCTATCAAATAGAGGCAGATCTCTCATGGTCGGATTTTAAGACTGCAGGATTTAGGCTCAGGGAGTCAGATGATCAAAAACGCCACGTTGACGTAGGCATTTCTGCAGAAGGAAATTACTCTTATGTCAATCGGGTATTCACAGATCAACCTGACGAAACGAATCAGCTGGTTGAAAGTACTGCACCATTTGATGTCAGTAAGAAGAAGGTTCATTTAAAGATTCTCGTCGATAAAACGAGTATTGAAGTTTTTGTGGATGATGGAAAGGTTGCTTATTCAAACTTAATATTCCCTCATGCTGAAGATAAAGGAATTACTCTCTTCTCCGAGGGCGGCAAAACGATCTTTAAGAATATGAAGGTTACACATTTTGATCCGATTAATTGAACCTCATCTTGGCAGATACCTTTCATATGAGTACACATACATTCTTTTATAAGAAATGACTCCTTCAAATATGTACATTTACTAAAAGGGTACCACCACATCGCCATCAAGCTAAGCGCGCAAGAGATAATATAAAAGTGTGTTCTCTTTAATTTGCTAAGGTAACACTAAAAATGCTCATGACAAAAAAACCATCAAATAGTTTTTTTAAAAAAATATTAGGCAGCTTTAAGTTTTTGTGACAGACGTAGAAAAACTTTTGATAATTCTTTGGCGTCCTTTTATAATCCTTGATAAAACAATAAATAATGGTCTTTTATCATATAGATGGATTTATATTCACTTAACTCCTTCTTTTTCTTATCTAAAAGTAACTGACGCATTCTAAACATCGTAGATGAACAGAGTAAAATGCTAATAAGTTGCCCATACAAGTGACACTCTAAGCGTTCCCTCTTAATCTCTATGCACTTGTCAATTTGAAAGAAAGAATTTCAATCTGCCAACGTAACGAATACAGTTCATGAATATGTTCCGTTAGAACGTCTTCTAAAGAAAGATTTGTAATAATATGTTCATTCCACTTAATCGTTTGCTTCGGTCTTTATAGGTAATGCCCTTCTTCTTTTCTTTTTTTGCTTGTTCTTTCAATCTTTTCTCTGTTTGTACCTCAGTTAGTTTATTAATAATCACTCGGGCGGGTAGTTTTTGAACCCTGTACAGAGAATGTGTGAAGTATTAGAAATCCCAAGAAGCAGCCATTATCAGTCTCTTCAACTTGTCGTATCCAATCGCGAACAGGAAAACAAAGAATTAACGAATAAAATGAATCTCATTTACCTGGAAAGCAAGGGACGATATGGTGCTCCTAAGATACATCAAATCCTATTAACCAAAGGATTTTCCCTCAGTCTAAAGCGTGTTCAACGCTTAATGAGCAAGGCGAGTATTCGTTCTATCACGAAGAAAAAATACCGTCCTTAGCCATCTAAAGAAAAAGTTATTCAGTTAGATAATTTGCTTAAACGAGACTTTACCACCCAAACCATTAATGAGAAATGGGTAGCTGATATTACGTATATCCACACGTTAAAAGACGGATGGTGTTATTTAGCTTCTGTATTGGATCTTCATTCAAAGAAAATAGTTGGGTATTCCTTTTCACGTTCTATGACGACAGAACTGGTCATAAAAGCTTTCGATAACGCTACTCTTCACAAAAGCCCTCGGAGGGCTTAGTTCTTCATACGGATCTTGGCTCACAATATACAAGCAGTGAGTTTACTCAACATACCCAGAATCATCATATTAAGCAATCCTTTGGTAAGAAAGGTTGCCCGTACGATAGTGCCTGTATTGAATCCTTTCATGCGATATTAAAAAAGGAAGAAGTCAACCACGTCCAGTATCTAGATTACCAAACAGCTAAATTAGCGATATTCCAATTTATAGAAGGTTGGTATAACCGAAAAAGAATTCACAGCAGCTTAGGATATAAAACTCCACAAGCTATTGAAGACCAAATTAGAAATGCAGCTTAAGATTTAATTTTTTTGTGTCCAAAATATTGACTCAAATCCATTCTTTAGCTAATTGTTGTAGAGAAGATGGAGATAAGTAGTTTTGAAGTTCTTGAGAAAAGAGATTCATTTCGTCTGAAACAGAAAAACTCATAGAAAACGCCATTCTTCCTGTATATTTCTACAAAAAGAATAGCGTTTTTTCGTTATGATGATACAAATTCACCTTAGCTTGTTGGCGGTACCCCTAATATAGTTCTCACATGTCACTGCAAAATTCTATATACTAAAATTAATTAAACTAAAATACACGAAGAACCTTTAAATAGAAGTTTAATACGAGGAGGAGATATCATGCTTATTACGGAACGGCATCAATTAATTTTAAAGCTGTTAAAAGAAAAGGGGAATGTTAAGATTCATGAGCTAGTAGAATTAACAAATACTTCAGAATCTACTTTGCGTCGTGATCTAGATCAATTAGAAAAGCAGAACTACTTAAAACGAGTACATGGTGGAGCTTCACTATTACATAGTAAACGAGACGAACCAAGTGTGTTTGAGAAAATAACGCAGAACCTTGAGGAAAAAGCTAAGATAGCAAAATATGCGGCAGAACTAATTTTGGACGGCGACTGTGTTTATCTTGATGCTGGAACAACAACGTATCAGATGATCAAACATTTAAGGCAAAAAGATATCGTTGTCATTACAAACGGAATTGATCATTTAGATGCATTACTTGAAAATGAAATATGTACATATTTTATTGGTGGATTTGTTAAAAGGATTACTAAAGCAACAGTTGGACGTTATGCATACGAAAGTATAAAAAAATACAGATTTGATAAGTGTTTCATGGGTGCGAACGCTATTCATTATAATTTTGGATTGACTACCCCAGATCCAGAAGAGGCGCAAATAAAAGAAAGAGCCATTTTCTTGTCACGTGAGGCCTTTGTATTAGCAGATCATACAAAATTTGGAGAAGTATCATTTTCTAAGTTTGCAGATTTAAATCAAACAAAAGTTATTACGAATGAAGAAAGTACAATAACGTTAGGAAAATATAAGGAGAAAACGGAGATAATTATTGTGAGGGATTAAAAACTAAATTTGCTATCGTTGAAGGAAAGCTGGTATTCAAACTGTCTGATTCAGACAGTTTGAATACCAGCTTTTTTGAAAATTCTGAAATTATTTTATTGGAAATTTCCCCCTTTGTTTTATCAATATAATAAAGAATGCTTGATTCATTGTAATGTGATCAATTAACAATGAGGGAAAATCTGCTCCATCTATTAAACATTCCATTTGAGAGTTTAATATTTTATGTTATCAATATATTTTTTGCAATAATTGGTACCATTGACAATTACAAACAGCTTTAATATAATCAAAATCAATCAAAACCAACCAAATTCATTCATTTGTAATTATAATGTGTAATGGGTAATTATATTGTTTTACAAGGGATGAAAGCGTTATCAATAAATAGTCAATGTGAAAAAACTATCAAAATCAACCATATCTCCATTATTTCAACCAAAAATATTCATTTAAGGAGGTGATCTAGTTTAAGAGATTGAGAGCGGTAACAATTTCTCGTTCTGTAGCTAATTATTTTCATCTTCAAAAACTAGGGGGATTAATATGAAAAAATATGTAAAAATTCTAGGAATACTAGTTTTGACTTTTGTAATTGCCGCGATGACGGCATGTAGCGGGGCTAGTGAATCATCAAATGGATCAACAGATGGTAACGAAGGACAAAAAGGTAACAAACAATTAACGATCGGTGTAGCGGTGGGGAGTTTAGCAAACCCTTTCTTCGTCTCCATGGCTAAAGGTGCTGAAGAAGCAGGAAAAGAATTAGGTGCTGAAGTTCTAGTTGAAAGCGCTGAATATGATCTAGCAAAACAAGCAGCTCAAATTGAAAACTTTATTACGAAAAAGGTAGATATCATTCTTTTAAATGCTGTTGATACAAAAGGAATTGCGGCGGCTGTTCAACAGGCCAAAGCTGCTGATATTCCAGTAGTTGCTGTAGATACTAATGCTGAAGGTGGTGTCGATGCAACTGTTACTTCAGACAACTATCAAGCTGGTAAACTGGCCGGAGAATATGTGATTGAAAAATTAGGTGGAAAAGGAAAAATAGTTATTATTGATGGACCTCCTGTTTCGGCTGTATCTGATCGTATTCAAGGATTTGAAGATGCAATAAAGGATTCCAAAATTAAAGTTATCGCGAAGCAAAATGGAGAAGGGAATCGCGAAAAGGCATTAACGGTGATGGAAAGTATTTTACAAGCTAATTCATCAGGCTCTATTGACGCGGTATTTGCGATTAATGATCCAGCAGCAATTGGTGTTGAAATTGCTCAAGAGCAAGCGAATCGTAAAAATGAATTTTTCATTGTCGGTGTGGACGGTGCTCCTGAAGCCACAGAAGCAATGGCAAAGGAAGGAAGTACAATTGCTGCAACTTCAGCTCAGTCACCTAGTAACATGATCAAAAAAGCTGTTGAAATCGGGATGAAAGTGAAAAATGGTGAAGAAGTTGAGGAGCTTATTAAAGTTCCAGTTGAGATTGTAACTCAAGATACATTAGATTCTTACCAAGGTTGGTAAGCTTCTTTCAATAAATAGGCTGATAAGGATTCCTCCTTTAATCAGCCTATTCAAATCAATATAAGGGGTGAGATAAAGGTATGGCTGTCAATGAAATGTCGCTTAAAGGCCAACAAATTCTAAAAAAGCCAGTGTTGAATATGGATGGGATTAGTAAAACGTTCTCAAGTGTAACCGTATTGAACAATGTGAGAATGGAACTTTATCCAGGTGAAGTACATGCATTAATGGGAGAGAATGGCGCTGGAAAGTCAACTTTCATGAAAATCCTCGCAGGCATTCATACACCTGATGACAATGGTGGGAAAATCTACTTGAAAGGTCAACCAATTTTATGGAAGGATCCTACTGATGCAAGGAACAAAGGAATTAGTGTTATTCATCAGGAGTTAAACCTTTCTCCTAATTTAACAATAAGTGAAAATATCTTAATGGGTTCGAATTTTCCTAGAAATGGTTTAGGAATGGTGAAATGGGATGAGGTCCATGAACGTGCCCAAGAGGTGTTAGATTCAATGGGGTCGAATTTAAATCCACGCCAATTGGTTTCGACCTTAAGTGTTGCTAAACAACAAATGGTCGAGATTGCCCGAGCATTATCCTTTAATGCAGAGGTACTCATAATGGATGAACCAACCGCCTCTTTAACAGATAAAGAAATAAAAAAGCTGTTTGAAATTATTGATGATTTGAAAAAGCAGGGAGTTGCTATTGTATATATCTCTCACAGAATGGAAGAAATCTTTAAAATTTCTAATAGGTTCACTGTATTACGTGACGGCGAATGGATTGCAAGTGGGCCGATTGAAGAGACAAATCCTGATCATCTCGTAAAGCTGATGGTAGGAAGGGATTTAAAGGACTTGTTTAATCGGTCAAAAGCTTTTGGCACAAAAAATCCAAAGGAAGTTTCACCTGTACTTGAATTGAAAAATGTTTCTGATAACACAATTGTAAAGAATGTATCTTTAAAAATTTACCCAGGTGAAATTGTTGGTTTAGCGGGGCTTGTTGGTGCAGGCAGAACAGAATTGGTTAGGGCTATTTTCGGTTTGTCCGAGTTGAAAAGTGGCGAAATATTGGTTGATGGTCAATCTGTTAAAATCAAATCCTCAATAGATGCTATTGCTAATAGGATTGCACATGTACCTGAAAGCAGGAAAGAACAAGGGTTATTTTTATCAATGTCCGTAAAAGAGAACATCATAATGGCTGAATTGAAAAAACACGCTAAAGCAGGAATTGTTAATTGGAAGCAAGCAAATGAAAGCGCTAACCAATATATTGTAGACTTAAATATAAAAATAGCTTCCCCAGAACAGCAAGTATCAAACTTAAGTGGTGGGAACCAACAAAAGGTAGTGATCGCTAGGTGGCTATCAATTGCACCAAAGGTATTACTGCTTGATGAGCCAACACGAGGTGTTGATATAGGTGCCAAGACTGAAATCCACAAGATTGTTTCAAAGCTTGCAGATGAAGGATTGGCCGTTTTAATGATATCCTCTGAACTTCCTGAAGTATTGGGGGTAAGTGATCGAATACTTGTCATGAGTGAAGGAAGGTTAACAGGCGAGCTTTCGAAGGAAGAAGCTACACAGGAAACAATTATGCGTTTAGCTACCAAAGGGGGGAGAGAGAAATGAGAGGGAATACGCAAACTATTACACATTCACAACGCCTAAATATAGGAAATGTCCTTTATTCTTTATGGAATAGGCTTGGCATGATCATGATTTTATTATTATTGTGTGTAGTACTTTCATTTACAGCACCAAATTTTTTAGATACAGCCAATTTATTGAATGTATTAAAACAAGTTTCCATTATTGCTATTTTAGCTGCTGGGATGACAATCGTTATTTTAACTGGTGGTATTGATTTATCAGTTGGTGCAACAGTTGCTCTATCTGGCGTTATCTCAGTCATGGTCTCTTCTGCAGGAGTTAATCCTTTTATTGCGATGTTATCAGGCGTACTAGTAGGGTATGCAGTAGGACTGATTAATGGTTTTCTTACAGCCAAAGCAAAGTTACCAGCATTTATTGTTACACTAGGCAGCTTCACATATGTTCGTGGACTCGCTTATGTCATTAGTGGCGGTTATCCAATTGTTTTACAAAACGAAACATTTAAATTCATCGGTGGTGGAAGTATTTTCGGAATCCCCACTCCTATTTATATCATGTCTTTAGTATATGTTGTGATGTTTTTTGTTCTTAAATATACGATGTTTGGTCGTCATATTTATGCGATTGGTGGCAATGAAGAGGCAGCTCGGTTAACTGGAATTAAGGTTGAAAAGTCTTTAATCAATGTGTATTCGATCAGTGGTTTACTAGCTGGTTTAGGAGGAGTCGTTTTAGCGGGAAGGTTGTTTTCTGGACAGCCAACTGCTGGTCAAATGTATGAATTAGACGCAATTGCTGCTGTTATTCTAGGAGGAACAAGTTTAACAGGTGGAAAAGGGAAAATAATAGGAACAATTATTGGGGTTTTAATTATGGGGGTAATCAGTAATGGGTTAACTCTAATGGATGTCAACTATTATTGGCAGTTAGTTGTAAAAGGTGGAGTCATTGTGGCAGCCGTTCTATTAGATCGATTGCGCGGAAATAGTCCAGCATAACGATCACATGTCATTTTAGATTTTAAAAAAGGGATGTGAAATAAAGGTGAAGAGGATTATTAGTACTCTACTAATATGTTCAACTGTCACTTGTTTACCATTTAATAGTGCATATGCAGAAAATCCAGGGTATTATAATGAACCATACCGTAATCAATTTCATTTTTCTCCTGAAGCTAACTGGATGAATGATCCGAATGGTATGGTTTTTTATAAAGGTGAATATCATTTGTTTTATCAATATCATCCGTATGGAACGACATGGGGACCGATGCATTGGGGGCATGCTGTCAGTAAAGATCTTGTTAATTGGGAGCATTTGCCGATTGCTTTATCGCCGGATGAAAACGGCCAGATTTTCTCGGGGAGTGCTGTTATTGATTGGAACAATACAGCTGGCTTTGGAAAAGAAGCAATGGTTGCCATCTTTACGCATTCAGGGGATAAGCAAGTCCAAAGTATAGCGTATAGCCTAGATGAAGGAAGAACTTGGGAAAAGTATAAAGGGAATCCCGTAATGCCAGACCCTCCTTTACAAGATTGGCGCGATCCTAAAGTATTTTGGCATGAAGAATCAAACCAATGGGTTATGTCGTTAGCGGCTAAGGATAAGATCATGTTTTATACCTCACCTAATTTAAAAGAGTGGGAGTATGCAAGTGAATTCGGCGAAGATGGTGGAATACAAGCAAATAGCTTAGACAGAACTTCTTATGCCATGTCATCCCAGACAGGTGAATCATTTAGCTATGAGGGAGATATTACGCTTAAAGAGAAGAATGGGAGAGAAGGGGCAGGCGGTTTAGTTTTTCGGTCAGATAGGAGTGCGAAGAACGGCTATGTTGCGAGCTTAGATGCCAAAAACGATGTCATAACATTAAGTAAGAATGTAGATGGAACAAATGAGGAAATTGCGAGAAAACCTTTTACCCTCAAAACTTCAACTACCTACCATGTGAAGGTTGAAACAGAGGGGGATCAAATTCAAGTCTCTGTAAACGATCAATCTGTTATAAAAAAAACAGATATAGAATTCGATTATGGATACTATGGATTGTCAGCGTGGAATTCAACGGCTGCCTTTCGAAATGTGGAGTTCAAGAATACATCTGACTTTGAAACCAATTTATCAAAATGGACCGATGTAAACGGTAGCTGGGAGAACACGATGGATGGAAAAAGTGGAACCTCTACGGAGGATGCTTTTGTAATTAGTGGTCAAACAGGGGATAACTTTTTTTATGAAGCAAACATTGAGATATCTGGGGAAAAAGGTGGAAACGGAGCTGGCTCGCTCGTTTTTCGTGCAGATCCTAATGCAACAAACGGTTATATGGCGAATATCGATGCTTTAAACGATACAATAAAAATCATGAAAATCGAAAATGGAGACATATCCATTCTAGCTGAAAAAACAATAAATCTAGATACAGATAAAAGGTACCATTTAAAAGCAAGCACCCATGGAAAAAATATTAAAATTTCTTTAGATGGCAATCTCATTCATGATGTAAATGATTCAACTTTTTCATCAGGGCATTTTGGCTTAAATGTTTGGAATTCATCCACGTTATTCCAAGATGTTCAAGTTGGTAAGAACATCATGACAAATGAGAAGGAAATTATTAATCATGATTTTGAGACAGGTGATCTAACTGGGTGGAGTACAATCGAAGGTAATGCTTTCACAAAAGATCATGTGACAAATGTATCATCATACTGGGGAGGGGATTTCGGCCACCAAGGAAACTACCACTTATGGGGGTTTACTGATCTTCAAAAGGGGGAGGACGCAACAGGAGAACTGCTCTCCTCATATTTTAAACTAGATGGCTCTGGAGAAATCAACTTACTGTTGGGCGGTGGTAATGATATCAACACCCGCTATGTTTCGTTAGTGAGAGCCTCTGATGATCAAGAATTAATTCGACAAGCCAATACCAAATTTAAAGAAGAAAAATATCAAAAATACGTCTGGGATGCTTCTAAATACATTGGAGAAGTGTTATATATTAAAGCTGTAGACCAAGCTACAGGTGGTTGGGGTCATTTAAACATGGATGATGTTAATGTTTATAATGAAGGGGCCATGCCAAATGAAGTAGACCAAGTTGCCAAAGAGCCTGAGAAAGACGATTCGAAAGAAAGCGGCATCCTTACAGACTGGTCTGCTGTTTCTGGAGAGTGGATACCTTCTACTCATGGTAGTAACGAAGGGGTTTGGGAATGTCCTACTCTCATCGAATTACCAATTGATGGTGACCCTTCAAAAACAAAATGGGTACTACAGGTAAGCATTAATGATGGCGCTCCTGCAGGCGGGTCAGGTATGCAATATTTTGTAGGTACCTTTGACGGGAAAACGTTTAAAAATGAAAACCCTTCCAATCAAGTGTTATGGACTGACTACGGGGCAGATTATTATGCCGCAGTAGATTGGAGCGGAATTGAGGGTAAGAATGGCGAAAAATATTGGATTGGCTGGATGAGTAATTGGCAATATGCAAATAATACACCAACTTCGACTTGGAGAAGTTCAACGACATTACCAAGAAAGATGGAGCTAACTCAGACAGAAGAAGGTTTACGTTTAAAACAAACACCAGTTTCTTTAAAAACCATTCGAGATAAGAGTGAAAAAATTTCATATAAAAATAAAGTCATATCTGGTGAAAGTAATCTCCTATCTAAACTATCAGAAGATACATTTGAAATGATAGCTGAGTTTGATGTAGATGATATAAAAGCAACTGAATTCGGCTTTCAAGTTCGTAAAGGAGCAACTGAATATACGACTATTGGCTATGATGTTGCCACCAAACAGTTATTCGTAGACCGTTCAAGTTCAGGAAGCTTTGATTATGGGAACAATGTAGTCGGTAAGCATGACGGACCGTTAAATGCATTAAATGGGACTGTGAAAATGCATATTTTCATTGACCGATCTGCTGTAGAAGTGTTTGGAAACAAAGGTGAAACGGTTATTTCTGATCAAATTTTCCCGGATCCATCAAGTAAAGGATTACAAATTTATAGCAAGGGTGGAGAAGTTACATTAAAGTCTTTGAAAATATACCCTTTAAAGAGTATATGGAAAAGATAAAGACTAAATTTCAAGCCTATTAAAGAGGGGTTGATAGTAAGAGTTTATGAAGGCTGTCGAAAATGATCGATAGCCTTTCATTTTACCTAAATCACAAGAATGGAGAGTGTAATGTAAATGAATAAAACAAACCGCGCAGTCATATGCGTTGGGGAGCTTTTGATCGATTTTTATTGTACAGATATTGATGTTAATTTAATGGAAGGTAATCATTTTCTAAAGAAAGCAGGGGGTGCACCAGCGAATGTCGCAGCTGCTATTTCAAAGCTAGGTGGGGAAGCGAGTCTTATTGGAAAAGTAGGAAATGACCCATTTGGATTATTTTTAATAGAAACGATGAAAGAGGTGGGGGTTGATACATCGATGATTGTTACTGACGATTTAGCACCAACTACTTTAGCATTTGTTTCTTTACAAGCAAATGGTGAAAGGGATTTTGTATTCAATAGAGGAGCGGATCGAAATTTAACAGAGGATAACTTATACCTAGATAGATTAAGTGGTGCAAAGATCGTTCACTTTGGATCTGCAACTGCATTTCTGGAAAACCCTTTTAAAACAACTTATTTAAAGGCAATGGAATTTGCACAAAATAGGGGGATATTTCTATCGTTTGACCCTAACTTCCGACATGATTTATGGAAAAATAGAGTGGCTGAATTTATTAGTTTAGCCAGAAAGGGTATATCAATGGCTGACTTTGTAAAAGTTAGCGAAGTAGAGCTTGAACTAATCACGGGAAAAAGGGATAAATATGATGGAATAGCAATGCTCCATCATTTAGGGGCAAAAATAGTGGCTGTTACCCTTGGATGGGAAGGCACTCTTCTTTCAAATGGAAGTGGAATGAGTGTAATAAACAGCGTCGAAGTAAATTCAATTGACTCAACTGGTGCTGGTGATGCATTTGTCGGTGCTGCTTTATTTCAATTTGCAAATCTTGAGTCCTATGACACAATTCTTAGTGATTTTAGTAAACTTAAAGAGATCATTCTTTTTGCAAATAAAGTAGGTGCCGTCGTGTGTACGAAGGTAGGAGCGATTTCTTCTCTACCAAACGAAGAGGATATATATAAGATTTAGTCTTCATCGTATTGTTTCGGAATGTGAAAAAATCGCGGTACACCTGGCTTAGGGAGTCTAGGTGCATCGCGATTTTTAGTTTATATAAGCGGTTGTTCAAGAAGGAACTAGTCTTTACACATTTAATGAGAAGTGGCGAAACAAATTACAAGACCTATTCGGCAAAAACCAATGACTGTAAAGTCTGTCATCTCAGAGTGGAATGCTTCGGGAAAACAGCGACCATAAGAACCATATCACGCCCCATCGCCCATGAACTATAGAAAACATGAAAAGGACAAAAACAAGTGGTTACAAACTGGTTCAAAAACTAAGAAGAATCTGGTGTGAAGGCTCATTTGGCACCATGAAAATAAAGCACAATTTATATAAGACATATAAGAGGGGCATTCAAAAAATCCATGAACAATGCCTCTTTTCGGCGTTGGCATTAAACTTAAAACGAATGATAAAAGTAATGAACTAGCTACAAAAAAGTGAAGAAAAATAATAAATAAACAGCAATTAACGATAAAAGTCAAAATGGGGAAGGAGCAAAAGCTCACCCCCCATTTTGTCAACAGCCCCCTTATCCGGGTGAGTATGGACGGGGGTTTCTATGAGTAAGAATATATACTGAATTTCAGATTAAAGAACTTGAAAAGAATCCAAATATCATTAGTGCTTCCGAGCGATCTATTTCCTATAGTCCGGAATTTAAAACAAAAGCTGTTAAGGAATATAAAAAGGGGAAAGCCCCCTCTCAAATTTTCATTGACCAGGGAATTAATCTCGAAATAATTGGAAAGAAACAACCCAAACGTTGTCTACAGCGCTGGCGTAGTACCTTTGAAAGGTTTGGTGAGGAAGGCTTCCTTACGGAACGCCGTGGAAAAGGAAGTACATCACGCCCCACTTCTAAGCCACAGTCTGCAGAGGACCAACTTAGGAAGGCAGAGGCGAGAATCAGATTCCTTGAAGCAGAAAATGACTTCCTTAAAAAACTGGAAGAGCTAGAAAGGGAGGCTCTGAAAAAGAAATGATTTTAACTGCTGCTGAGAAGTTCGTTGTTTAGAATTTGAAAAATTAAAGGTGGCAAGACAATTTGAAAAAATGGGAAAATGTAGCGTTTGGTAGTTCAATTTTTATTGTACTAACTTTCCTTCCTCTGTACCTTGATAAAATTGGTATTTCCCTTTGACTTAAATCAGTAAGTACTGTACTTTTTGGTGTTTTTTGAATGGTTTTCGCTAATAAAAGGCATGATCAGTTTATCTGGCCTTATATACTTAACAAATATGTTCGTCATAGTCTGTTTTCAAGTAATTCATCATCGTTTGTTTTTGGTGGGAATAATGAAAACAATTGAAGTAAAAGGAAAAGTCGTCAAAAAAGAGTGGGTTTTTATCATCGAAGCCATAAGTATGTAAAAAATCCGAAATTATTTTTTCTTGATCCACTAAGTCGAACAATCCGGATACATAAAATTGATAACTGAATTTATTATATAAAAAAAGGTATCCTGTATCCTCAAAGATATTTTTCACTAAATGACCATCCAATTTTAACTCACTCCTTTCTTACCAATATACCTTGTTATCCATTAAATTATTCAGTGTTCATATTTCGGGGAATATCAGTATATTTATTGCAGACTGTTTTTTATACCTTTAATGCATTAAAGGCTGGAAACAACTGTAGGAAAGATCGCAAACGAAAAAAGCACATCCCATAAGGATGTGCCGCATATAACAAACTTCTTATTTATACATTTCTGCCACTTGTTTTTGCAATTGGCTATTTTCAAGGTACTCATCATAACTAATTTGCTTATCGATTGTTCCTTTTGGTGTAAGTTCAATGATACGGTTCGCCACAGTTTGGATGAACTGATGATCATGAGAGGAGAAGATCATCGATCCTTTAAAGCTGATCAAACCGTTGTTCAGCGCCGTAATCGACTCTAAGTCTAGATGGTTAGTAGGTTCATCAAGCATAAGGACGTTCGAACCGCTTAACATCATTTTAGAAAGCATACAGCGGACTTTTTCGCCCCCTGAAAGGACACTTGCCTTTTTGGTGACTTCATCACCAGAGAATAACATTCTGCCCAAGAAACCGCGCAGGAAGCTCTCGCTCTGGTCATTAGGAGAATATTGACGGAGCCAATCGACTAGTGTTAAATCGACACCTTCAAAGAATTCGGCATTATCCTTAGGGAAATATGCCTGAGAGGTCGTAACGCCCCATTTGAATGAGCCGCTATCCGGTTCAATTTCACCTGCCAAGATTTTGAACATGGTTGTTTTAGCAATCTCATCTTTACCGACAAATGCAATCTTGTCGCCTTTATTCATCGTGAAGCTGACGTTATCCAATATTTTTATGCCATCGATCGTTTTCGAGATTCCATCTACACGAAGCAGGTCGTTCCCGATTTCACGCTCAGGTGTAAAGCCGACATATGGATAGCGGCGCGAAGAAGGCTGTATGTCATCCAAGCTGATTTTGTCCAATAATTTCTTACGGGATGTCGCCTGGCTCGATTTGGATGCATTGGCACTGAAACGGGCGATGAAATTTTGAAGCTCTTTGATTTTTTCTTCTTTTTTCTTATTGGCATCTTGAGTCAGTTTAAGGGCAAGCTGGCTTGATTCATACCAGAAGTCATAGTTCCCGATATAAACCTTGATTTTACCGAAATCGAGATCCGCGATATGTGTACAAACTTTGTTAAGGAAGTACCGGTCATGGGAAACTACGATAACAGTGTTTTCGAAGTTGATTAAGAACTCTTCCAGCCATTTGATCGCTTTTAAGTCCAAGTGGTTGGTAGGCTCATCCAGTAAAAGAACATCCGGTTTACCGAACAGTGCCTGGGCAAGCAATACTTTAACTTTGTCCCCACCGTTCAATTCGGCCATTTTCTTTGTATGAAGGTCTTCTGCAATGCCAAGGCCCTTTAAGAGGATGGAAGCTTCAGGTTCAGCTTCCCAGCCGTTTAATTCGGCAAATTCACCTTCAAGTTCGGCGGCTTTCATTCCATCTTCGTCCGTGAAGTTTTCCTTCATATAGATGGCATCTTTTTCTTGCATGACTTCGTATAATCTTTCATGTCCCATAATGACAACTTTAAGGACTTCTTCTTCTTCAAAAGCGAAGTGATCTTGTTTTAGAACGGCAAGGCGTTCGCCAGGCCCCATATGGACATCACCGGATTGTGCTTCAACTTCACCGGAAAGGATTTTTAAGAACGTCGATTTACCCGCCCCATTTGCACCAATCAGACCGTAGCAGTTACCAGGCGTGAATTTTATATTAACATCTTCAAACAGTTTACGATCGCCATATCGTAAACCAACATTATTTACAGTAATCATTTATTTACATTCCTCCAAAATCTTTTGTTTCAACGTTTCCAACACTTTGTTGCACTAGTTTTACGCTGATTCACTCAAACAGCAGTTTATATCCATTAATTTATTAAATGCCGTTCATTAAATTGTATCTTATTTCGTAGGAAAATTAAAGTTAGATTAGCAAAAACAAACGTTTATAAGCAAAAATTACTCAGGAGTTTAATATTGAAGAACAAGTATTGGCTGTAATGTAAGTTCTATTTTTTTGTAGAAAAAAATTATGAGTATAAAGGCTCATTACATATTAACCTTATAATTGGTAATATAGGTAACTGTAACTAATGCAAAAGGAGGGGGATATATGAGCGATTCAGTAGGGTTTTGGAAACGTTTTTTAGCAGGATTTTTGGATTTCTTAATAGTATCTGCACCAGTAGCGATAATTTTCGGGTTAATTACCAGTGATTGGGAAAACGAAAACTTTTCAACGTTTGTCAACTTTCTTTACTTGCTGATTGCCCCGATAATATGGTATGGCTATACAGTGGGTAAAAGGATATTGGGTATACGCATAGTAAGGGTGGACGGTAAAAAATTAGGCATAGGCACAATGCTAATGAGGAATTTTGTTGCTACTTTAGTTTATGCCGTTACATTAGGGATAGGGTATATTGTCAGTGCATTCATGGTTGGATTAAGAAAAGATCATAGATCCATACATGATTTCATAGCTGGTACATACGTGACATCAAATAAACCATAAAGATTGATAAGCAGTTTAATAGCTGCTTTTTTTAATGCGAAATTACAAATTCAAACGGATATGATTTTTCATGGGAAACCCTTGAATGAACTCTAGATGTATTTTCATTCAATATAAAACAGGGCAAAGGAATTTACTGATTGTATTGGTGGGGAATTACATAATGAGGAATAAATATTACATTGGAAACCACGTTAGAATATCTAATGGCAGTTAAGGTGTTTTTTAAGGTCATGAATACGATCATTTAGCACACATGTCAGTGGAGTAATCGGGTGTTGTTCATACATTGTAAATGTAAAGGAACAGAAAAGCACTTTACCTATATGGTCAAGTGCTTTGGTTATTCAGAACTTCTCTATTTTGATTAATGATGATTTTATTCCTTAAAATCATTTCCTTATTATTAAGTCCAACATTCACTTCTTTGGTATTATTCACCTTTTCTAGCAGTGATACTACAGATATTTCTAATAATTCAGGGATAGACATATTTGTTTTAGATGATAAAATTTCAAGTTCATGGATTAATTTAGGGGATAGTATTGGTTGTCTCTCATTTATTTCCATGACGGTACCCACTTTCGTAAGAAAATTATTTAATTGTAATCTAAGTATATAACATGAGATTCCAATGAAACATTAAATTATCGTTATTTATGTTAAGAATTGATGACCTTTGTGGAAGAAAGGTCTAGCTGGGCACTTCCCCTATTAGGGGAAGTGCTTTTTTGTGTTGACTAATTACTTGGTAAGGTCATTTCCCTGAAAATCATGATTGGCCCATTAAGCATTAAACCTTAATGCACGATCAGGGATCGCCTGATTGATGGGTCTAATATCTTTTTGATATACAATAAATACACTGCATATCATAATGAATAAGAGAAGAGAATTGTCCAGAGGAAGAAATGAAAATAAACTTCCTACTTCCAGAATGGAAATGACATTTTTAGAGATGTAATAATTAAATATGTCTATTTCGTATTTTCTGAAAAGCATTCAGATTTTCCTTCTAAAAAAGTTAATTTCAACTATATAATTCTATGTGTCCACATTTGTCAACCATTGGGTTTTCTGATAGTATAAATGTCCATTTCATCTTAGCATCGGTTTTTAAAAATAAACGAGGAAGGGAGAGTGGTTATATTGGGAAGTCACCCTGATTTTGAACTGGAACGACAGCGGCTGGATTTTACCAAACGTTACATAGATGTAGTCATCAAAACATCAGAAACAAGCAAAGATCAATTTCAGCGGAATATGCAAGAAGCTTTTGGTGATGCCGATTGGTCTGAATCCGGCTTATATTCTCAATTGTTGACGACAGCCAACTTTTTTGAAATGTCCAAAGCTGAACTTGAAAGTTTACGTAAAGCAAGTAAAAAGCCCTACTTTGCAAGAGTGGATTTTGAAAGGAATGATGGTGAAAGAGGGGAAGTGCTTTATTTCGGAAAAACGTCCCTTTATCAGAGGGAAAGCCAGGAACAGATCATCGTAGATTGGCGTTCACCAATTGCAAACCTTTACTATGAGGGACGGATTGGTGAAATTGAATATGAGGCGGAAGGGGAAACGTTTAGCGGGAACATCACTTTAAAGAGACAATTAATGATTGAAGAAGGTGTCTTGGAAGAGGTAAGGGACATTGATCTAACAACGACGGATGAATTGTTGCAGGAATCTCTCTCTAAAAGTTCCAGCAATCGGTTGACAGATATCATTACAACGATCCAGGAAGAACAAAATAAAATCATTCGTGCAGATTTGAATAAACCTATCATTGTTCAGGGCGCAGCGGGCAGTGGTAAAACGACAATTGCTTTACATAGGATTTCTTATTTCATTTACCACTATAAAGACTTGTTCGATCCGCGACAATTAATGATTCTTGCCCCCAGCCGGGTGTTCATTGATTACATATCTGAAGCATTACCTGAATTAGGTGTTGAAAAAGTAAAACAATTCACATTTTCCGAATATGTGCAGGCAGCGATAGGAAAGCAAGTGAAGCTTGTGCCTGATGATAAACTAACTCGAATGCTGGAAAAGGATGATGAAGAAATAAAGTCCGCTGTCTGGATATCAGGTCTAAAGGGCTCCCCCGTATTTAAATATATTTTGGACGAATATGTAAAGGATATTTTCAGGGGTTTTCATCCGGATGCAGATTTCTATTGTGATAAATATCGCCTCTATTCCGCTAAGAAGTTCATTAGATTATTGGAAGAGGATTATTGGTATTTACCGTTATACGGCAGGCTGGACAAACTGAAGGCCATTTTACAAAATGAAGTTAAATTGAAAAAGAAAATAATGCTTGATCGTGTTCTTGATTTTTATGAGGCTAAAATTGAGAAGGCTCTCATTAAGAATATAGATCCAGACATACGCAAGGAATTTGTTACAAAATGCCTCGATAAAAAAGAGGAAAGGATCGGACAGATCCAAAAAGCGATCCGTTCTTCTGTAAAAGGCTATTTTAAGCAATTCAAAAATAAAGATCTTCTACATTACTATCAGGAATTATATCAAGATCCGGAGCGGTTGGCCTCGTATAGTAATGGTAAACTTACTTTTGAAGATGCAAGTGCTTTATGTGAGTATAATCATAAATTATTTTCTGATAAAAGCTATGAGATGGAGGACTTAGGTGCATTATTATATCTTCAGGAGCGGCTTTTTGGTGTCGACAAAGAAAATAAAGCAAAAAATGTCGTCATTGATGAGGCTCAGGATTATAGTTTCATGCAGTTACAGGCACTCAAAACAGCAGTGGATACGGATATGTTCACACTAGTAGGTGACCTGGCACAAGGCATCCATTCATACCGGGGGTTACAAACATGGGATGAGGTCCACCATCGTATTTTCCCGCGGGCGACGTACACTGAATTACAAAAAAGCTATAGAACCACTGTTGAAATAATGAAACAAGCTAACCGGGTTCTTCAGTTGTTAACCTACGATTTCCCGGAAGTTGAACCTGTAGTCCGTCATGGCAGGGATCCGGAATTCATTTCCATTGAAAAGAAAGGGTGGGAAGAAGAGCTAATCGAACTTATTGAAAGCCTTAAAGGAGAGGGATTTAAAACGTTTGCCGTTATTGCCAAAACGATGAAAGATTGCAAACTGGCAAACGAGAAACTAGGTGCATTCCATCAAAGCTTTCATTTAATAGATGAAGCGGGAAACATTCCTAAAGATAAAACATTAATTGTTCCTTCATATCAAGCTAAAGGCCTGGAATTCGATGTCGTATTTGCAATATCCCTGGAAGAAGCGTATCGCCGTGAAAATGAGCTTGATATTAAACTGCTATACGTAACAATGACAAGACCATTGCACCGACTTTATTTTTTGGGTAATGAGAAAAATGCTTTCTTAATTGAGACATGAGAGGTGGAAGATGGGATGTAACCATCCTCCGGGTACGCTCACAAATGCAAAAGGATATCCTTAATATCTTGCCATCCAAAACCGACCTCGATGAGCTCGATGCCAGCCATTTTAACAGTTTTTTCAGCTATTACTTGACCGCCGAGCGCCTTGTAAAAACCGCATGAAGGATTATCCTTTAATGCCCAGATTATTAAATTCTTATGTTCCATTTTAATAAGTTCATGTATGACCGCTTTTATCATTTTTCGGCCGAATCCCTTCCGTTGATACTCTTTTAAAATATAGACGGCATATACTTCACCTTGAATATGCGGATCATTCGTTTGTTCAGGTCCGCCCGCAGCGAAACCGATGATTTCCCCATGGGCATTTTCCGCAACAAAAGTGGCATTATGCAGCATCTTTAAATTTCTTAACCAGTTTTTCCTTCTGGCTTCCAGATTCAAGGAAGACAAGTATTGATCCGGGAGGATGCCTTTATAAGTCGTTTGCCAGCTGTTTATATGTACATTTGCTATTCCATTTACATCTTCTTCTATGGCTCTCCTGATTTTCATTAAAGACACCTTCTGGTTTTAGTATTTTTTTCTAGAATATCATGGAAAAAGTGAATAAGCATTTAATTTATGTTTATAACTTCATGATAAAGGATAAGAAATAAAAGAGAGATTCAAGCAGATGAAGGGAAGGATGAGAATGATGAAATTGAAAGTTGGTTTTTATTTTCCGGGAGGCAAAGAAATAGAGCATGAGGTAGAAGGAGATGACTCAACTCAAATGATTTCAAATATTCAAAAGCACCGTTATTATAATTTGGTTAAAGGCGATTGCCATTATGTCATAGATACGGAAAAAGCAGCTTATTTTTCTGTAACCGAAATATTCGATTGAGAATAAACTGCATTGGACTTTTGTTCCATTGCGGTTTATTCTTTTTGGTGTAAGGAACCGGAAAAGGGGTTAATGGACAATGAAAATCAATTTTACCAAGAAACAGTTTGAAACATTATTCAAAATGGTTCAGTACGGATATTGGGTTGCTTCCGATACTGAAAATAATAAAGAATTCAGTGAGGTTGAACAGTATCTCAATTCCTTTGCCAAAGATTTCGGCATGGAAGGAGTCCAGTTTTTGAAGGAATACGAAATATATGATTTAAGCAGGGAATTGGAGGATCAACTTCATGAAGTCATAGATGAATATGAAGAAGGAGTATTCAGGGATAAGCTTGCCTATCATTTGGCAAGAAAAGAGTTTGCCGAAGAATCGCAAAACCATGAATATAATCAGGAGGAAGCCTTTAAACGTATCCTGGAGCTCGAAGAAAAATATCATATTCATATTGAAGAACAAGGGTTACGGAAATTAAAGATAGAAGTATAAAAAGAGAGAGGGCACAATTTGTCCTCTCTCTTCTAATTCTGAAAAAAATAAATTCTGTGTTCTTCACGAATGGGCATCACCCATATCGCAGAGGTTTTATTCACCTGAATTTTGGCCTAATCTTTCAACTGTGTATTGGTAAAATGCCATTAGGTCATTTTGTGACGCAAAACCTGCTTGTGCAGTCTGTTCGCTCCCTCCGCCTTTCCCATTATACGAACTGAGTTCAGCTTTAAAATATTTTCCGCAATGTAAGGGGAAGGACCCACTGTGCGAAAGAATCACCTTTTGCTCCTTACGTGATGCTAATAATACGGTAACCTTTTCCTTTTTTACAATCGTACCTGCAAGGTAAAGCAGATCTTTCATTGGGCTATCTTCGAATATATGAGAGATGAATCCCTCTGCATTTTCTGCAATCAAAGAGTCAGCAAGAAAGTTTGCATTTTCAAGTTTTAAGTTTTCATTTACCGATAGTAGCTTGTTATAGTCATTCTCCAGTTTCTCCACCCTATTCAATATCTCTGTACGTCCGGTATTGAATTTATTCGATAAGGCTGAAAGAATACCAAGACTTTCGGAAAATTCGTTCAATGCCCTGAAGCCGCACTTAAAATAGAGGCGGGTATTATCTTTCTGCTTCTCCGTTTTGAAAATCTTTATTAAGCCTATCTCACCGGTTCGAGCTACATGGGTTCCGCCGCAAGGGTTATACTCAATCCCTTCTATTTCAACAATACGGATATTTTCGGACACAGTAGGCATTTTAACGACAGGAAGTGTCTGTAATTGCTCCTTTGTCACGTAATATGCATGTATTTCGCGATTCTCAATAATATATTGATTAGCCTGCTTTTCAACTGCCGCCGTATGTACTTCAGTCCATTTAAATTCGGACGTTATATCGATCGTTAAATAATCCTTTCCAAGATGAAAGCTGACCGTATTCGAGTCAAACAGTTCGACACAGACTGCAGAGAGTAAATGCTGGCCGCTATGCTGTTGCATATGATCGAAGCGGCGGGGCCAATCCAGCTCACAGTGAACTATCTCTGAACTTGGCCGTCTCTCAGTCTTATGAAGGATCTTCCCATCATTGCTTTTTATAATATCCAGAACAGTGATTCCTTCTATTTTGCCAGTATCTGAAGGCTGTCCGCCCCCTTCTGGATAAAAAGCGGTTTCTTCAAGAGTGATGTAGTAAAAGCCATTTTCTTCAACGGACTCCCGGATATTGGTATCCCATTCGGAAGTCATGGTGGACGTGTAATACAATTTTTTTGTCATGAATGTTTTCTTTTTCCTTTCAGTTAATCAATAAATTATATCACCGAAATACCTAAGTATGAAATTATGGGAGTAAAAGCTTAACCGGCTAATTATGACTAAGGTTTTGGGACAATTTTGGTTTATCGTGATATTGCAAAAGAAGATGAAGTGGATCAAATGAAGTCCGAATTTGTCAGTACAGTTAGTCATGAATTAAGAACACCGCTTGCAAGCGTCCATGGTTTTACCGAATTGATGCTGACAAACCCATGAAATCCGAAAGACAGACAAAATATGTACAGACAATCTACAATGAAGCAAGAAGACTTACCGCACTTATCAATGATTTCCTGGGTGTTCAAAGGATGGAGTCCGGTAAACAGATATATGAAAAAAATGTAGAAATCATACCATTAATTCAAAAAGTAATTGAACATTTAGAAATAAATACAGTACAACATGATATCCGACTCAAAATCGAAACCAAGGATATAATGATCTTAGGTGATCACTTAAAAATTGAACAAGGCTTTTTCAACCTTTTTTAGCAATTCAATCAAATATTCGCCGGATGGGGGCAGGGTCTCTATCCGTGCATATAGCTGGGACGATATGCTTTTCATTGATATCAAGGATGAGGGGCTTGGCATCCCAAAAGAATCACTGCCGCATTTATTCCAGAAATTTTATAGGGTCGATAATTCAGATCGCCGGATGATTGGGGGAACTGGCCTTGGATTAGCCATTGTTGATGAAGTCATAAAGTCACACGGCGGATATGTTACGGTGTTTTCCCAATTACGGACATGGAAGTACATTTACCATATCATTGCTAGAGTAACCCAGAAAGAAGTGGGTCTCAACAATGATGGACAGTCATGAAAACTGAGCTATGATATTATGGTCATTGAAGATGATAATAACTTTGGCGGAACTGCTCAAATATGATTTGATGGAAAGTGGCTTCCAAGTTAGCTATTTTAATAGTGGAAGAAAGGCATTTCAAAAGCTAAAAACCTCACCTCCGGATGCCATTGTACTAGATATCCTTCTTGAAGAGGGAGAAATGGACGGCTGGGCAATCCTGAGGGAGTTAAAGGATCTAGTGACTAGAATGAGCTTCCCGTTTTTGTAACGACGGACTTGATGAAAGGGAAAAGGGTATTTCATTGGGATTTAAGGGTTTTTTAGTTAAACCATATAAACCGAGGCAATTATCCAAAGTAATTATGCATACCTTGTTCAGTAATGGTAACAAAGGCAGATTCTGGTCCCTGTGATGCCTTCCACGAAGATGACATGGGTTAAAAAATAAAAAACCGTAATGGGTATACAGAACAACAAAAAAATGATAAATTCAAATATGTTGGAAAAATAAATAATTGGGTACAATTGTAGGTAAAGGTAAGTTACAGGAGGATTTATATACATGCAAAAAATTCAGGCCGGTTTGGCTGTAGAGTTAGAAGTGGAACGTAAGGCTGATTTCGGATGGTTTTTAACTGATGGTTCAGAAGATGTCTTACTTCATCATAGTGAAATGAATGAAGGAACGGAACTTGAGCTTGGTGATGAAGTTACTGTGTTCATCTACCACGATAAACAAGCAAGGCTAACAGCCACAATGAAGATTCCCGAAATTCAGATTGATCAGTATGGTTGGGCGGAAGTTGTCAATGTGAAAAGGAAACTTGGTGTTTTTGTGAACATCGGCCTTTCCAAAGATATACTTGTATCCCTTGATGACCTACCGAATATTGATCGTTTATGGCCTGAGATTGGTGATCGTCTATATGTATCCCTTAAGACAGATCGCAATGACCGCCTGTTTGGTAAACTTGCTACGGAAGATGTAATCCAGGAGATTGCTGTAAAAGCTCCTTTAAAAGGAGTCCGTAACACCACTGTTAAGGGAAATGTCTATCGTTTGCTTATGGTTGGGTCTTTCTTTGTTTCCGAAGAAGGATATCGCTGCTTCATTCACGAAAGTGAACGCAAGGAGGAGCCACGTCTTGGTGAATTAGTTGAAGGGCGCGTCATTGATAGTAAAGAAGATGGAACGCTAAACGTTTCTTTATTTCCCTTTAAACAAGATTTAATGGGGGAAGATGCTGATGTCATTTTCACTTATTTAATGAATCGTGGCGGTGCTATGCCTTATGGTGACAAAACACCACCTGATGATATCCAGTTTCACTTCGGTTTAAGCAAGGGAGCGTTCAAACGTGCTCTCGGCAAACTGATGAAAGAAGAGAAGATTTACCAGGAAGACGGATGGACATATTCTTCAGACCGTAAATGACAAAAAGGCAGCGGAAGCTTTTCCGTTGCCTTTTCTATTTGAATTTTATTAAAAAAACTTTTTTTTCCCTTTGTCCTCTTTTAGGATTTCTACAGCTTCCCTGAACCTCATGGAATGTACAATCTCTCTTTCCCTTAAAAATCTTAGTGAATCATTGATATCCGGGTCATCTGAGATGTCAATCAACCATTGATAGGTTGCACGAGCTTTCTCTTCAGCGGCAATATCTTCATATAAATCAGCAATAGGATCGCCTTTAGCTTGGATATATGTGGCTGTCCATGGATCGCCTGCTGCATTTTGATAGAAAAGTGCACCATCATGATTCGCATAATGTTCGCCAAGACCTGCTGCAACCATCTGCTGTGGTGTGGCGTCCTTTGTAAGCTTATAAACCATGGTGGCAATCATTTCTAGGTGAGCGAATTCTTCTGTTCCGATATCCGTAAGTAATCCGATGACTTTATCGGGTATTGTATATCGTTGATTTAAGTAACGGAGTGCTGCAGCCAATTCACCATCAGCCCCTCCGTATTGTTCTATTAAATATTTTGCCAATCTAGGATTACAGTCTCTTACTTTAACTGGATATTGCAGTTTCTTTTCATACACCCACATAGATATCTCTCCTTATACCTGCCAGGGCCAAGGGCCTTGGCCCCATTCCCATTTATTTTCACCGCCTGGACTGTTTCCAAAACCCAATAAGGGACCGTATTTAGGCTCAAAAACCGATTTCAATTGTTTGGAATATTCATGAAATTGATTGAATTGCTGTAATGCTTGCTGGTCATTAGGATGTGTATCCAAATAATGAGTCAACTCGACAAGTACGAAATCCGCAGCCTGTATTTGTTCAAGCAGCTGATAATATTCATCATCCAGTTTCTTATTCATTTACGTCTCCCTTTCCCGATATGGATTATCATAGAAATCATAAAAGAACTTCCAAAGTGTACCGTATTTCAAAGCTTCCTCCGGTGTGAACTGCTCCAAATTCGGCGGTTGAAAATTAATATACAAATTAGGAGGTGTCCTGAAATACTTTCTCCCAATAGGCGGGCACGGATCGAATTTACTATGGAAAGGTTTGTATGATTTAACTAAGGTAAAAGTCTTTTCGCGAGTCAAAAAAATACCTCCTTTGTATAGATGTAGCCTCTAATTATTATGCTTGGGTAATACATAATATGACTCCATTAGTATGATGTGGGAGATAACTGGGAAAAGATGTGTTTTCAGAATATTAAAACACCTTGTTATAGTCCCGTTATCTTCCTGTGATGTTTGTCATCTATTCTTTATCTGTTTGTTCTTTGTATAGAAAAAAACTATGTTAAGATTGAACTCGTTAGCTTATAAAGCAGCTCACAAGGAGGTAACAACATATGAAAAAATCAATCTTATCGTTAGCGGCAGCGGCTGCAATATCCGGTGCTTTCACAATTCCGGTTCATGCAGAAGATGTCAAAGTGAAAGATGGAGACACATTATGGGGGATATCTCAAACATATAAAGTATCAATAGAAGATATTAAGTCTTGGAACGATTTGTCTTCAGACATGATTTATGCCGGAGGAACCTTACATATTTCTCAAGAAGAGCATTATAAAGTCAAGTCAGGAGACACATTATCGGAAATTGCAGACAAATATGATGTAGCAGTAAATGATATTAAATCCTGGAACGGTTTAAATTCAGATACAATCCATCCTGATCAAGAATTGGTCATTAAACCAGCGGCTAACAAAGTCGAAGCGGCGAGTGTTGGGCCTGAGCAAAAATCAGAGCAAGCTGCACCAGCAGAACAATCAAAGCCAGCAGAACAATCAAAGCCAGTTGAACAATCAAAGCCAGAAGAACAATCAAAGCCAGTTGAACAATCAAAGCCAGAAGAACAATCAAAGCCAGTTGAACAGTCAAAGCCAGAAGAACAATCAAAGCCAGCAGAACAATCGGAACCAGCTGTAACAAACAATGAATCCAAGGATCAAGCAGGAATTAAAAAAGAGATAACTGTTAGAGCAACTGCCTATACGGCTGATTGTCAAGGCTGCAGCGGTACAACAGCCACAGGGGTCGACTTGAAAGCTAATCCAGATGCTAAAGTAATTTCCGTGGACCCTTCAGTCATTCCACTTGGATCGAAAGTTTATATAGAGGGTTATGGCTACGCAACGGCAGCAGATACGGGCAGTGCTATCAAAGGAAATAGAGTGGACATTTTTATACCTAACGAAAAGGATGCCGTGAATTGGGGCGTTAAAAACGTTAAATTGCAAGTCTTGAATTAATTCATCCATGCAAAACATGTTTATATATCGAAAAGAGTAGACACGGAGATTTAATGTGTCTACTCTTTTTGTCCTTTTGGTTCACGGGAAAAGCAGGTACAATGAAAGAAATAGATCCTTACCGATCCTTACAAGGTAAATAGGAGGAGTAGTAAATTGATGGAAAAAGCACGTGAATATTTACAGGAATATTTTGGTTATGAGTCATTCCGAAAAGGTCAGGAACAGATTATCGAACAGGTGTTGGGAGGAATAAACACAGCGGGAATCATGCCTACTGGCGGAGGTAAATCAATATGTTACCAAATCCCGGCCCTCTTGTTACCTGGTGTAACACTCGTGATATCCCCACTTATTTCCTTGATGAAGGACCAAGTAGATGCCCTCGAACAAAACGGGATTGATGCCACATTTCTTAATAGCTCCATTTCGGGGTTAGAATCATCCAATAGAATGAACGATATTAAGCAAGGAAGATATAAGTTGGTTTATGTGGCACCGGAACGTTTGGAAAATGCTGCATTTCAACAGGATTTATTTAATGTGGACATTTCATTGGTGGCCATTGATGAAGCCCATTGCATATCTCAATGGGGCCATGACTTCAGACCAAGCTATTTAAAAATCAAGACCTTATTGAAAAACATGCCATCAGCTCCTACTGTACTGGCATTAACGGCAACAGCCACACCGCATGTAACCGATGATATTTGTCAGTCGCTCGGAATATCAGGGCAGCATACAATATCAACGGGATTTTCAAGAGATAACTTGTTCTTTTCCGTTGTGAAAGAAGAAAACCGCGGACGTTTTTTAATGCGCTATATAGAGAAAAACAAGAATGAGTCGGGTATCATATATGCAGCCACTAGGAAAGAAGTCGATTCGTTGCATGCCAAGCTTAATAAAGCCGGATTCAAGACAGGTCGATACCATGCTGGCATGAATGAACAAGACCGTTCGGAACAGCAAGACCAATTCATTCGTGATGACGTTCCTTTAATGGTAGCGACATCTGCATTTGGGATGGGAATCGATAAGTCTAATGTCAGATACGTCATTCATTACCAAACTCCAAAGAACATGGAGAGTTATTATCAGGAAGCAGGTCGTGCAGGAAGGGATGGTTTGGAGAGTGAATGCATCCTTTTGTATTCCCCCCAGGATATGCAGATTCAGCGTTTTCTGATTGATCAATCAAACCCTTCCCAGGAGTGGCAATCACAGGAATTGAAGAAGTTGAACAAAATGAAGGATTATTGTTTTACTGAAGGGTGTTTGCAAGCCTTCATTCTTCAATACTTTGGAGAGGAAAATCCTGAGGATTGCGGTCATTGTGAAAATTGTACAGATAAACGTGACTCTATTGAAGTAACTACACAAGCACAGATGGTCCTTTCATGCATGTTGCGAATGGGTGAGCGATTCGGTAAAACGATGATCTCCCAAGTGCTTACGGGATCACGAAATAAGAAAATTGAAGAGTTCGGCTTTCAGAAGCTTTCCACCTATGGAATCATCAATAATCAATCTGCAAAGGATGTAGGTGATTTCATTGATTTCCTTACAGCAAAACAGTATATCGAAATGACCGGGGGCCAATTTCCAGTCCTTAAAGTGACCAATGCTGGAAGGGAAGTGCTGTTGGGACAGAAAAAGGTCCTGCGTAAGGAAATAAAAAAAGTAAGCAGCATCAGTGTAGATCATGGGTTATTCAATGAGTTGAGACAGTTAAGAAAAGAATTGGCAGGTAAGGAAAATGTACCACCATTCATTATTTTTTCCGATGCATCTTTGAAGGATATGGCCGTCAAACTGCCGAAAACAGAGCAGGAATTCCTAGAAGTAAAAGGGGTGGGCACCCAGAAGTTCGAACGCTTCGGCGCCGTGTTCCTAGAAGGAATTTCCCATTATGTACAGGCACATCCTGAATTAGAAACGAATAAAATGGTTACAAAGGAAGCAGTAAAGAGAAGCAATACTCCATCACATTTAGAAAGCTATCGCTTATATCAGGAAGGCAAATCAATCAAGGAAATCGGGACAATGAGAGGTCTGTCTTCCATTTCAATTGAAAATCATTTATTAAAGTGTGCAGAGGAACATTTGGATATCAAATGGGAAGGGATTTTCTCGGATAAAGAGTATGACCTTGTATTGGAAACTGCGAAACAATTGGATTCTGAAAAACTAAAACCGCTAAAAGAAGCCTTACCTGAGCACTTTTCCTACTTTATGATTAAAGCGATCTTGGTTAAAGCAGGATTGGAAAACGCATAGGTGATTAGGCTTTTGGAATATTTTTTCAATGAATAAATAAGAATTTGGTTTAATGCGTATACTAGGAATGATAAAAAGGTGGGATTTCGCGCCTTTAATCAGAGTCTTTATATAAAAAAGAGGAGGTTGCTCATGTATTTTGGTAAAAAGAATTCAGAGGAACCAGAAATCGTTATGGAAGATACGATAGTATATGCGTGCGGATCAGCAGATTGTAATGGTTGGATGAGAAAAGATTTTGCATCGGAAAACTATGATTGCCCAATGTGCGGTAGTCAATTAGTCGAGGAAGTCAGGGAACTCCCAAAAATTGAAAATGAGTATAATGCATTTAAATAAAAGAGGTGAATTATGCCTCTTTATTTTTTTTGCTTGAAAGAAATATGCCAGAGTGAGTATAATCTGGTTTAATGCTTTACATATATAAATATATATGATAAGATATAATTTCAGTGTTGTTAAGAAAACGCTGGAGGGTAATTTAAAGTAACATTTTTATTAATAAAATAATTTTCCATCATTTTCATGATGGAGTAGAAACAAGTTAAACACATCTAGAAAAATGAAATACATCTTATTACCAAGTATTTTCCTCGATCCATTTCTGTTCTTCATTAACTTACTTCTATGTACCATTTATCTTTTGGAATTTAATTTTCCCAATTGGAATTACGGACGGTTTTAATTAATAAACATGTACTTACAAGCTTTTATCTGATTCTCGCAGGCACGGTCTAGGAACCGTATGGATGGGAGAGAGGCAGGGCTTTCATTGTTTTAGGTTTTGGCACTAAAATTACTCTCATGCTCGATTCGCTTTGAATTGTTTATCCGATCGAGCAGGAAGAACCATATGGAATGGATTCTTGAACAGCGCAGCCTCTATTATCTTGAAGGGTAAGTCAGGGGCTGTGTTTCATTTAATGAGATTTAAGGAATCATTTCTACTTTAGAATCTTTACTCAAATATAAAAAGCATATATATGATATAATGGTTACTGAGATATTAAAAATTCATGTCGTAATCTTAAGTTCTTCCCACTCGGAAAATTTGGGTGTAGTGAACAATAATCAATGGTTAAGCGAATGGGTATTTACTCACTATTTAGATTAATCGCCATCTATTCTTCTTTTATCTTTATGGCTTGTGATCTGTTATGCATGACGAAGTCAATTCAATTCTAAGGAGTGAGATACATGTATAGAAGAAATAATACGGAAGAAATCATTCCTGAAGAAACAAAGGTGTGGGAATGTACATCAGAAGATTGCAAAGGTTGGATTCGCGATAACTTTACAAGTAATGATGAACACGTTTGTCCGTTATGTAGCAGCGAGATGAAACCCGGCACCAGAATGCTTCAAGCAATCAACAATCCAAGAAACTATTAAGACTGTATAAAAAAAGCTGAAGGGGATTATCCCTTCAGCTTTTTTTATCTTTTTGCCAATTGTTTGAAGCAAAAAGCAGGTGAATGATTAGTGAATATCTTTTTTCTTGAATCGGCCGCCCCGAACTTCCGCGATATCCCCTACGGCAAGAAATGCAGAAGGGTCAAAGCTTTTGACTATATCTTTAAGTTTAGCTTCCTCAAGCCTGTTTATTACACAAAAGATGACTTTTTTATCATCACCAGAATAAGCACCTTCGCCAGCTAAAAATGTTACGCCGCGTCCAAGGCGATTCATTATGGCGTCGCCGATATCACCAAATTCATCACTGATAATCCAAACAAATTTGGACTCATCCAAACCAGCGATGACGATATCCATCGTTTTATAAGCTACGAAGTAAGCTATGATCGAATACATGGCGCGATCCCATGAGAAAACGAAGCCTGCACTGCCAAGGATGAATAAATTAAAAAACATGACGATCTCCCCAACGGAAAAAGGGATCTTCTTGCTAGCGAGTATAGCAAGTATTTCTGTACCATCCAATGAGCCGCCATATCGAATGACCATTCCAACACCAATGCCAAGAATCATTCCGCCAAAAGCGGATGCTAGGAGGATATCTTGAGTGAAAGCTGGTACGTGATGAAGCAATGCAGTGGTAATAGAAAGGACTAAAATCCCATACAGAGTAGATAATGCGAAGGTTTTTCCAATTTGTTTATAACCGATAAAAAAGAAAGGAAGATTCAAAACGAAAAGAAAAATACCAAGTTTCCATCCCGTAATGTAAGACAACATAATCGATATTCCCGTTATGCCTCCGTCGATTACGTTATTCGGCACTAAAAAAATCTCGAGGCCGACAGCCATTAAAACGGCACCGATCGTAATTAAAAGTCCTCTTTGTAATATTTGTCTCAGTGTTAATTTTTTATGCTGGGTCTTCTTGTGCATAATTTCTGTTGTACTTGCACCTGCCAGGTCTGACATAATCATGCCCCCCCACTCCCTTCTCTCTATATACGTTCTATTTAATTATAAACCTATAGGTATAATTAAATAAAGAAATTAACATTCTTAATTAATATATTTCTGAATAATTCTTTTTGTTATTCTTGAGTATGTCATGCGATGATGAAGCAGGTTGTGAATGCTTGTCATTATCATGTATTTTTATTTTACTCTATACAAAAGAATAGTATTTCTCATTTTATTGAATTTATGAAAAAAACTCCATTTTCATGTGATGTGTGGGACACCAAAGATTTAGTGTGTAAATATATAGGAATAAGGAAATAAAAAACCTTGGAGGTACTATGAATTTCCATTACAATATAGGAGAATAGAACGGTAGAGGTGATCAAGAAAAAAATGGGACAATCAATTGTGGCATCAAATCCTGTCCTCTTTATGATTGCGGTACTTTTGTTAATAATGGCGTGTTATACGGCGTTGGATTTACTGACATCGTTACTGACGACCGAGAAATATAATCGCCTATTGTATATAGGGAGCAGCTGCTCTATGGGAGTGGCTATTTGGATGCTTAACTTTGTTGTCATATTAACCCTTGATAATTCTGGGGTGGCAGCATTCAACTTTTTTACAATAATTTTTTCATTAGTTTTAGCGATTGCTCTCGCAGGGGTTGGGTTATTGGCGATATCATATAAAACACAAATACTGCAAATCGTTTTTTGCGGTTTCATGTTCACTATGGCAATATTGTCCAATTATATTATGGGAACGTCTTCTTTAAACCACTCTTTGCAATTTAGCATATTGTTGGTCGCCAGTACGCTTTTCAGTGTCTTTAGTTTATTTGTAGCAGCCCTGGCAATATTATTTTATTTTAATAAATTAAGTCAATCCTCACTAAAGCCAGTCAGTACCCTCATGATGAGCGGGGCAATCATTGAAGGGTACTATCTTTTTTTGAGAGTGTTACCGATGGATGGTAAAAATGTAACAGGTGAATTTGTTCCGCTCACTCCTTTTATGCTTTATCTAACTTGCTTTATCTCATTGTTCATCCTTGCCAGCTTGATTGCTTCAAGCACGATCGTAGGCCGGAGGTTGGCAAGAAGTGATAATACTGTGAGCGATATCCGTTATGCTTTAGATCTATCGGCGATCGTCGCCATCACGGATGCAAAAGGAATCATTACATATGTTAACGAAAAATTCCTGGAAATATCTCAATATGAAGAACATGAACTAATAGGGAAAAACCATTCCATCATCAATTCGGGTTATCATGCAAAAGAATTTTTCACTGACTTATGGCTAACGATCAGCCAGGGCAAAACATGGAATGGTGAAATATGCAATCGGGCTAAAGATGGTGATGTTTATTGGGTGGAAACAACAATCGTTCCTTTTATGAAAAGGGGCAAACCCTATCAATACATTTCCATCCGTTCGGATATTACCAGTCGTAAAAAAGCAGAAAATGCTTTAAAGGGTTCAATCAAGGAACTAAAGGATATGCATTATGCCATCAACCAATCCTCGATAGTGGCGATTACCGATGATAAAGGGGTCATTATTGAAGTAAATGAAAAGTTCTCGGAGGTTTCCGGCTACAAGAAAACTGAATTGATCGGCCATACTCATAATTTGGTTAATTCCGGATTCCACCCAAAGGAATTCTTTGATGAAATGTGGAAGACCATCCATCAACGCAAGGTTTGGAAAGGTGAAATTAGAAACAGGGCGAAAGATGGCAGTTTTTATTGGGTCGATACAACAATTGTTCCATTTTTCAGCGAAGAAGGTAAGCCATTTCAATTTTTGGCACTTAGACATGATATAACTGAGCGTAAACAATCGGAAGAAATGCTCCATCGGCAGGATAAATTGGCTGCCGTCGGTCAGCTTGCTGCTGGTGTTGCACATGAAATACGGAATCCGCTGACCTCCATGAAAGGGTATACAGAATTTTTGCAATTAGATGAAACAGATGAAAATAAACAAGAATATCTAGAAATTATTATGGATGAAATCAATCGTGTGAATGAGATAGTTGAAGAATTCTTACAATTGGCCAAACCACAGTCGTTGATATTGGAAACGAAGAATATTATACCAATCATTCAAAACGTGTTATCTTTGACGGAGTTTGATGCAAGAAAGAAGAAAGTCGCACTGGTTTGGGATTGTTTTTACGAAAAAATCCTCGTACAATGTGATGAGAATCGTTTAAAACAAGTCATATTGAACTTCATTAAAAATGGTATGGAAGCCATGCCTGACGGCGGGGTCATAAAAGTCATTACTGAGCTTAAAGAGGATAAAGTGCATATCTCCATAAGAGACACAGGAATCGGGATACCGCCAGAGCAGCTTAAGAGATTGGGAGAGCCATTTTTCACAACGAAAAAATCCGGTAATGGGTTAGGTCTCATGATCAGCTTTAAAATAATAGAAAGCCACTTGGGAAATGTCTTTGTCGAAAGCGAGGTTAATAGGGGTACAGCCTTTAATATTGTGCTCCCTGCGAAATAAGCCTTTTCTTAGAAGGCAATGAAAAAGTTGCAGGGATATAATGAAATGCAGAATTTGTGGAGTTATATGGTGGTTTAGTAGATACAGCATGGGGGAAACTGGATTTGGAAAAACAAAAGCATGCTAATATTTTTAGCTTGAAGGTATTTTACCTATTTTCATTTTTTGCAGTGGGAAGTTTAACACCGCTATTAAGCGTTTATTTAGCCAATGAGGTAGGTTTGTCTGGTATTGAAATAGGTATGATCATGTCTGTTGGACCGATAGTGATGATCGTTTTTCAACCCTTTTGGGGAATTGTCTGTGATTGGAGCGGAAAACCAGCAAAAATACTTGCAATTACATCGTTGCTTGCTGGGGTATTAGGGTTAGGTTACTTGCTGTTTGAGCACTATTTACTTATAGTATCCGTCGCAATTGCCCTGGCTATCTTTCAAAGCGCCATTATACCAGTTTCAGACAGCATCACTCTTCAATATACAACAAGAATTAAATCGAATTATGGGAAAATCCGTTTATTCGGTTCACTCGGTTACGGTGTGGCCGTGTTTGTAATGGGAAAGTTATCGGAATCCTTCATTGGTCCTTCCGTTATATTTTATGCCTTTTTCTTCGGTCTATTGATCGCAGCTAGTCTTGCTCTTCGTTTGCCTGAAGAGGCTCCTGGAGAAAAGGGAAAACTTTTCGGTGGAATGAAAGAATTGATCACCATGAAACGTTTCCTTATCTTTCTTGCTATAACGTTCTTGATTTTTGGTCCAAACCTTGCAAATAATGTTTACTATGGTTTGTTTGTAGAGGCAAGAGGCGGGACATATACAGGAATTGGCATTGCGTTCCTTTTAGCTGTATTGTCGGAAATTCCATTTATGAGAATGGCAGGTACCTGGATTCATAAAATGGGCCTGCTGCCAATAACCTTATTGGCTGGAACGGCTTCATTGGTTCGCTGGGTTTTGTATTTTACAGAACCAAGTTTGGCTACCGTATATGTAACTTCGATCATTCAAGGGTTTTCACTTGGCCTATTCATTCCTGCGGCATTACAATATATTCGGGAAGTCGTCCCGGCCCGCATAACAGTTACAGCAATAACGCTCTATTCCGCTATTGGCAATGGATTGGGAAACTGGTTCAGTACCTTCAGCGGCGGGATAATCTTGGATAAATCAGGGATATACGCAGTGTATTTATTTTACGGTTTACTTACACTGATTGGGATGCTGCTCACGGTATGGCTCATGAGGTTAGATAAAAACCTAAAAGTAATGAAGAAAACCACTGGTATATTAGAAAAATAATAGTATTAAATTTTTCCCTTATTGAAAGCAAGAGGCCTTTTCATCTTAAATGGTGAAGAGGTCTTTTTTGCTCGTCCATGAGAGGGAGGCCTCAGTTCCCAATTGTCAGAATTAATTGTTATTTTCTGAATATGAAGTATAATCTAATTATAAATTAGAAAAGGTGGTCTACTAGGGATTATGGATAAGTTAGCGAAAATAAGTAAGGCAGCTGGAAACTCTTTTGCCATTTGGGTTCTCCTATTTGCTGTGTTAGCAATGATTTTTCCGGATGCATTTAAATGGATTGCTCCATACATATCCATTTTACTTGGAATAATAATGTTTGGGATGGGACTCACTCTCTCGTTTAGTGATTTTAAAGCTGTATTGAAGCAGCCGATATCCGTTTTTATCGGTGTGGCTGCACAATTCATCATCATGCCTGGTGTGGCATATCTCCTAGCAACTAGCTTGGAACTTTCACCTGAAGTGGCTGTCGGAGTGATCCTTGTTGGATGTTGTCCGGGAGGTACAGCGTCAAATGTAATGACATTTTTAGCTAAAGGAAATACGGCATTATCAGTGGCGGTCACTTCTGTATCCACTTTGCTTGCACCGTTTTTAACGCCGGCACTAACCTATTTACTTGCTAGTAAATGGCTGCCGGTTTCAGGAAAAGATATGCTATTTTCTATCTTCCAGATCGTTTTGGTCCCTATTTTATTAGGGCTCCTTGTAAAATTCATTTTTAAAGAGAAAGTAAGTCAGGGAACTAAAGCACTTCCATTGATATCCGTTGTGACAATCGTGGCAGTCGTCGCTGCAGTTGTCAGTTCAAATAAAGACAAGATACTTGAATCAGGGCTGGCTATATTCGGGGTGGTTGTGCTGCATAATTCATTTGGATTATTACTTGGATTTCTTGCAGCTAAAGTGTTAAAACTTCCATACGAAGATCAAAAAGCGATTTCAATTGAAGTGGGCATGCAAAACTCAGGTTTAGGTGCTGCATTAGCCACAGCTCACTTTTCGCCACTGGCGGCCGTCCCGAGCGCAATCTTCAGTGTTTGGCATAATATATCCGGTCCTTTGCTTGCGACCTACTGGTCAAAAAGAGCACACAAAATCAAAGGGAGTTCCATGACGGGGCAGGAATCATTGAAACAGTAATACAAAAAAAGGCAGAATGGGACAAATGAATCCCGTTCTGCCTTTTTTAATGATAGAAGTGGTAGGGTACCGTTTAAAGAAAGATAGGATGTTAACATCAGGAGATGGGCTACCTGGATTTTTGGTATCAAGAGCAATCAGTTTTTTATTTTTGGAAATAATATGATTTAATGGAAGGTAGAGAATGAATGGAAGGATGAGTGTTTTTGAGCAAATCAAAAGTATTGGCCGCTACCATTGTATCAGCTCTTATCGGACTGTTTTTTTTATTATGCCTAGGATGGGCAATTATTGACCATTATGGAAAAAGGACTTCTGATATGGAAACAATAGAGGAATCCCCCATTAAAAATGATCTGCCTGATGATTTTACGGTTGTGGCGTTAGGTGATTCATTGACGCGTGGTACAGGTGATGAAACAGGCAAAGGCTACGTCGGACTTGTTGTGGAAGAGTTGGAGAGTGAATATAATAAAAAACCGCTCATCCATAACCTGGGAATTAATGGACAGGTATCTAAAGAATTGGCGCAGCAAGTCAAACAACCGGAAGTGAAGCGCCAAATCCAAGCGGCTGATGTTATTTTAGTTACGATCGGCGGAAACGATTTATTTCAAAAAGGCCAGACCCTGCTTGATTATGATAGTGAAGCCACATCTGATTTGAAAAGGAATTATTTGAAGAATTTACATGGTATTTTTAAAGATATCAATAATGTCAATGATACAGCTACCATATTATTGCTTGGCCTGTATAATCCATTTATAGAGTTGGATGAGGACTTTGATACTAACCGCATCGTACGGGACTGGAATAATGAAACGGCAGAAGTCGTGGCTCTTTATAAGAATGCAATTTTCGTCCCAACATTTGATATATTTCAATTGTCGGTAAATGAGTATTTGTATTCAGATAAATTTCACCCTAATCAGAAGGGTTATCGTTTGATTGCTGATAGGGTTGCTCCTTTAATAAAATGGGAGGATGAGGATCGATGAAACAGGTGACATTGTCTGTCAAGGGCTTGAAAAAAAGGATTGGCAAAAGGGAAATTATTAAAGGAATAGATTTTGAGCTGAATGAAGGTGAGGTTTTTGGCTTTTTAGGACCGAATGGAGCCGGTAAAACGACAACGATCCGCATGTTGGTCGGTTTGATTAAGCCATCCTCCGGTTCCATCCATATATGCGGGTATGATGTTCGTCAGGAATTTACGAAGGCAATGAAGCAAATGGGCTGCATTGTTGAAAATCCAGAGTTATATCCATTTTTGAGCGGGTGGAATAATTTGCTCCACTTTGCAAGGATGTTACCTGAAGTTGATGAAAAAAGAATGATCGAGGTTGTAGAACTCGTCGGTCTGCAAGCGAGAATTCATGATAAAGTGAAGACCTATTCCTTAGGTATGAGGCAGCGTCTAGGAATCGCGCAGGCAATGCTTAATAGTCCTAAGCTGTTGATTTTGGATGAACCCACTAACGGTCTAGATCCTGCTGGAATCCGTGAAATGCGACAATTCATTAGAAAGTTAGCTGAAGAAGAAGGCATGAGTGTTCTAGTTTCTTCTCACTTATTAGGTGAAATACAACAGCTTTGTGACCGCGTCGCAATTATTAAAAGTGGGGAAATTATCAAAACGGATACAGTGGAACGCCTATTATCCACGCAAGAACGGATGATTTGGAGGGTAGAACCTTTACAAAAGGGAGTGGAAATCCTTAGTGGTTTCACCGATATTACCTTAGATCAAAAATATATCATTACAGCTTATGATGAATTCGAAACCCCCGAATGGAATGCTGCACTTAACCAAGCAGGGGTGAAGGTACATGAAATGAACCGAAAGCTTCCGGGACTGGAAGAGTTATTTTTACAAGTGACCGGTGTCGGAGGTGGAAATATTGAATAACTTGATCCAAAATGAAATGATGAAGTTGTTGGCAAAGAAACGGTTAATCATAATAGGTATCATCGTCGGAATTTTAGTGTTGATGTTCACGTATGCACAATACAAACAAGTGGAAGAGCAGCGGGAGAAGCTGGGAACTGATGATTGGCGTGCAGCTCTTCAGCAACAGATCATTGATACTCAAAATCGGTTGGGTTCAAATAGGATGTTGGATGAGTGGCGTGAACAGCTGGAAGTAAGTCTCAAACAGCAGCAATATTACCTGGATCATGACATTAACCCGACAGAGCCAGGAGCCGCTACTTTTACTCGCATGTTTTTGGAAAATGCAATTGATTTGTTCATTCCGCTGTTGATCATGATAGTGGCAAGTGATTTGGTTTCTTCCGAAAATAGTCAAGGCACGATCAAGCTTCTGCTGACACGGCCAGTTGAGCGCTGGAAAATTTTATTGAGCAAATATGTAACATTAATTTTGTCAGTTTCGATTATCGTGGCGATGACAGCCTTTTTGGCGTATTTTTTATCGGGGATCGTTTTTGGGTATCAAGGTTGGGGGGCACCCGTAATAACCGGATTCGAATTAAAGGGTGCTGATGTGGATGTCAGTCAAGTAAGGCTAGTGGAACAATGGAAATTCCTTATGATGGATTTGGGGCTTGTCTGGCTGGTTGCAGTAGTGGTAGGTACCCTTTCTTTCATGCTTTCGGTTTTGGTGCGAAGCACCCCTGCAGGCATGGGCATTATGCTGGCTGCATTGATTTCCGGAGCTATATTGAACAATATGGTTTCATCATGGGTGTCAGCGAAATATTTTTTTATGGTGAATTTGAAATTGACCGCCTATATTAGCGGGACGGCTCCTCCGATAGAAGGGATGACCTTATTATCCTCCGTCATTACATTGCTCGTTTGGTGGGTGCTTGCTTTACTTATTTCTTTTACAGTTTTTACACGCAGGGATGTTTACTGAAAGACAGCCTATATAAATTATAGGTTGTTTTTTATTTTCTTTTACAGGGTATCCTTAAAAAAACAGTAAGTTTTATTAGGAGGTCTATAATGGATGATAATCATTTGAATGAAAAATTTCTGCCAATGACTTCAGTTTCCAGTGGAGATGTTCAGATTGTAAAAGAGGATATATACTGTCTGCCCGTACAAATCGTTAATGTAATTTTTATAGGGTCCCCCAAAGATGAAAAATGGGTATTGATAGATGCAGGAATGCCACGTTCAGCAGAGATGATAAAGAGAGCTGCCGAAGAAATATACGGACCACATCATCCACCTGCGGCCATCATTTTGACACATGGACATTTCGATCATGTTGGTGCATTGATTGAGTTAATGGAATATTGGGAAGCTCCTGTTTATGCCCACATTAAAGAAATGCCTTATTTAACGGGACAGGAAAATTATCCTGAGCCAGATTATACTGTCGAAGGGGGGATGGTTGCTAAGATTTCTTGGATGTTTCCGAATGAGGGAATCAACCTGGATGAAAAAGTTCAACCCCTGCCTGATGATCACAGTGTTCCCGAGCTTGGCGATTGGAAATGGGTTCACACCCCGGGCCATTCAAAAGGACATATTTCACTATTTCGGGAAAGTGACCGAAGTCTGATAGCTGGAGATGCTTTTGTGAATGTCAGGCAAGATTCACTATACAAGGTCATCACTCAGGAGAAAGAAATAGCAGGGCCGCCACGGTATTTGACAACCGATTGGGAGTCTGCCAAGGAATCGGTAAGGTTATTGGATAGTCTGAATCCTGCTGTAGCAGTAACGGGGCACGGGTATCCTATTGAAGGGGAAGAATTGGAAAGGGGATTATCAAAGTTGGCAAAGGAATTCGATTCTTTAGCTAAACCGGATCATGGGAAATATGTGGAATGAAATGTGTTAGGGTTTGATGAATAATTTCTCTTGAGCAGTCAACAATAAACAAGCAACTAATGAAAAATGGAGGTAATATCCGTGACTACATTAAGAGATATTATGACAACAGACGTGGATTGTTGCACTGTGGAAGATAATATATATGAAGCAGCAGTCAAAATGAAGGATGATGATGTTGGAGTCATTCCTGTATTGGAGAATAACAAATTAATTGGTGTCATTACAGACAGGGATATCGTTATCCGCTGTGTTGCCGAGAAAAAGCCGAATTCGACTAGAATTACCGATGTTATTTCCACGAATCTTGTAACAGGCACCCCTGATATGTCAGTGGATGAAGCTGAGGAGTTAATGGGGAATGAACAAATCAGAAGGCTCCCTATAATTGAAAATGACCAGCTGGTCGGAGTCGTGGCGTTGGGTGATCTTGCTGTGCATCATCAGACAAATTCAATTGCGGGAAATGCTTTAAGTTCAATTTCCGAGGACAGAGATCAAATCCAACATTAAAAACAAAAACTCTGTTAGCGAAAGGCTAACAGAGTTTTGTTTTTAAAAATATTTATTGAACCATCCTTTTATTTCTTCTACATGTTGCAGACGCATTTTTGGAGATCCGCTTCGGGATACTTCATGAGTCTCATCTGGGAAGGAAACAAGTACCGCTTCTTTTTTTTGCCGTTTTAAAGCGACAAAAAATTGCTCGCTCTGTTCAATGGGACATCGGAAATCCTTTTCACCGTGAAGTAAAAGTAAAGGGGTATTCACATTGGAAACATATTTTAAAGGTGAGTGCTGCCACAATTTTTCAGCAGAGTTAACGATATCGCCGCCTACTTCCCATTCAGTAAAATAATAGCCAATGTCGCTGACGCCATAAAAGCTAATCCAGTTACTAATGCAGCGCTGAGTAACAGCGGCCTTGAAACGGTTGGTATGACCGATGATCCAATTTGTCATGAACCCGCCATAGCTGCCGCCGGATACTCCCAAATTTTCATGCTCTATAAAATCATACGTCGCTAAAACATGGTCAACGCCCGCCATTAAGTCCTGATAATCCATGCCTCCATAATCCCCTCGGCAGGCATTTACGAAGTCCTGACCATAACCCACACTCCCACGTGGGTTAGTGAACAAAATAGTATACCCTTCATTAGCCAAGGTCTGAAATTCGTGAACATAGGTATTGGCATACATCATATGCGGACCGCCATGGATTTCTAAAATGAGTGGATATTTTTGATTTCCATTAAAATTGGTCGGTCTCATGATCCAGCCGTGTATGGTAAGTCCATCAACAGATGGAAAAGTAATGGGTTCGGCTATGGACAAATGTTTATCCTTTAAAAAATCTTCATTAATAAAACTAATTTGTTCTTTATCCCCATTTGTAAGGTTATAAACAAAGAGATCACCGGGATGAACGGGGGTACTAATGGCCACGACCGCACGATGGCTTTCGGGATCTATAGTCAGGCCGTATATATGCTGCGGATCAAGTATAGATGGATACATGGCTCCTTCAATCGAACCATAATATACGCCAGTATTTCCATAATCGCTTATTAAAAAGTAAAAGCCTTGGCTATCGTTTGTCCATAAAATACCAGGGTCGACTGCTCCGACTTGGAAATCACCGATTGCAGAATCCCCAATTTGGACGTCCCATCCATCGGTTAAGCACTGAATGGATTGATCGAATATGGAGTATAACCAGATATTTGAAAAGGTGGCACCGGCAAATTCTTTATAATGGCCAATGAATGAAAGGTATTCACCATTTGGAGACCATTTCGGATCTCTAAAGAAACCTGTACTATCCGTTAACTTACGTGAAGAATTCGTTTCTAGTTCCATGATGAAAATATCAGAAAAAAGTTCATCATCACTCTTTTCTGCATCCCCGCTTATGAATGCAATGTGCTGACCGTCAGGGGACCACGCATTCGGGTGATGATCAATATTATTTTCCGTCAGCAATATGGCTTCGTCATTTAAAATCTCCACGATGACAAGCTGCTGAAATAACTGATCAAAATAGCCTCTCCCATCCCATTTATACTTAATCCGGTCATATCTATGAACATCTTTGGAAAAATCATTTTCCTTAACCGCATTGAGGCATTCCCCCTCTTTTAACCCTGTAGAAAGCAACAACTTGGTGGAACAAGGAGACCATATAGGTTTTGTTACACCGTTAACGAAATGGGTCAATTGGCGTGCTTCCCCTCCAATGCTCCCAATAATGTGCACTTGTTTTTTTCCAGATCTGTCCGATATAAAGGCGATATGCTTTCCGTCGGGGGACCATGCAGGTGATGTATCACGATTATCCCCAAACGTCCATTGCTTTGTTTCATTCGTAATCAGGCTGAACATAAACAGATTGGAAATGTATTTTTCTGTTTTTTCATCAATTCTGGTTTGGACATACACCGCCATGCTGCCATCCGGCGATAGCTTTGGATCGGTTACTGATTTCAAGTGAAATAAGTCTCTTGCTGTTATACCTATTTTGTTCATCCTTTTCACCCTTTCATTCTCATTGTTATGTATTTCGCTAAAGAGAAATATAAATCCTTTAGTAAATGGTAAACGCGTAGTGTTTATTTATCAAGAAAGAATGAAATGAAAAAATCCGGCCTTTTATCAGGACGGATTATCATGCTATATAGGCAAAGAACATAGAATTACTTATGCGTATGCCCTGTATGTGGGCGATGCGGCGATATTTGAAAATTATGTTCTTCCATCATTTTATAATGTTTTTCAAAATGTGAAAACATTTTATCGGCGTCTTCTTTTGATAGCGCACCATATTCAACATATTTTTCGATCAACTTCTTTTTGTCCGCAAGTATTTGCTTGTGTATCTTTGCGATTTCCGATTTTTGAACCTCAGTGAATTGTACACTTTCCGGTTTTGCTTTAGTTTCATGTGCAGACGGGTAATCCATGTTAACTAAGAATAGGGAACAGGCTGTTAAACAGATGATTAAAAACTTTTTCATGGATGAACGACTCCTTCTTTTGTTTTTGCCTTTTCTTATAAAAGATCTGCAGAACCATAAAAACTTGAAAGGCCTTCCTTATGGTGAATGTTTTCAATATGGAAGATTCCTCATTCATTATTATCTTTTACAGATTTTACAGTTTTATGTAATTTTTTTTGGTTTACCCACAAAAGGGTTTGTTGCAGAAAGATAAGGGTAATTTAAATGTAAGTTAAACATTCTGAGGAAACTTCTCATTAAGAAAGATCCATTATGAGAAGGGAAGGAAGGGGGATTATAATGCTTTGGACAATTATTGGCGTAATAATATTATTATGGGTTCTTGGTTTAGTCTTTAAAGTGGCTGCAGGCTTTATACATATCCTGCTTATCATCGCGGTCATTCTCATTTTGGTTAAAGTTTTTAAAGGTAGGAAGCGAACGTAGATTAGATGTGAAACGAAGTCTTACACAGAAGATTTTTATAAATACGATTGCAAAGGGCGGCCTGGTGAACAGGTCGCCCTTTTAAATTCCCGTAGGTGTTAATCATAAGGAAGTGGCTGGCCCAACAGTCTCTTATGAATCCAAATCGCGGCTTGGGTCCCATCCCCCATCGAAATAGTGACTTGTTCGGAATGGGCAACAAGGTCACCGCCGGCCCAAACTCCTTTAATATTCGTTTCTTTAGTGCGGGGATGAATCACGACATGATTGTTTTCGTTTACATGTACACCTAGTTGTAAGGCGAGGCCATTATTAAGTTTGTTCCCTTTAAACGCCGTGAATGCCTTTTCGGCTTCAATTATTTTACCAGATACTAATTGTATTGCGGTTAACTGCTGTTTGGCATCTACTAGAACCTCTTCGACTTCTTCTTCGAATACGGGAATTTGATTTTCCTTTAACTTTTCCCTATACTTTTCATCAATTTTTGATTTCAAGTGATTGACGTAAATGATATCCTTTGACCAATATAATAAAGTAAGGGCCATTCCTGCACCTGCATTTCCGCCTCCAAGGACCACGGTTTGTTTATCCATGATCTCATACCCATCACAGTCAGGGCATATATATGTGGATGTCCCAAGGGTTGTATAGATGTTTTTGATTGGAGGGATGTTATCGGTAATACCGGTACCTAGAAAAATCATTTTTGCTTGATATTCCATGCCCTTCTTTGTGTGGATAAAAAACTTGTCCCGCTTTTTTTCAAGAGATGTCACTGTATCTTCCAAAAATTCAACATTGAATTTTTCTGCGTGCTGTCTGCCCAGAGTCCTTAATTGGTGCCCGCTTACCCCATCTGGCCATCCAAGAATGTTATGGTAAGCCTTGGCTATGGAAGAACGGCCTTGAGCAGAATCAATGACAATAATATCATGTTTATATCTTCCGAGCTGAATGGCTGCCTGAATACCAGCTATACCACCACCAACAATAATGCAATCTGCTTGCTTCATGAATACACCGCCCATACAATTTTGGAATAAACCTAGTGTTATTCTAACTGTAAAAAATATACCACTTGTCGCAGGCACCTAAACAAATGCTAGATATAAAAAAAGGGAAAGTCCGCCAGCTGGCGAACTTTCCCCGATTTCTTCTAATGCCTATTTTATTGGTTCTGTATTGGTTCGAGCCATTCTTGTGCCCAGTTTTGAATTTCTTTCATTACCGGTGCAAGGGCCTTGCCTTTTTCAGTTAAAGAATATTCAATCCGGACTGGTGTCTCTGGATATACGTCCCTTTTTACAATACCTTCAATTTCCAAGTCCTTTAAACGTTCAGAAAGAATCCTGCCGCTGATCGGGAAGGCAGATTCAATATTACAAAACCGTTGAGGGCCATTAAGCAATTGATTGACAATCAATCCAGTCCAGCGTTTACTCAAGATTTGCATTCCTTTTTCAAATCGTGGACAAAGTGTCGTATTATTCATCATATCACCCCATTATTATTATATTATAATGCATTTACCTCTTATGTAACAACTTTACCGAATATTATTTAGTTACTAGAGATGTTATAGTATAAGAAATTTATGAACTTACTTTAAGTATCATGAATAAAATTTTCGCCTCAGAATTGCCACATTTTAAAAGAAATGCTCTTTTAAAACTGCGTTCCTTTAGAGATACTATGAAAAATATGTTACTTTATTATTGAAGTCAAAGAGTTGAAAATGGAAGGATCCGTGGGAAAAATGAGTGATTTACTTCAAGAGGCCGAATCCTTTATCAGGACAAGTTACCCGGAATTATTGAAAACGAAAGAGGACATAAATGCCAGGATCGAACAAATCAAAAAGGAATTAAATGAAACAGGCAGATATGAACATACATATGAAGAATTGGTTTATGGTGCTAAATTAGCTTGGCGTAATAGTAATCGATGCATCGGGCGCTTTTTTTGGGAGTCGCTGAGGGTGATTGATAAAAGGATGATTCAAAGCGAGGAAGAAATAGTATCGGCTCTCTTTGAGCATATCGAATACGCTACGAATAATGGAAACATCAGGCCTTTGATTACAATTTTCAAACAGAAAGATCATGATGTAAAAGTGGATATTTGGAATCATCAGCTTATTCGTTATGCAGGATATGAGACAGAGCATGGTGTAATTGGCGATTCAAGTTCAATAGAATTCACAAAGCAATGCATGGCATTAGGATGGGAAGGGAAATTTGGACCTTTCAATCTTTTACCCCTTGTAGTCCAGTTGGACGGAAAAACCCCTGAATTTCATGAAATTCCTGAAAGTCTAGTTAAGGAAGTTCCAATCACCCACCCTGAGTTTACATGGTTTCAAGATCTTCAAATCAAATGGTATGCAGTTCCAATCATATCTGGTATGAGGCTAGAAATTGGCGGTATTACTTATTCAGCTGCACCATTTAATGGGTGGTACATGGGAACGGAGATTGGCGGCAGAAACCTTGCTGATGAAGATCGCTACAATATGCTTCCAGCAATAGGGGAGAGGATGGGCTTGGATATTAAACGTGATTCAAATTTATGGAAAGATCGAGCCTTGATCGAACTGAATGATGCAGTCCTCCATTCGTTTAAAAAACATGGGGTCAGCATTGTTGATCACCATACGGCAGCAAAACAATTCAAGAAATTCGAAGAAAAGGAAACTTCATGTGACCGAAAAGTAACGGGTGACTGGACCTGGTTAATTCCACCGGTGTCTCCAGCTACGACACACGTATTTCATCAGCCGTATAACAATGAAATAATGAAACCTAATTTCTTTTATCAAAAGCCTCCATATAAATAAAGGTTTACATCAACGGGCATTGGGTATATATATATTAATCCAATAATAAGGGGGAAGGTAATGATGGCATTAGGAAGAAACGTAGTATTACTAGGAGTCGGAGTTGCCGGAGTCTCATTTTTTTCAAATAAAACGAACAGAGGAAAAGTGAAGGACATGTGGTCCAGTGCAAAAGATAAAACATTAAGTTTTTGGAATAGGAAGGCTTCAGAGCTGGATCCTGTAATTGAAAAGGCAGGTCACCCCGATCCATATGATCATGAAGATAATAAAATGGTAGATGAAGGCGCCATGTATGGTGTTCACTATTATAATAATGCTAAGCATGGATAACGTAATAAAAAATCGCTTGGAGATTCCAAGCGATTTTTTATGGCTTTATTTGATCTTTTTTTAAATCGTTAAATTCAGATGATTGCGAATTTTAAACGGGGTGTTCAAGGTGGTAAATTCGTTATTGTGCTTTAAAAGAATAAGGATTAAGATTAAAGAATCGAAAGGAAGTGGATACGAGTGAGCAGCAGTTCTTATGATCCTGAACCCAGTAAGCAAGAGGAAGCCAATATGATGCTAGAAGTCGAGACTGTTATTCTCCCTGAGTATCTGCTCGAAGAAGGTAAATAAGGCTTTCTCTATAGAAGAGGAGGTCATCAAATGATTGAAATCTACAAGACGAATGAAAACCGGCACCTAAACAATATCGAGGAAATGACAAAAGGTTCCTGGGTGAATATTGTCGCGCCGACAGAGGCCGAAATAGATTATATATGCACGACTTTGAAGTTACCGATTAATTTCATGAAAGATCCGCTGGACGATGAGGAAAGGCCCCGCATAGAAAAAGAAGATGATAATGTTTTAATTATTGTCGACTTCCCATATTTGACTCGGGACGAAGCCGATTTACCCATCTTTGAAACGATTCCCATAGGGATGATCTTTACCAAAGACTGTTTTATTACAGTATCTTTGAAAGAAACCCCAATTTTAGCGAATTTCAAAAACAATAAGATTAAAGGATTTTTCACCAATAAGAAAACAAGGTTTGCTTTACAAATATTATTTGAAATTTCATCCTATTATTTACGGTACCTTAAACAGATTAACAAGATGACTAATGAAGCGGAACGTGAATTGCATCAGTCAATGAAAAATAAAGAACTATATACTTTTTTGGCTTTGGAAAAAAGCCTGGTTTATTTTACTACATCATTGAAATCCAATCGGGTAGTACTTGATAAGATCCTCCGTTTTAATTATTTGAAAATGTATGAAGAAGATAAAGAATTGCTTGAGGACGTAATCATCGAAAATGCACAGGCAATCGAAATGGCAGAAGTGTATCTCTCGATTCTTAGCGGGATGATGGATGCATTCGCTTCGATTATTTCGAATAATGTCAATAATGCCATGAAGTTTCTAACCTCAGTGACAATTATTTTAACGCTTCCGACGATGGTGGCAAGTTTTTACGGAATGAATGTGGAACTGCCATTTGAACATAATCAGTTTGCTTTCATCTTTACATTATTAATTGCCATCACTTTAGCGGGGACGACGGCATTCATTTTTTGGAAGAAGAAATATTTTTAAGAGAAACCGGCTTATTAAGCCGGTTTTGTTTTATTCCTCAAAAAAATCAGCAAATCCATCACTGTTGATTCTATCGGAATAGGGGTTCTCATCATTTACATTCTTTGCATCCAAATTTGTTTCGATGACTAAACGGGGACTCTGTGATGGCTCCCTGATGATACGGTCGTTCAGCTCTTTAAAATCCGGTGCATTCTTATTGCCGGGTTTGTTTGGTTCCAATAAAACCACCTCCATTAGTATCTTTGCAATAAATGATGTGGTGTATTCATGAATATTCTTTGGTTTGGGAAAGATAAAAGGAATGAGGAGGAGATCATGATGACCAAATGGAACGAACAAGCCGCTCCCAATAATAATTTAAAGGTAAGTGATTTTAACCAGGATGAAGCAGAAAAAGCAAAAGTGGGTTCAAAAACCATTGATGGGGATCAATTGAATGATTTAAAAATCCAACGGGAAATCAGGAAACAAAATATATAAGAAAAGAGCTTCCTGGGTGCGGTACAATTAACATTGGATTATGCAGTGGAAAAACGCTTGGCGGTTAAACCAAGCGTTTTTTGTCCAAAATGAAAGCGGAATTCCATGATGGGATTCATTTTGATCATGAACGCTTTTGCTTTTTAAGTGAAGATGGTTGAGTGAAGGACCCGGTTTCTTTTGTAGTGGTACCTTGCCCCTCAACCTGAGAAGAACCTAAACGGGTTTGTGATGCATCTTTCTTGTGTTTTCCATTCATGTTTATCACCTCGATATTACTTTCCCTATTTCCTTTGCATCCTATACATATATTGAAGGTGAAAAGGACAGGTTAGAAAGAAGAGGAGGTGTGTGTTGATGTCAAAAATCGGTGTTGAAGAATCATTAACGAATATTCAGGAAGCACTTCGTGAAAAAGGTTTTGATGTTGTGGAGATTAAACAAGAAGCTGACGCAAAAAACGTGGATTGTTGTGTGGTAACAGGATTGGATACTAATGTGATGGGAATTAGTGATACTTCATTAAAAGCGTCTATCATTGAGGCAAATGGTTTATCGGCTGATGAAGTGTGCCGCGAGGTTGAAAATAAAGTGAACGCAATTCAATAGTTCAAAAAGTGCCTAACCTTTACCGGTTTAGGCACTTTTTTCCTGTTTAAGGATGTTGTGCAATGGAAATTGCCGCGTTCAATTCCACAGCTACATTACCTTTGATCGCTCTTGAAATCATACAAGAAGCTTCAGCTTTTTCAGCAAGCTTCCTCGCCTTTTCAGCCGCTTTTTCAGATGTATCCGGTGCTAATACAAGTGTAGGGCGATGAATGATCTTCTTGTAGGTGAATACACCATTCGTAACATCCACTATGGCTTCCGATTGCATGGTCAAGCTGGCCTTTTTTATATGGGCTCGCTCTAACATGGCAGCAAAGGTAATGATATAGCAGGTCGAGGCCGCTCCAAGCAGCATTTCATCGGGATTTGTGCCGATCCCTGGCCCCTCCATTTCCATAGGGATACTTATCTGTGTTTGAAGATTCCCTGATTGAATCATGCCGATATCATTTCTGCCGCCGGGCCATTCTGCGGTTAAATGAAAGTGATGTATGGTCATTTTAAAACCTCCTTACTATTCTCTAGTGTAAACGATTAAATAGTTCAAGTATTCGATTTTGCTCAATCGGCCGAATAAAGTGCCCGTTCGGTCTAATTATCACCGATTGGGACATAAAAACCTGCCGAATAATCTAAAGGAATCGGCCCATTAAAAGCTTGGTAAAACAAAAGGCAGAGGCATTAGGCTATTTTAAGCACAATATTGGATAGGCTTTTCTATAATGATATAGATAGTTCTATATAAATAATAATTCATTACGGAAGGGCTGAAAAGTTGACTACATTGAGCAATATGTTCGATTTGACTAATAAAACGGCAATCATTACCGGAGGCGGAAGAGGATTGGGCAAACAGATTGCTATGGCTTTGGGTGAGGCTGGCGCTAATATAGCCATTGCTTCACGAAATCTTCCTGTATGTAAGGAAGTATGTGAACACTTGCAATCAATGGGTGTTAATGCCATTGCCTTTGAATGTGATATAACGAATGAGAGTGACATTGATCGTGTGGTACAGGAAACGGTTGCTCAATTCGGTACGATTGATATTCTCGTCAATAATAGCGGCACGTCCTGGTCAGGTCCATTTGTGGATCTTCCCAAGGATAAGTGGGAAAAAGTATTGAATGTAAATGTTACAGGTACATTCTTGTTTTCACAGGCTGTAGCGAAGGTTATGATACAGCAAAATTCCGGAAAAATCATTAATATCGCATCCGTGACAGGTCTTGGCGGTACGTTTCCTGAGGTATTGGATACCATAGCTTATAACACCAGTAAGGGTGCCGTCATTACAATGACTAAAGATTTAGGAGTTAAACTTGCAAGATACGGCATCCAGGTCAATGCGATAGCACCTGGATTTTTCCCGACCAAAATCACAAAGGGAATTCTTGAGAAATCCAATTATGACATACTAGGTAATACTCCGGCTCGCAGGTTTGGCAATGAAGATGATTTAAAGGGAGCCGCCGTATTTTTAGCCTCACAGGCTTCTGACTATATGGTTGGTCATGTTTTGATCGTTGACGGGGGAACATCGGCATTAGCATAAATGGAGGAGAAAGGAAGGAAAGATATATATGGCTAAGGAATCAAATTTTTATGAAGGGCTTAAACTACTAGGAGTACAAAAAGAGCAAGAGCTGAATCAAAAATTTCAAAATCTGCTGAATAACCGGGAATTAATTGAAACAGTAAGCGACAATGCACAATTGCAGATTCCAAAAATAAATAGGATGCAGGAAGCCTCAGAAAGAATGTCCATCATCATGAATTACCCAACAAAAAAAGATGTAGCGAGTCTTGCAAAATTAGTCATCCAGCTCGAAGAAAAAATTGATAGGTTAGAAGAGTTACTTATGGATAGGGACGGGAATGTCAGAGGGAATTCTTCATTTCGTAATAAACGGAATCCTTATTCATCGCGTAAAAAGTTAAAGAAATCAGGATGGGAATCCAATGAAATAGAAGGGAGTAAAAAAAGGTTAGTGGATTTTATGAATGAGTCCTTATTATTAAGTGCCCAGTTGCCTAAATTCGATTCATTTGGACAGGGGAATTCAAATGTCTAAACGGAAAGTGCAGAAACATCAGTCCGAACCCATATCTAAATGGAAGCATTTTTTGGATATTCCCAATCAGCCTATGCCTGAAGTGGGTCTGACGTCGAAAAAAGAGGTGTGGAAAAAAAACAAATCAACGCTCTGGTATTATCCGTCGGCACAAAAAAAATATGATGTGCCGGTTTTTCTTATATATTCACTAATCAATACTCCATTGATTCTTGATTTGTCCCCAGGGAATAGTTTAATAGAATCTTTTGTAAATGAAGGTTTTGATGTATATTTGCTTGATTTCGGAAGCCCGGGTTTTGAGGATGGCGAGATATCGATCGAAGATTATATCGTCGATTATATTCAAAAAGGAGTGCAGCGTGCATTACGTCACTCTGGAGCATCAGAAATTACAGTTATGGGGTTTTGTCTCGGCGGTACGTTAGCAGCGATATATGCTGCCATTGCCGACGAGCCGATCAAGAATTTGATCCTCTCCGTTACACCGGTAGATTTCAGCGCCTCAGAATTTTTTGATCAATGGCAGGAAGCAGTAAAAGAAGGGACCGTGGATTTTGACGAGACGATTGATATTTATCAAACGATCCCAGCAAGTGCAGTTAAATATGGAATCCGTTTAATTACATCTCCTATATATATATCACCCTATTTATCTTTATTGAATAAAGCGGATGATGCTGAATACGTTCAAAATTGGCGCCGTTTCAACGCGTGGACCAATGGGCATGTGCCATTATCAGGAGCAGCTGCAAAACAAATAACGAAGGATCTTTTGATGAAAAATCGCTTGGTTAATGGTGGTTTTAAGGTTAGGGGGAAAAAGGCGAAACTTTCGAAAATTGATGCTAGTGTTTTGGTCACAGCAAATAAGTATGATCGTTTGGTCCCTCAGGAGATGATTTATCCGGTAATGGAGCATCTAACATGTAAGGATAAGACATACAGACTATTGAAAAGTGGACATGCTGCTAAACAATATTCCGGTGGACTCCCATATTATTTGAAGGAATGGCTGCCAGGGCGTTCTTCACCAATTAAATAAGTTACTGGGGGAAGTGAAATGTACGTATTGAACGACAGTGAGTATATTAAAATCATGCCGGTTTTGGCGTATATAGGCTTTGCATCACTGATATTTTCAAAATTCTTTGCAACATTACCGGATTATTAAAGTGATAAATGAAAGGGCTGGCTCGGCAAATAGAGCCAGCCCGTTAATGTATTATCGCTACTATTTTACCCGTTCTTCAAGAGGTGAAAATTCTTTACCCCCAGGTTCTGCAGTGGGTTTTCCAAAGGGCATATGTACGATGGGTTTCCAATCCCGAGGAATATCCCATGACTTCTTCACTTCTTATCGATTAAGGGATTATAATGCTGAAGGCTTGCACAAAACCCCTCGATTTCCAATGAAGTCCATACGCAAATTGTAAAATGCCAGATGTTTGGTTCGACCAAATCGGAAAGTTATCGGCATACGTTTTGAATTGTTCTTGAAGCCCATCATATGGCTTGGTCTTAAAAGAATAAAACCATACCAAAACCATTTTTAAATGACTTCTTTTTTTCTACCGTTTTTCCAAAATATCACACCTCCATTAATTATACCGACTTATTTTGACCTGGTTTTAATATTTTATTATAAGTGAATGCGGGTGAAATATTTAAATGAAAGAAAGGTTGACAAATAAATCACTATCATTTATCTTTAAATCAAGATATTTTTATTAAAAGTAATTTACCTCTAGTTGGATATCTCGAATTCGAGATATTATTTTCGGATAATTCATCTCCGTAAGGGGAGATTTATAAAGATAGGAGTGGTACAGATGGAATTAAAAGGATTACATCATGTTTCAGCGATTACAGCTAAAGCGGGAAACAACTTTGAATTCTATACGAGAGTGTTAGGGATGCGATTAATTAAAAAAACGGTGAATCAAGATGATGTTCGTGTGTATCACTTATTTTATGGAGATCAAATTGGGTCACCGGGTACAGAACTGACGTTTTTTGAAATTCCCAATGCTGCCCGCACTCACGAAGGAAACAATAGCATTTCAGAAATTTCTTTAAGGGTTAGGGATGATAGAGCACTTGAATATTGGAAAAAACGGTTTGTAGAATGCAATGTTGAGCATGATGAAATATCGACCCGTTTTAAAAGAAAGGTGCTTTCTTTTAAAGATCCTGAGGGGCAAAGGCTTCTTCTGGTTTCCGATCAGGGTAGTAACGGAATTCAAGTAGGTGTACCATGGGATGGAAGCCCGGTACCGCAAGAGTTTTCCATCATTGGATTAGGACCAGTAAAACTCACTGTACCCAATATTGACCAGACACAAAGCGTACTAACGGAGGTGTTGGGATTCCGGAAATCAGGAACATACCCATCTTCTTTAAGGGGGCAAAATCCGATTGTCGTTTACGAGACAGGTGAGGGGGGAACAGGAGCGGAAATCCATATCGAAGAGAGGAAGGACATCCCTCGAGAACGATTGGGGAGGGGCGGAGTGCACCATGTTGCCTTTCGGGTGGATAATGAAGGGGAACTGAGAAAATGGATAGAAAAAATTAGTGAATCGAATTTTGTGAACTCGGGTTATGTAGACCGCTTTTATTTTCGTTCCCTCTATTTCAGGGAGCCGAATGGCATATTATTTGAACTAGCGACAGATGGGCCTGGTTTTACTGTGGATGAAGCAGAGCAGCACCTAGGTGAAAACCTTGCCTTACCACCTTTTTTAGAATCGAAAAGACAGGATATTGAATCGAATTTAAAACCGCTGAATACAAAATCAACAAATTAATCACCGGGAAAGGAAGTAATCGGCATGCAAAAGAAAACCGCGGGAATACATCATATAACAGCAATTGTAGGCAATCCTCAAGAGAATGTGGATTTTTATGCTGGGGTATTGGGAATGCGCATGGTCAAGAAAACCGTCAATTTTGATGACCCAGGAACCTATCATTTATATTTTGGGGATGAATCAGGTTCACCAGGGACCATCATCACTTTCTTTCCTTGGCCTGCGGCATACCAAGGGAAAATTGGCTCTGGACAAGTGGGGATTACAACATATGCGGTTCCGGAAGGTTCAATGGATTTCTGGGAAATGCGGTTGAACAGGTTTAATATAGTATTCGAGAAAGTTTCACGTTTTGGAGAGGAATATCTAGAATTTCAAGATCCCCATGGTTTGCAACTTGAACTGGTTGAGCGTAAAGAAGGGAAAAATAGCGAGTGGTCATTCGGCGGTGTACCAGCTTCCAAGGCGGTCAAGGGATTCGGCGGTGCCGTATTATTGACGTCAAAACCGATCAAAACGATGGAACTATTAGAGAAAGTGATGGGCCTGCAAAAAATTGGGGAAGAGGGCGATTACATCCGCTTCAAATCCACATCGGACATCGGAAATTTGATAGATGTTAAAAAAACGGTTTTGCCAAATGGGAACATCGGAGTGGGAACTGTCCATCATCTTGCATGGCGTGCAATCGATAATGAAGATCATAAAGAATGGAGGGAGCATATCGCCAACCATGGCTATGGTGTGACACCCTTTACAGACCGTCAATACTTCGATGCCATTTATTTCAAGGAAGATGGAGGTATACTTTTTGAAGTTGCCACAGATCCACCTGGCTTCGCTCATGATGAAACGAAGGAAACGATGGGTAGTAAATTAATGCTGCCGCCATGGCTTGAAGAAAAAAGGGGAATCATGGAGAAAACGTTACTGCCGGCAGTGCCGAGAGTACTTGAGGAGGATAAATGATGAAGCATATTTTTCAAAAAGGAAGTAATCCAGAAGCGCCATTGCTTTTGCTTTTACATGGCACTGGAGGAACGGAAACAGATCTCTTGCCATTAGCGGAAATGGTTTCACCGGGATCATCCGTATTGAGCGTACGGGGAAATGTACTTGAAAACGGAATGCCCCGTTTTTTCCGCCGGTTATCCGAAGGGGTTTTTGATGAAGAAGATTTGATCTTTCGTACGAAGGAGCTTTATGACTTCTTGGAATCAGCGTCCAAAAAATATGACTTCGACCGTGAAAGAGTGGTAGCATTAGGTTATTCCAATGGTGCAAATATAGCGGCAAGTTTGCTGTTCCATTTCGAAGGGGCACTACAAGGGGCGATTCTTCATCATCCCATGGTGCCTAGACGAGGGATTGCTTTGCCGTCCCTTTCGGGTATACCTGTATTTATTGCTGCAGGTAAAAACGATCCGATTTGCCCGACAGCAGAAACTGATGAACTTAATCAACTTTTACTGCAAGCTGGTGCTACAGTTGATGTTCAATGGGAAAATTACGGTCATCAGTTAACACGTTCAGAGGTTGAGGCAGCGGGTTCATGGTTTCAAAAGAACTTTTTATAAGAATGAGAGGGAATGAAGATGATTTCTGTTAATCCTGAAAGTCTTACTGAACGGGATAATTATAAGTTTTTGACTGGAAGCATTATACCGAGACCTATAGCCTTGGTTACGACACAATCCGAAACCGGTACAATCAATATAGCGCCGTTCAGCTTTTTTAACATAGTCAGCTCAAATCCTCCAATGATTTCCATTTCTGTTCAACGGAAAGAAGGAGTTTCAAAGGACACGGCTCGAAATGCAATTCAAACAGGTGAATTCGTTGTTCATATCACTGATGAGAATAATGTGGCTGATGCAAATCGAACGGCGAAGGAACTCCCATCTGACGAAAGTGAATTGGGTCTTACCAATTTCACGCCGGCTGTCAGTGATAAGGTATCCGTACCAGGATTGCAAGAAGCAAAGGTACGCTTTGAGTGCATATTAGAGCATGCGATACCATTGGCAGGTTCCCAGAAGAAACCCGGTTGTGATTTATTGATAGGGAAAATAGTCTGCTATCATATAGAGCAAGATATTTACCATAATGGCCGAATAGACCAGAATGGGCTAAAACCTGTAGCAAGATTAGCGGGTCATACCTATACAAAACTAGGAGAATTATTTGAATTGGAACGTCCTTAAGAATTGTGGCGACACCTTTAAAAAGATGTCGTCTTTTTTTCTATCTTCCGTTATCTCCAAGTCTTGAGCGACTTGCCCGCAAAAAAGCAAGTCTTTACAATTCAAAACAAATACTTGACAATTTTTTCATAGATTGATAAAGTAATAAAAAATAAATTTCTTATCCAGAGAGGTGGAGGGACTGGCCCTATGAAACCTCAGCAACAGGTCTGCTACGACACTGTGCTAATTCCAGGGGGTGAAACCCTGATAGATGAGACCCTACGTTTTTATTTGTCAGTAACGCACTCTTTTTAGAGTGCGTTTTCGTTTTTTCTGGATGCAGGATGAAGGGGAGTATGAATGGAGAACAAAATGAAGCATGAATTTCAACGGGAAATGAAAGCACGGCATTTAATCATGCTATCGCTTGGGGGGGTGATTGGAACTGGTTTATTCTTAAGTACGGGTTATACGATTCAACAGGCTGGCCCGTTTGGCACTATCCTTTCGTATCTGATAGGGGCACTAGTGGTTTATCTGGTCATGCTATGTTTAGGTGAACTGGCAGTACATATGCCCGAGACAGGTGCGTTTCATAGCTATGCAGCCAAATACATTGGACCTGGGACAGGGTATACAGTAGCCTGGTTGTATTGGCTAACCTGGACTGTTGCACTAGGTTCGGAATTCACGGCCGCTGGATTGTTGATGCAAAGATGGTATCCATCAATCAATGTCTGGATTTGGAGTGCTCTATTTGCCATTTTGGTTTTTGTATTAAATGCGCTGACTGTCAAGTTTTTCGCTGAATCTGAATTTTGGTTTGCGTCAATAAAGGTAATTGCGATCGTGATATTTATTATTTTGGGAGTTGCTGCAATGGTAGGTTTTATACCAATGACTAACTCTCAATCAGCACCGCTATTTTCCAATTTTATAAGTGCAGGGTTATTTCCTAATGGTGCTTTTGCCATTATCATGACGATGCTTGCAGTGAATTTTGCATTTTCTGGAACTGAATTAATCGGAATTGCAGCTGGAGAAACTGTGAATCCAGAAAAAACGATACCAAAGGCAATTCGACTGACATTGTGGAGATTGATTATCTTTTTTGTAGGAACCATCGTTGTATTATCCGCATTATTGCCTATTTCGGATGCAGGCGTATTAGAGAGCCCCTTTGTGGCCGTTCTTGAACGAATTGGAGTGCCATATGCAGCGGATATTATGAACTTTGTTATTTTAACTGCCATTTTGTCTGCTGCAAACTCAGGTCTATATGCCTCTTCCAGAATGCTTTGGTCACTTGCAGATAAGAAAACCATATCACCAATATTCGCAATATTAACAAAACGAGGTGTTCCGATATATGCGGTCATTTTCAGTATGTTGGGCGGTGGTTTAGCCCTATTCTCTAGTGTTATTGCACCGGATACTGTATATATAGTGCTTGTGTCCATTTCGGGTCTGGCCGTGGTTGTAGTTTGGATGAGTATTAGCGCTTCACAGTTCCTATTTCGGAGACGATTTATAAAAGAAGGAAATTCAGTAAATGACTTGGCTTATCGTACACCATTATATCCGCTTGTACCAATCATTTCTTTCATGCTTTGTCTTGCTTCTTGTATAGGAATTGCATTTGATCCTACACAAAGGATTGCGCTTTATTGTGGTATTCCATTTATTTTGTTTTGCTATGGAAGTTATTATGTAACACAAACTTCAAAGAAAAGAGGCGTAGATCTTGAAGAATAAAATTAACCCAATTGACGCTATTTTACGAGAACATCCAGTCATGATTCTGGACGGAGCTTTAGCTACAGAGCTTGAGCGGTATGGGTGTGATTTGGACGATCCGCTGTGGTCTGCCCGTGTATTACTTGAAAATCCAGAGGTGATTTATCGGGTTCACACTGACTATTTCCGTGCAGGAGCGGACTGTGCGATAACTGCAAGCTACCAAGCTACTGTTGAAGGTTTCTCCCTGCGTGGAATACAAGAAAAAGAGGCCCTGAAGTTAATTCAGAAAACGGTGTTTCTCGCAAGAAAAGCGAGAGATGATTTTTGGAAGGAAGAGACGCAAACGAATAGACCTAAGCCATTGGTTTCTGCATCAGTAGGACCCTATGGGGCTTACCTCGCTGATGGTTCAGAATATGTAGGAAACTATGGTGTTTCAGATGAAACTTTAGCAGAATTTCATCGAATAAGAATATCAGCTTTGATTGAAGCAGGTGCTGACCTTTTAGCATTTGAAACGATTCCATCCCTGCAAGAAGCAAAAGTATTGAATTCATTATTGAAAGATTATCCAGAAGTATATGCTTGGCTATCCTTTTCCTTGAAAAATGAGAAAGCAATAAGTGACGGTACATTGCTGGAGGATTGTGCAAAGTTCTTTGAGGACAGTGAGCAAATTGCAGCAATCGGTATTAACTGTGCACCAGTATCAGTTGTCACGGACGCCATCAAGGTGTTAAGTGCGAACACAAAAAAACCAATTATAGTTTATCCGAATTCTGGTGAAACCTATGATCCACAAACTAAAACATGGCATGGTCAAGAATCATGTAACACGCTCGAACAAAAATCTGAAGAATGGCACCATGCTGGGGCACGTTTAATCGGAGGATGCTGCAGAACGGCACCCCATCATATTGAAGAGATTTCCAGAAAGTGGCGACCTTCCGAAGTGGTATCCTCATAGCTTTATTCCTATATCAACTGTTTTTAATAATCATTATATAAAAAACAGGGCTTTGTAAAGTGGTATTGTTGTTTTCAACTATAAAATTTGGGAACGTCCGATTTGGACGTTCCCGTTCTTATTCCATTAAAGCCCCCCTATAATGGAATAACTGTAAAGCTAATGAAGCTTTTTTAAAAGCTGCGTTTCGCTGCCCAAGCACCTTGCATTTTACTAAGGAATACAATTTGCCCAATATGATATGCGTCGTGCATTGCTAAACTCTTTAGTTCAAGCACTAATGAATTATCTCCTGGAATCTGTCTATACAAATCTTCATGTTCTGATTTTGCTAGTATTTTTCCAAGTTCACGATGAACATAAAAGTATTCTTGTTTTGTTTCCTTCCAATTTTCTAACGTCTCAGTAGGTAATCGAAATGTAGAGTCATTATTTTCTGCCTGTGGTTCATTCGCTGTTTCACCAAGAAATCGCATCAGATATCTCTTTTCAAAGAAAAGTAAATGACAAACTAATTCCCAAATGGAATTCATTGCCCCATCAGCTGGTTTCCAAATTGCCTGTTCAAAAGTGATGTCCTCTAGCACTTTTTCAAGTGGTGGAAACCAGTCTTCTTCATCTAAGCAGCTTGCCCATTGTTGTAACAAAAGTGTCTTTACATCCATTTTCTATTCCCTCCAATTTAATCCCTTTAATAGATATTCCCTTTGGTCAAAATTCATTTGCGGCGTGTTGTAGAAAGCTCACTAATTAAGGTGTCATGCCAATTCCTTGTTCAATTAAACTGGCCCTTTAACGGAACAATGAACGTTCTGTCATTCGGAAAATTCTGGTAATGTCAGTTTATCATAAGTTGTGTTAACTGAGAAAGAACAACTGTCTAAAACCATTTTGGTTATCGTAAAGTTATCTTTTAGATGTTTGATGGTGTCTAAGAATTGGAACCAGCTCAAATAATGGTCTAGATACATCATTCAAACGCTCCATCCAGCTCTTTAAACGGCTGTGATAACTATTTACATTCTGGATGTGATAAATCCCTTTAACTCGCTCCAACCATTTGCTTTTATAGCGATTGACGCTCAATTCCTTTTTCTTTGGCATAAGTCATAAACGCCCGCCAAGCAAATAGCTTGGAACCTAACGCTTCGTCCAAAATTTTTTTATAATAACCCTTTTCCTATTGTTTTGGAAAACGTTCTCTTTTGGCGGTCTCTGGCTATAAGAACGCATACTTGGTCCGTACTTATTCCTCTAAACTCCGAACTACCACCGCGTAAATTTGGTTTTCCAACTTGGATATTCCGTTTGCCTTTCTCGGAATAGAGGAAATAGGTTTCATTCTTTTCTACTATGCCATCGAAAAGTTCAAAATCCATCTGTTTCAATGCAGTTAGAATTTTATGCCTCCAATAAAAAGCGTCACATAATGAGCAACAATGGGTTTAGCTGATTTCCGAAGGGAATACCCTTCAATCATACATTCGATGAACTGAAGCCATTTACTAGGCATATGAGTTCTGTGAAGAGGAGTGTTCGTCATATCGTGAATGTTTCACCGCACTCTTTGCAGCGGTATCTTTGACGAATCAATGGTATTGATTGTAGTTATTACCTGATATTTACCGAAGCGAATGACATTAGTGGATTGACAATGGGTGCAGGTGTAGCCGTCTTTGTGTTTTTGTTCTGATACATCAGTGAATACAGACTCTGTTTCTCCCGCACTCCCTATGAAGAACTCCTTCAATCGCTGCTGTTCTCTTTGGCTTAGATTTTTGATTAGGTTAATTATGTCCGCTTACCGCCATTAAAACTCACTCGCTCTCAGTAATTTTAGTTCAATGAAGAACGAATGTTCGATCGAATCGAATAACAACATTATTCTTTAACAAAGCCAAAAACAAAAAGAACAGGAAGCGTCTTTATCAGGCGGTACCTGTTCTTTTTGGTCTCTTTTTTCAGGTTCAGTAATATGTAAAGAGACCGGGACCAGCCGCCTTGCTTATTTTTGTCTAGTGCCTTTAAAAAAAGGCGTGTAAGATCGGGATATAAATAATCGCTAAGATATGCTGTTCGGGTCCTGACCGGGTTTGCTGTGAGTTTACGATGGGAGCCGTTTTCGACAAATATTGATGGTCCAGTCGTCAACTCACTGACACTGGGGCTTACTTGATTTTGCAGCCATGTTTTGGATTCACATGTTCATTTTAAGTCGAAATGCTTTGTGACAACGTTGAAAAACATCCTTTATGTAAGTCGGGCCAGCATGAGCAGTTATTAACGAAAAAGTAAAAAGTGAAATTAAATCATATTTTTTTTTTGCTTGGGAAAACTAAACAAACAAGAATAGGAAGGAGAGAATGAGTATGAGTCGTGGTAAAAATTTTAATCATAAAGAAAAAGGTCACCCTGGAAATTTACCTAATAATAGAATAAGCGAAGAGAAGGAACACAGCCGACAGTATGAACAGATTGAGGATATTGTCACACATGAAGCTTTTAAAAATCGGGAAAAAGAAGACGAGATGCCTTAAACAGGGAAGCAGAATGTAGGTGGGGACATTATTAAAAGTGAGATTAAGCAACTTCCGATGCCGTTAAAAATTCACTTTTAAAGATTTCATTGCTATGTTATGGGGGAAACCATGAGCTTTGCTATGGTTTTTTCTTTCATTGCAAATAAATAAAAAGGAAAAGCCGGAGTATTAAACCGATATTTCTTATGTTTATATGTCTTTCCGTTCCATTTTATATCGATATGAAATTGGATGATCTGATCTTTGAATAAGACGACTTTCTTCTATTAATTAATAAAAACTAAATTTTATTGAAGAGCTACAAACCTGTAAGTAATTTTTACTCATTCTTAATTGCGGTGAGAGTCACAAACGTGAAAACTCAACATTAATCATAACAAGGACGACTTACCTGATTTTTTTTTAGTAATGGAGTTCATGAACTTAATAGCCTCCTTCTCCCGGAAGTTCCCAACTATAAGGGAGATAGTGAAAACAATTCCAAACCTTCAAAAATACTAATGACATGAATAACTTTAAGGAACGCTGATGCTGTATGGCCGGTACCTTTTTAATGCTACAGAATATGATAGTCTATACTCAGGTTTCGTTTATTTGCTGCCGAGATTTATATCAGAAGTCCAACTTATCAGATTTCAGCACAATGTCTTGTTGCTTCATTTTGTTTATTGCGATTTACTTCCAATTCTCGCTTAGATCTAATAAAAGCAATAAATTGAATCATTTCTTCTTCAGAAAGAGAGGTTCCATCGACAGCTAGCTCCATGTTTGGGAAATCCGTTAATTCCATGACTTGATTGGACTCTGTGGCATTTCCAGACTGAAAAACTGGATAATCTACTCTACCTAGAATGTAATCGGTGGATGTTTCATATAAGCCGGCTAATAAATTAATTGTTTCTAATGAAGGGCGGCGGTGCCCCGATTCGTAACCTGCATAGGTACTCTTAGCGATTCCGAGTCTATCAGCCGTATATTGCAAAGACCACCTTTTGCCCTTCCTTAATGCAGTTAATCTATTTAAAATCATCTTTATTACTCTCCTTTTATATATAAAACTATTATAACATCATATTACAATGAAGTGTACGCGTAATGAATAACTTACGCTTGATTTCACAGTGGAACATGACTATAATTACATATGTTGTACGCGTAATAGACATTCACAAAGTACATCCTTTCTGAGATGCTTAGAATGATTGGTAAACAGGGAGGCTCTATAGGGGGTAGTATATTGGAGAAGTTGAAGTCAAAAATTAAGAAGTTGATGTTGATTACTACCGGTGGTACAATTGCTTCGTTAGAAGGGAAAAATGGACTGGTACCGGAGATGAAGGCTGACGAAATTTTAGGCCACCTACCGGGATTAGATTTACAATGTCAGATTGATAGTAAGCCTTTGATGAATATTGATAGTACGAATATGCAGCCCGAGGATTGGACAGAAATGGCAAAATCCATCCATGAGTACTACCATGATTACGATGGCTTTGTCATCACCCATGGAACAGATACAATGGCTTACACTTCAGCTGCACTCTCATATATGTTACAAAATTTAGGGAAACCGATAATTATTACTGGTTCTCAAATCCCGATCGCCTTTAAAAAGACGGATGCCAAAAGAAATATCTCTGATGCGATTCGGTTTGCTTGTGAAGATATCGGAGGAGTATATGTAGTTTTTGATGGTAGAGTCATCCAGGGTACTAGGGCCATTAAATTGAGAACGAAAAGCTATGATTCTTTTGAAAGTATTAATTATCCTTATATTGCTTCTATATATGAAGATAAAATTGAGTATCTTAAGCCAGTTCATTCACTAAAGAATAAGGAACCTAAGTTAGATGGATCCCTTTGTACTGATGTTGCTTTAGTTAAGCTGCATCCCGGAATTAAGCCGGAATTCTTTGATTTTCTGAAAAATCAATATCGGGGAATTGTTATTGAAAGTTATGGAAGCGGCGGTATTCCATTTCAAGGAAGAAATATTTTAGAGAAATTGAATGAGTTGGTCGAATGTGGAATATCCGTTGTCATTACTACCCAATGTTTAGAAGAAGGGGAGGATATGGATATATACGAAGTGGGACGAAAAGTAAATAAGAATGTCATCATTCGTTCGAGAAATATGAATACAGAAGCCATCGTTCCTAAGTTGATGTGGGTATTAGCAAAAACACAGGAACCCAAAAAGGTGAAGGAAATGATGGAAACACCGATTGCAGAGGACATTACATTCTAGAACATACAAAGGGGCAAGAGGAAATGTTAATAGATGAAAAAACATACCGAATTGAAAAAGACTTTCTTGGGGAAAAGGAAATTCCAGCAGATGTTTATTATGGGATACAAACTTTACGAGCTGTAGAAAATTTTCCGATTACAGGTTACAAAGTTAATGAAGAAATGATTCGTGCACTTGCTATGATTAAAAAAGCAGCCGCTTTAGCGAATATGGACACGAAACGGTTATATGAAGGTATTGGAAGCGCTATCGTTAAAGCTTCAGATGAAGTGATTGATGGAAAGTGGCATGAATATTTCATCGTTGACCCAATTCAAGGCGGCGCGGGTACATCGATGAATATGAACATCAATGAAATCGTTGCCAACCGTGCGTTAGAACTTATGGGACACAACAAAGGTGATTATGCACATGTTAGTCCAAACAGTCACGTTAACATGTCGCAATCAACAAATGACGTATTTCCAACTGCCATTCATTTATCAACACTAAGACTATTAGAGCAATTGATACAAACAATGACAAAGATGAGTACGGTCCTAAAGAATAAAGCAAAACAATTTGATCATGTTATCAAAATGGGACGCACACATCTTCAGGATGCAGTGCCAATTCGTCTCGGTCAAGAATTTGAGGCCTATAGTCGCGTATTAGAGCGGGATATCAAAAGAATTAGTCAATCACGTCAACATTTATATGAAGTGAATATGGGAGCAACCGCAGTTGGAACGGGATTAAATGCAGATCCGCGCTACATTGAAAATGTTGTTAAGTATTTAGCTGAAATCAGTGAATTGCCACTTGTAGGAGCAGAACATTTAGTAGATGCAACACAAAATACGGATGCCTATACTGAAGTGTCAGCTTCATTGAAAGTATGCATGATGAATATGTCTAAAATTGCTAATGATTTACGTTTGATGGCTTCAGGACCAAGAGCGGGATTAGGAGAAATCACACTTCCAGCACGTCAACCAGGTTCATCGATTATGCCCGGAAAAGTAAATCCGGTAATGCCAGAATTAATTAATCAAGTTGCTTTCCAAGTGATCGGGAACGATAATACAATATGCTTAGCTTCAGAAGCAGGGCAATTAGAATTGAACGTAATGGAGCCAGTGCTTGTATTCAATTTACTACAATCTATTAGCATAATGAATAATGCATTCAATGTCTTTACAGATTATTGTTTAGAAGGTATTGAAGCGAATGAGCAACATTTAAAAGATTATGTTGAACAAAGTGTTGGTGTGATTACAGCAGTCAACCCGCACCTTGGTTATGAAGTGGTTTCACGTATTGCGCGTGAAGCGATTTTAAAGGGGAAATCAGTTCGTGAACTTTGTTTACAGTATGATGTGTTAACAGAAGAAGAACTGGATTTGATTTTAAATCCTTATGAGATGACAAAGCCTGGTATAGCGGGAGCGTCTCTTTTCAATCGGGAATAACCAGTAAAAGATAATATTAATCTATATAATGATGGAATAACTATGCCTTTCGGACCATTGGTTTAAAGGCATAGTTATTTATTTGTAAATAATATTCTAATGTGAAATTTTCACTCAGTCATCCTCGGTAATGCAATCGTCAAAGGTGTCATTAAGCCACCGTTAAATCGTTTGTTCCCCTCTTGAAACGAAATAGCTGCTTACGGCTAGGCCCGGCTCTCCAATTGTTTACACTTCCTTCCTTCTTTCTGTATTTGTTTAAATCGAATTCTTCGCCCAGTTTCCAAATGGCAAATAATTGTTTATTCCAAAAAAATATCACCTTTTTTGAAAATATAAACGTCCTTGGAGGTGGTATTATCAACTATGATTTGGCTGCCCACACCGGATCTCTTGATTAGGCAGATTATGGGTCCCGATAATCCATTTATACTGAGTACATAACACGATACAAAAAGGATGGTTTCCATTTCAGAGGGGCGATTCTTTGAAATGGTGAAGATATCTTTTATTAAGGCTCTTTTCGTAAAGATTGTTATTTTTAAAACGAAACTATTTAAGGTTGATTGGAGAGGAAAGCGAGCATCTGGAGGGGAAATTAACCACAACTCACTACCTGGTAAATAGCAACAAAGTATGTAAAACAGCCTTTATTAAAGTTATGAGCTGATAGTGTACTATCTTTAAAGAGTTTTTTTAAAGACAAATACGACAGTAATATTGTGAAAATTTGTTTCGGAATCTAATTTGCTATCCGGTCTAATCTTTATTGTTCAGCCATATGTTAAAAAGATGTAAGTAAAATGATTAAGGGGGAAGTGCTTTGTCAGAAGGATTGCATAGTATCATTTTACCGGTTCCGATAAGAACAGTATGGGGTTTTGTTAGTAGCATAGATCGTTGGGCACCTCTTGTCCCAGGGTATATCAATCATGAGATGATAAATGATGGGACACTTATATGGGAGTTTAAAAGCGATTTGGGACTAATGAAAAAGAAAATTAAACTTGAAGTGAATATATTGGAATGGAACGAACCCGATAAGGTAACATTTAAACTTAAGGGGCTAAATGAAAAATTTGAGGGCCATGGCTATTTTTTAGCAGAACAGTACGGCAGTGGACAGACTAAAATGACTGGCTGCCTGGCGATAACGGCAAAAGGTGCTAAAGCCCCGATTGTCAATGCTTTGTTAAAAACCTACGTTCCCCAAATGATAATCGAGTTTTCTGAGGCTATTGCACAAAGTCTGCTTGTACAAAAATAGAAATTACATATGGATTTAGGAATATTGATCATTGGCACTTGACAATTATACCTAAGTGGTATGTATTATAAATTGTAAGATTTTTATTCAAGCTTCACTTCAAACTGAACGGGTTTTATGATGAAGTCTGGATAGGATTCAAAAGTAATTGGCAGGTAGGAGGCAGACCTCACATGGAATATGATAAGCAGATGAAGAATAGAGTGAAGCGAATTGAAGGGCAGCTTCGTGGGATATTGAAAATGATGGAGGAAAACAAAGATTGTAGAGATGTGGTAACGCAGTTATCTGCCACTAGATCCGCAATCGACAGGACAATTGGGGTAATTGTAAGTTCCAATCTTGTAGATTGCGTTCGGGAGGCTAATGAAACCGGAGAAAAGAATCCCGAGGAACTAGTCAAGGAAGCTGTGAATTTATTGGTGAAAAGCCGGTAAGTCAATTTACATTTATGTTAATGTTGAGTTGGGATTATTAAGAGAATGATTATAAAACAATCTGTTCATACTGGGGAATATTGGTGGGGAAGTGGATTTTTTTATTAAATGGGTCTCTACAGGAGGAGGCCTATTTTTGTGAATTCTCTGTTTTCCTTTTATAATAAGCAAATCCTTTGATATAAAGAATTTGCATGTTATCCTTAAGGGGATAAAAATTGAGTGAGGGTATGCTATGGAATTTACGCATGTTACATCGGTTTTGCTCGGCCTTGTTATCATTCTTAATATATTATTTGCCACGATTGTCATATTTTTCGAAAGAAGGGAAGCGAGCACGACCTGGGCTTGGTTATTGGTGTTATATTTTCTGCCTGTAGTTGGTTTTATTTTATATCTTCTTTTTGGAACGAGTTTAAGGCACGCCCATTTGTTCCAATGGGAGGACAAGAAGAAGGTCGGGATTGAAGAAATCCTTGATAAACAGATGGAAGAGCTTTCTACAAATCATTTTCCCTTTCGAAATGCTTCTTCGAGTAATTATCGTGATTTGATTTATATGCACCTCCGGAACAATGATGCCGTTCTTACGGAAGATAATCAAGTCGATATTTTTACGGAAGGAAAAAAGAAGTTTGACCAGCTTTTTCAAGATATTGAAGAGGCTGAAAACCATATACATATACAATATTACATCATCCAAAGGGACGGCCTTGGTAAGCGATTCATTGAGGCTTTGACTAAAAAAGCTAATGAAGGCGTCAAAGTGCGAATTCTTTATGACGAGTTGGGATCTAGGGGAATGACTAAAAGTTTCTTCAGGGAATTTAGGCAGGCAGGAGGACGAGTGGAGGCATTCTTTCCATCCAAGTTAAAATTTATAAATTTACGTTTGAATTTCCGTAATCATCGAAAGCTTGTCATCATAGATGGAAAGGTAGGGTATGTTGGCGGCTTTAATGTAGGGGATGAATATTTAGGGCTTAACCCAAAATTCGGTTATTGGCGTGATACACACCTTCGAATAAGGGGTTCAGCTGTAAAAGCCATTCAAACCCGTTTTATCCTGGATTGGAATCAGGCATCAAAGCACCATGATATAACATATCAGCCTCATTATTTCCCTACTTTAGAGCCTCAAGGCAATATAGATTTGCAAATTGTGACAAGTGGGCCGGATTCTGAATGGGAACAAATTAAAAATGGCTATATTAAAATAATTTCTTCAGCAAAGAAATCGATTCTCATTCAAACACCTTACTTCATACCGGATGCAAGTTTATTGGATGCACTCAGGATTGCCAGCTTGTCTGGATTGGATGTAAAAATCATGATTCCGAATAAACCGGATCACCTTTTCGTTTATTGGGCTACAACTTTCAATGCAGGGCAATTATTAAGAGCGGGAGCTAAAATATACATCTATGATAACGGCTTTATACATGCGAAGATGATTGTCGTGGATGAAGAGGTCTCTTCGGTGGGGACAGCTAACATTGATGTCCGAAGTTTTAAATTGAATTTTGAAGTCAATGCCTTCATTTATGATGAAGGAATGGCCGAAACACTGACAAGCATTTTTTATAAGGATATCCAAGTCTGCAGGCAGCTTACAATTGAAGAGTTTGAAAAGCGATCAAGATGGATTCGTTTTAAGGAGTCCATTGCAAGACTGGTATCGCCCATTTTATAATTTAAAAAGAAGCGGCCCATTACTATGTGGGCCGCTTCTTTTGGTACAATAGAAAATGATCTATTAAAGGGGGAAATGCCGTGAAAACTTTTATTATCACAGGAGCTTCTAAAGGTTTAGGTGCTGCCATTGCCAAGCGATGTATGCGGACGAGTGATCATTGCATTTTAGTTTCCCGTACAGCCCATCCTGAAATGGAGAGGCTGGCTGGAGAATTCGGGACGAAACTTACATTCATTTCGATGGACTTGAATGAGACTGATAAGTTACCTTCCTTAATCATTGAGATTCTTGCTGCTGTCGATGAAAAAAGTGACATTTACTTCATTAATAATGCAGGTGTCATAGAACCGATAAAGCCGGTAGGGAACCTTGGTCAGGTAAATTTGGAAACAAGCATGCGGGTGAATTTCATGGCACCCATCGTATTGACCGATGAATTTGTTAAACTAACCCGGGACTGGAATAGAAAGAAGGTAGTGGTTAACATATCTTCAGGTGCAGCAAAAAAACCCTATCATGGCTGGGCTGCCTACTGCAGTACTAAGGCAGGGCTAGAAATGTTCACGCGGGTTGCAGGGTCGGAACAGGGTAAATTACCTTTCCCTACGTCTCTCATATCTTTTTCACCAGGTGTAATGGATACGGAGATGCAGGGAACAATCCGGTCAGCGGACGAACGGGACTTTTCCAATCGAGACAAATTCCATGAATATAAAGAGAAGGGTATGTTAAGGAGTCCCGAATTTGTGGCAGAAAAACTATTGCAGCTAATTGAAGTGGAAGATTTGGAGAATGGGAAGTTTTACGATATTAAGAATTTACTTTGATGTATGTAAGAATGGGTAAAACGGAAAATCAATTGATGGCTCATATTGAGGGGTGTCCTTTTGGACATCCTCTTTTTTATTAAGCATTCCTTTATTCCACTTCGTAAAAACCCCATCATTTAAATATCGCATGGGATACCATCATTATGGAAATGAGATAATTCGTTCTATCTATTAACCTGAATAACATAAACTTTTTGGAGGGGGTTTGGAGGGTTTTGAATGACGATCATTGTTGTGAAAAAAGGTGACAGTCTTTGGGAAATCGCCACGAAAAATAAAGTTGACCCATCGAGGATAATTGAAGTCAACGGATTGGAATCAGCAGCTTTGGTTCCTGGTCTGGCATTGTATATACCTAATCAAAATGTGGTGAATCGAAGGTATCTTATTAAAAATCAGGATAACCTTTCTGAAATAGGCAGTCGTTTTGGAACAAGTGCTGCGGCAATCATGAAGGCCAATCCAGGAATTGTTGCGAGCTCGCTAAAGGTTGGCACAGAAATTTCGATTCCGTCTCCTTTCAAAAATCAATTGATTACGCTGGGGTTTGCCTTCCCGACTTCTAGTGGGGTAGTATTTGAAACACTTGAGGAGAATGGTGATAAATTATCCTACTTAGCCATTGTAGCCTATTCCTTTACCGAGGAAGGCTTTGCATTCATTGACGGTGATGACCTCCCCCTAATCGCGAAATGCAAGCAAGCCGGGGTGACGCCGCTATTGATGATCCGGAATTTCCAAAAGGGGGATTTTAATGCTGACTTGGCTGGTGATGTTCTCACTAATTCAGGATTCAGAGCGAATTTAATCAATAGTATGCTGAATTTCGTAAGGGAGAAAGGCTATGGGGGTGTCAGTATGGATATCGAATTCATCCCTCCTGCACGACGTTCAGATTATGTGCTTTTTTTAAAACAATTAAAGGCGGGGTTGAACGAACTGATCCTCCATGTGAACGTACATGCAAAAACAGCAGATAATCCCGATAATCGAATTGTAGGCGGTCATGATTATCGGGGGATTGGAGAGGCAGCCGACCTAGTTGCCGTGATGACCATTGATTATGGGTATCCAACTGGCCCGCCTGAACCAATTTCCCCTCTTTGGTGGATGGGCGAGGTTATCCGTTATGCTTTGGCGAATATACCAGGAAGTAAATTACAGTCTGCATTTCCTATGTATGGATACGATTGGATAGTGCCTAGCCATGAGACTAAGGCTTTATCAGCGCAAAATGCCCAAAATCTAGCGATTGCAACTAGTTCTGAAATCACTTTCGATACTTCCGCGGCATCACCTACCTATTCTTATAGAAGAGAGAATTCGAAACATGTCGTTTGGTTAGAAGATATTCGTTCGATAAGCGCTAAATATGAATTGATTGATGCATATGAACTGATAGGGGCTACTTATTGGCAGATTGGTTTGCAATTCCCTCAGAATTGGGCGTTTATGGAACAGAATATCTTGATAATAAAATAAAACGAATTTGGGAATAGAGGAGGAGAATTTATTTTTTTGTCTGTTTATTTGTGTGACTTTCATCAGGACCAAGACAATCACACCGGGATTTTAATGTGATTCTATCGTGTTCGTGGCCTTCTAATCGCTAAAAAGAAAGGGAGCCATGGAAAATGAACGGCACCTCCAATTTGTTAGATGTTGTCTAACAATTGGAGGTGCCATGAAAAAAAGAAACCAAGAAAACACTGCCATCTAAAGGCTCTCAAGAAGCACTTCTTGCCGAATGATAACACTTACGTACAGAGAATGACTATCTAAAAAAGTCGAATGCCTTAGTTCAAGAAAAGAAAGCCCTACAAAGAAAGACATAGCGAAAGTAGTCCATGAACTAAGGAAACAAATTGATTTAAATCTGCTTCAATCGATTTCTAACATGGCACGGGCAAACGCCTTCGGTCGTGAGGATAAAAACACAGAAATTAAATCCCTGCCCAGGCTGCCTAATTAAATAAAGTGTCAACTTTTTGGGTTAACTTCAAAAACCAAGGCTCCTTTTTCTTTAACGGTGTATCGAAAGGAATGATGGATCGGCTAGGCATATTAGATCTTGACAGTGGTTGATCACGTTTCTTTCCCATGTAAGTCCTTCCTTTTAAAAATCGCATAAAGAAAGGCGAGGAAAATCAGGGTGGAAGAAAATCGGAACGTTGTTTCGACACTATATGTTTCTGTTATATAGCCTAACAGCAAGACAGAACCGGCAAATGTAAGATTGATGACCGCTCCCCAAACCGCATAAATTTTCGCAAGCGTCTTTTCCGAAGCATGGTCTTGGAATAGCTTGGTGTAAATCACTTCCCGGATTTGTTCAGGGAGACCATACAGACATGCCAGCAGCAATGCGAATGCTGGAATACTGGTAGATCCAAAAAGAAGGATCAGCATTGCACTGAGAAATAGTCCGAAAATGATGAAGAATCCTATATGCTTTTCTAGTAACTTGGCAAAACGGATGACGATCAATCCACTGAAAATCATGCCGATAAAGTAGCTTGTGTTAATGTATCCCCACCACTCCTCACCTAATTGCAAGTTCTCATCAACGTATACATAAATAACGGCAGCTACCCAAACGCTTGAAGCTAACGTTGTGATAAAATCAATGGAAATGAGTGTACGGATAGTTGGGAGATGGCGAATCGCTATCCATCCGGATTTAATCGAATCCCGGTTTGACGGACGAACGGTGTTCGTTGTTTGTTCTGAGACTTCAATTTTTACTGTATAGAGGGTTGAAACGGCAAACAGTATGACCGTAAGCCAGATAATGATACTGCTGTTCGTACTTATTAATAAGACGGAACCGAGAGGCCATCCTGCTACAAAGATGGTCTGGGTGATCATATTCAAGAAACCATTCGCCTTCATCCATTCTTCTTTTGGAACTAATTGAGGAACCAAAGCTGCGCTAACCGGGGCAGCGACTCCATCCAATAATGAAATCATGGCAATGAAGAATATGACGGCAACAGCAAAACCATGATTGAAATTTGTTATATAGATTCCTAAGACAACGAGTAAGATGGTCTTCCACCATTGAGATTGTACAAGGATTCCTTTTAAAGGAAACCTGTCGATGACAAGGGGGGCAAGCAGACTACTGATAAACCGAAAAATCGTTGTAGTGAAAGGGAGCAGACTCAAATAAAAGGCCGATCCCGTTAAGGTATATAATAGTGAAATCAACCCGACTACATAAAATATATCCCCTAGATTTGCAAACGCCTGACTGATCCAAAGGCGTCGAAACGATTTGTTTTTCATGAGTACCATCCTTTTACGAGAATAAAGTCCATTGATAATTAGAATGGTTTTTTATTTACACAGGATTCACTCCTTCATTTAATAGATTGAAAGAGCCGGGTTGGGTTGTTTTGTATAGATGATTTTACCATAATATGAATATATAGGTTCTGAAATGCTTGCTGATTATTGAATATAGAATTATACTCCTTAATATATGTTAAAAAAGGAGAAAAATTTTATGATTCGACGCTTTGCTACATATTACCTGCCGCATAAGCGGTTATTCATTATTGACTTCTTCAGTGCAGTGGTCGTTGCGGTACTTGAACTTGCATTTCCGCTCGCAGTTCAGTGGTTTATCGATACACTGCTGCCTGGCGATGATTGGTCGGCAATTGTTTCAGTAAGTGCCGGTTTGTTCCTTCTCTATATCATTAGTACCTTCTTACAGTTCATCGTAGGGTATTGGGGTCACAAATTGGGTATCAATATTGAGACTGATATGCGTGAAGAATTATTTGAACATGTGCAAAAACAATCTTTTGGTTTTTTTGATAACACGAAAACCGGCCATATCATGAGCCGTATAACCAATGATCTGTTCGATATTGGTGAACTTGCTCACCATGGTCCCGAAGATTTATTCATCGCCTTCATGACTTTTATAGGTGCATTTTGGATTATGCTGACAATCAATGTGAAACTGGCACTCATATCCGTATGTATATTACCGTTCCTCGTTTTATTGATTGTCATTAGTAATTTAAAGATGAATAAAGCCTGGAGAAAAATGTATACGGAAGTTGCTGATGTAAATGCCCGTGTAGAAGATAGCGTTTCAGGAGTGAGGGTTGTCCAATCCTTTACTAATGAAACATATGAAATGAATAGATTTTCTACTAATAATCGCAGATTCCGTAAAGCGAAACTTCTTGGATATAAGGTAATGTCCTTTAGCTTATCAGGCATTTACATGATGACGAGGTTTATGACCCTTGCCGTGTTGGTGATGGGAGCTTGGCTAACTTTTCATGGGCAGCTCTCTTATGGTGAACTGGTTGCATTCGTCTTATATGTTAACGTATTATTTAAGCCAATCGACAAAATCAGTGCGTTGATGGAACTCTATCCAAAAGGGATGGCCGGCTTTAAGCGTTTTACGGAACTTCTTGATGTCGCGCCTGATGTCGTGGATAAAAAGGATGCAATAGCGGTTTCTTCCCTTTTGGGGGATATTTCCTTTAAAGACGTATCTTTCAACTATGAAGAAAAAAAATCCGTTTTAAAAGGTATTGATCTTACTATTAAAGCGGGTGATACCATCGCTTTTGTCGGGCCATCTGGAGCAGGGAAAACCACAATATGTTCATTGATCCCACGATTTTATGACGTTAATGCCGGTTCGATTTCCATTGATGGAATTGATATTCGTGAGATGACGAAAAAGTCATTGCGGTCACAAATTGGCATTGTCCAGCAAGATGTTTTCCTATTTACAGGAACTGTTAAAGAAAACATTGCGTACGGAATGCTTAATGCATCAGATGAACAAATTGTGGAAGCCGCAAGGAAGGCCCATTTAGAGAATTTCATTGAAGGACTTCCAAAAGGCTATGAGACTCAAATAGGTGAACGTGGTTTGAAATTATCGGGGGGACAGAAACAACGGATTGCAATAGCAAGGATGTTTTTGAAGAATCCGCCAATATTAATTCTCGATGAGGCAACCTCTGCACTCGATACTGAGACGGAACGAATAATTCAGAAGGCCCTTACTGAACTTGCCGAAAACAGAACAACGTTAATCATCGCACACCGATTGGCAACCATTCGTAATGCTGACAAAATCGTAGTTGTTACGGAAGAAGGAATTGTTGAAGAAGGCGGTCATGATGACTTACTTAAACAGGGGGGGATTTTTTCCAATCTACATCAATTACAATACCAAAAATGATAAAAAGCTATATGTCCTTACGAGGATATATAGCTTTTTTAATAGAATGGAATGGTGTTCAATCAATCATGATTTGGATAAAACACAATTTTAAATTGATATTACAAAAGGAATCCAACAAATTACAGCTCCCTTTTAATGAAGAAATCGAAAAATGGTAGAAACTTTGCCATTATTTCTATTTTCCCAAAAAAGAAAAATAGAAATTCCGTTTCGTCTTTTAACACTCAAGGTTGCGAGGGGATGGGAAGTATTAGCAGGTTAAACGTTCGAATTGAGGCGAAATCTAATAGGTTCGCCTATATCAATAGGATTGGCAGTGCATACAATAAAGGGGAGACGGAGAGGCCATAAACCAGAAAAAAGTAAGGAGTGTAAATCGTGAAAGTAATGACTATTTTAGGGACTCGACCTGAAATCATCAGATTAAGTCTAATAATCAAGAAATTAGATCAGTATGCCGATTCACATATTTTAGTGCACACCGGACAAAATTTCACCACATCCTTAAGCGAAATATTCTTTCAACAGCTACAGGTAAGAACCCCTGATTATGTCTTGTTGAAACAGCAGCAAACCCTCGGGGAACAGTTAGCGGCCATTTATAAGAATTTAGAAACTATCATATTAAATGAAAAGCCTGACAAAGTATTGGTGTTGGGGGATACGAACTCTGGGCTCAGCTCCATCTTAGCAGAGCGGATGGGTATCCCCGTCATTCATATGGAAGCAGGAAACCGTTGCTTTGACCTGGAAGTGCCAGAGGAGAAAAATCGAAAGATCATTGATGCTGTATCAAGCTTGAATTTACCTTACACTCCTCAAAGTAAAGAGAATCTTTTGAATGAAGGTATCCCCAGTAAAAGAATCTATTTATCGGGAAACCCCATTTTCGAGGTTTTGAACTATTACAACAATGAGATCGAGCAAAGTGTAATTTTGGACAAATTGAATCTCGATAAGGAGGATTATTTCCTCGTTACAGCCCATCGTGCCGAAAATGTTGACTATGAAGATCGATTGATCGAAATTATGAAGGGCATTAATTTGGTCGCCGAAACCTATCAAAAAAGAATCGTATGCAGTTTACATCCCCGGACAAAATCCCGCATAGAACTCAGCCCCAAATTAGAAGTGCACCCATTAATTGAATTCCATGAGCCATTTGGGTTCTTTGACTTCGTAAAGCTTGAAAAAAATGCTTTTTGTGTGCTGACCGATAGTGGAACCGTTCAAGAGGAATGCTGCTTGTTCCATGTACCGACCGTGACGATTCGAAAAACAACGGAAAGGCCAGAAACAATTGAGTCGGGCAGCAATATGTTATCGGGAATTAACGCTAAACAAATTGTCAATTGTGTGAAGGTTATGGTTAACCAGCAAAAGAACTGGACTTTTCCAGAAGGCTACAACCATAAAAATGTTTCGGATAAAGTGCTTAAAATAATACTGGGAGGCCATGAAATTGATTAAGAATCGAACAATCTTGGTAACAGGCGGTACAGGCTCATGGGGATATGAATTGGTTAAGCAGCTATTGGACTTTGAACCGAATGAAATACGGATTTTTTCAAGAAATGAGTCCAATCAATTTACAATGAAACAAGAGTTTGATAATAATCCTAAATTGCATTTCATAATCGGAGATGTAAAAGAGAAGGAAGCTTTATTGGAAGCATGCCAAGGTGTTGATTATATTTTCCATTTGGCAGCGTTAAAGCATGTTCCTGTATGTGAAGATCAACCTATTGAAGCTTTAAAGACGAACGTAATTGGAACCCAGAATGTTATAGAAGCCGCTATAAGCTGTAATGTGCATTCAGTTGTGAACATTTCTACAGACAAGGCCTCGAATCCATCCAATTTTTATGGTCTATCAAAGGCAATGGCGGAAAGACTGATCATACACGCTAATACATTAAACACAAAAACAAGATTTGTTTGTATCAGGGGTGGAAATGTTTTAGGAACGAACGGAAGTGTCATCCATGTATTTAAAAAGCAAATCAAAGAAAAGGGAAAAATAGGTATCACGGACTTAAATATGACAAGGTTCTTTTTAACCATTGAAGATGCAATTAAATTGGTATTTAAGGCAACCTTTGAAAGCATTGGCGGAGAAATATTCGTGATGAAAATGCCATCCTGTAAAATTATTGACCTTGCTCAAGCATTGATCGATTCTTCTGATGTGGAAAACGTTGACGTGGATATCCTAGGTATTAGGCCTGGAGAAAAATTGCATGAACTCCTCCTCTCCGAATACGAAAGTAAAACAACGATTACTTTTGATGATGAGTACTTTGTTATTCTTCCTACAAACCAATCAGAAGAATTAAAGGAACATTATTCAAAATATAAACCTGTAAACTTATTGAACTACAATTCCAGCAAAGAATTGATGAGTAAAGACGAAATCAAAGAGATTTTACAAAAAGGCAGGTTTATTTAAATGAAAGTACTAATCCTTGGCGGAAAAGGGATGGCAGGACACGTAATTACAGCTTATTTTCAACAAAATCCACAGTATATAGTGTTCTATACATCAAGGGATCCTGAAGATAAGGATAGTATCTACCTGGATATTACGATCCCAACAAAGTTGGAGGAAATCATTGAATCTATAAAGCCTGATATTATTGTTAACTGTATTGGTATATTAAATGATCATGCGAGCAATAATCCGAAGCTGGCCTTTCAGGTAAATAGCTTACTGCCACATGAGTTGGTCAAATTAACTGAACGGAACAATGGTAAATTAATTCATATTAGTACAGATTGCGTGTTTTCAGGAACGAAAGGAAATTATACGGAGGGTGACATTCCTGACGGTACTTCTTTTTATGCTCAATCAAAACAACTGGGAGAAATCATTAGCGATAAACATTTAACTATTCGTACCTCAATTATCGGTCCAGAGTTAAAAGAAGATGGCATAGGGTTGTTTCAATGGTTTATGAAGCAAAGAAATCAAATTATTGGTTATGAGAAAGTGCTGTGGAATGGAGTGACAACACTTGAGCTGGCTAAAGCCATTGAAGCATTGATTGAGAATAACGTAACAGGCTTATATCATTTAGGTTCTGAGAATAAAGTGTCAAAATATAATCTATTGAAATTAATCAAGAGGACCTTTAATAAAACTGATATTGAGATTTTACCTGACTCACATATCGTACTGGATCGAACAATAAAAAATACAAGGAACGATTTTTATTATCATATTCCCACTTATGAACATATGCTGAAAGAATTAAAAAGTTGGATGGAAAAGTAATGAGCCAGATGCCTAAATTATTAATTACGGGGGCAAGCGGGTTTACTGGTCAGCATGCGTGTAATCACTTTGTAAACGCAGGTTTTGCTGTTACTGCTGTTTCTAGAAAGGGTTTCGGAAATGGTCAAGTTGAGACAGAGCTTTGTGATCTAACAAACAAGGAAAATGTAGGTAAGTTAATAAAGAAAGTGAAACCCGATTATCTTCTTCATTTAGCAGGGCAAAACCATGTAGGAAAATCATGGATTGATCCTGTTTCTTCTCTGGAAGCAAACTCCATGTCAACCCTTTATTTAATTGAAGCACTAAGGCAAGAAAATCCAGCCTGTAAAGTGGTTATAGTCGGTTCAGCCCTGCAATTTGACCCTCAAAATATTTCAACTCTAACACACCCTTATAGTTTAAGTAAAACACTTCAGGTACTTATTGCCCAATCATGGGGAGTACTTTACAACATGAATGTCGTTATAGCTAAGCCCTCAAACTTGATAGGCCCCGGAATATCAAATGGTGTTTGTTCCATATTTGCAAAAAAGATAGTCGATATGGAAGAAAATAAAGCTGAAAAAGTACTTGAAGTAAGTAATCTGCAAGCAAAACGGGATTTTGTGGATGTAAGAGATGCGGTAATTGCTTATGAAATACTTTTAACCCAGGGGAAACCAGGGGAAATCTATGATATTGCTTCAGGGCATAGCCACTCTTTAGGAGAAGTGATTACCGGTTTTAGAAACTTAACAACGATTGACTTTGAAATAAAGTCTAAAAAAGTAAAGGATCAGGAAGAAGGCAGGGTTGAAATTTCAGCAGTGGAAATCGCGAAATTAGGTTGGAAACCAGTTCGTTCATTGAAGTCATCCTTAGAGGATATTCTTTATTATTATCGTAAAAATAAGCCCTGAATTCAAAGACAGATAAAAACATTCTAAACACTTGAGGAGTGGATTAAAAATGAGAGATGTAGGTATTGTAATGCCAGTTTATAAGCAAGATCCAAATTATCTTGAATTAGCACTACGTTCGGTACTACAACAAACCTACGGAAACTTTTACTTAGTAATTGTATCGGATGGAGCTCCATCCGATACAGTTGAAGTAATCCAAAAGGTAACTAAAGGGGATGAAAGAGTTCACCTTATTTTGAAAGAAAAAAATGAGGGAGTGGCAAAGACATTAAATATTGGATTTGATCATTTTATGCAGTTAGATGAGGTAAAATATTTTACTTGGGTTTCCAGTGATAATTTCTATTACCCAACTTATGTAGAAAAACTAAGAAATGCTTTAAATACTGCTCCAGATAATGTTGGCTTGGCCTATAGTAGCTTCCGGCATATCGATGAAAATGGTGATTTCTTGAAAGAACCAAATTTCGAGAAGTTTTATAAGTATCAGGATCAACCTAAAGAATCCCTTCTAGATTTTTGTTTCATTGGAACATCATTTATGTATAAAAAAGAAATTGCAGCCATGATTGAAGGATACAAACTCGAACCTGTTGAGGATTATGAGTATTGGCTCCGGCTAACAGATCATTGTGAAATTGTTTATATACCTGAGGCCTTAATGCATTATCGAACCAATTCACCTTTGAGTGTTTCCGCTCAACTGAGGAATTCAAAAGAAGAGCATCGCAGATGGAGATATGCTTTTAATCTTGCTAGGCAGGAAGCGAGAAATCGAAGGAAGGTTCCTTTTTTGCTAACGATTATTTACCCAGTGCTGGATGGGAAGGAAGGAACTATAGAAAAATTAGAACAACTTTTAGAACAAACATTTAGTAATTTTAAATTAATCATTATCGATAGGAGCTTTGATAAATCTGCTATTAATGTACTTCAGCATATTGAAGACCCGAGAATAAAATTTTTAAACGTACCGGGTATTACTGAGAGGGAATCTATCATAGAGGGGATGAAAGAAGCCGATACACCTTTTGCATTAATATATGGAAAAGGGAATTTCCCTTCCTCTCCATCAATGCTAAGTAACTTTATTATCCAAGTAATTCAACTACAAGTAAATGATTTTGCCATGGTTGATCATAATGACTTTAATGCAGGTAAACGATTAATTATTAGTAAAGAAGCACCTGTTTTTGGAAATCTTTATAAAACGGAAAAGCTAAAGGAGATCTTGTCAATATAGTGTTCTTTTAATTAAATTGAGGGTGGGATCAATGAGTGAAAATCATACTTCGTTTTTACCTAATGTATTAGTCAACTCTTTACCAAAAAGCGGAACCCACTTGCTGTTACAAATTATACTAGGAATACCTGGCATGGAAATAACGCCTGCATGGGTCATTGAGGATAAAGATTTGGATATGATAAAGCCAGGATCCGTTGGACCAGCACATCTGGTGTATTCTTCTGAACGAGCGCTATTATTAAAACATAAGAATTTGAAAGTAATATTTATTAGCAGGGATTTAAGAGACGTTGTTGTATCACTTGTTCACTTTATCATGTTAAACAAATGGGGAAACCACCTATGGACCCCTTATCTAACAAGCTTAAAGACACATGAAGAAAGGCTGCTTACAATGATAAAAGGTGTGAGCTTATCAAATGAACAATATGAAGAGTTTGGTATTACAGAAATTCCTAATATAAGGCAATTTGCTCAGGATAAATTAGGGTGGTGTAAAGAGCTTGGAATTTGTTCCATATCCTTTGAGGAACTTGTAATCGATAAAGAATCACAACAAAAAGCAATAATGAAGATCATAGAGTTTTTGTGGGATGATCTTAAACTATTAAGAATAAGTAAGATGGAATTATTACAGAGGATAAGGGGAAATATCAAACCTGAAAGTTCAGGAACATTTAGAAAAGGAAAAATTGGTGATTGGAAAGAAGAATTTAATGAAATTCATAAGGAAGCTTTTAAAGAAATTGCGGGAGACATTCTTATTCAATTAGGATACGAAAAAGATAATGACTGGTAAATATCATTTTGTTTATTACTAAATAAGTAGGATAAAAATTTGAAACGGTATGGACTTGTTTTTTCATTGTGGCAGACTCATTCAGAGTGAAATTATTTACACATAGCAAATGTGTTTCCGGTAGTTCAGTGAATAATGACCGAAAAACTCTAGGAAGCTTATGTTCTTAACCAATTTGAATATAAAGCTTCCGATTTTGAGTGTATAAATAAAAGGAATTCAATTGTTACTGAATTGTGGGAATGTTCCGCGTGTCGTACTAGAAGACTAAAAAGAATATTAATTCAGTGGGTACAAAAATAGGCGTAGGGATCTGAAAAATACATAACGAATCTTTGCTAGTTCAAATATATTGATTATTAGTACGGGTTAAAGTTCATAGTTAATAAAACAAGTTAATGTTGCTCCTACGAGGGTAAGCAGTTTTCCTTGGATGAATGTGAGGAAATGTTCCTTAGTAAGGCAATACATTTTCAGTCATCATAATCAAAAGAGAGGTTAAAGCTAAAATTCAAAAAGATACATTTGGATTGTCAACACTAAATCAAACAACTTTTTTAAGGGATAACTTTTTAAATTCTAGAGGGCTTACGTAGCCTAAAGTTCCATGAATTCGTAGCTTGTTAAACCAGTTCACATAGTCTCCAAATTCGAGTGTAAGCTGAGCTAAGCTTGCGAATGTTGTTTGATTGGCGAACTCAGTCTTAATGATTAAGGTCGCTTCCGCGACAGCGTTATCATAAGGGCAACCTTTCATACTTAGTGAACGACCAATCTCAAATATGGTTAATGTTTCGTCAATCAGCTTGTTTTTAAACTCATTCCCTCGATCTGTGTGGAAGAGCTGAATATCACGGAGGTTCCCTTTGATAGATGCAAACGCTCTTGCCACAAGCTTGGCGTCCTTGTTAGGTCCTGTGCTAAATCCAATAATTTCACGATTAAAGAGATCGACAAAGACACATATGTAATGCCATTTATTTTTGACTTTGACATATGTTAAATCGCTGACCACTACTTTTTTTTCTTCTTCTTGTAGAAATTCCCGATTTAATTCATTAGCCTTGACTGATTCGTTACATGCGGTCTTTTGCGGTTTGTACTGAGCGACTGTATAAGAGGAAACAAGCCCCTGTTCTTTCATGATCCGGCCAATTCGCCTTCTGGAGACCGTAAGGCCTCTTTTCTTTAATTCAACCTTAATCTTACGTGTTCCGTACGCCTTACGGTTTTTATCAAAAATGTCTAAAATGGCGTTTGTGACATCGTCTTCTGAGGTTCGTTCTTTTGCTTCGTAGTAATAGGTGCTCCGTGAAAGCTCTAGGACGCCACACATTGCTGATACCGAGTATTTATCTTTGTTCCGTTTAATGACATTTACTTTCGTCCTAGTATCAGCGCGGCTTGCTTTAAAATATCATTCTCCATCTGTACCTTCTTCAGTTCTTTTCGTAGTTTAATAAGTTCTTGTTCCTCAGGAAAACGGTTATCTTTTTCTTTAAAAGAACCTGTGTTTTCACTCTGTTGTATCCACCGGTCTAAAAGAAGAAGGAGTAAGTTCATATTCTTCAATAAGAGCCTTTCGGTTTTTCCCATTTTGGTAGAGTTGAATGATCTGTTGATTAAATTCGGAAGTGAACGTACGGCGTTCTCGCTTGGTCATTTTGAGTGCTCCCTTATCTGTAGTGAGTTAAGTGTATCTGCCCTTAAAACTTCTGTCCAGATAAGTGTAGACGATTCACCTTTTTCTTATGGCACTAACGGGGCAGGTTAGCATTCCTGTAGTTCGTTATTTTTCAGCTTTGAAAAAAATAGGGCTCCTCAGTAAGATATGAGTAAGACATCACTCTA
>NZ_JAWRYN010000059.1:0-22819 GCF_046534585.1 Peribacillus sp. SIMBA_075 | reverse complement strand
ACATCTATTGAAACATAAAAAAACCCGGATAAGGGACACTTTTTTATGTGTGTCCGTTATCCGGGGTATAGTTCAATATAAAGATTAAGGCTTCTTTTTATTTTACATTTATATATGTCTTTTTATAATGAATCAAAATTATAATAAGAGAACCTATTAATTCCTGTACACAAATGTCCGGAAGTTTCTTGTCGAAACTAATTACTAATTATTTAATACTTGGATAGATGCAGTAAATCCATCCTTTTCAGAAAAGGATAAATTAACTTGTAAATGATCAGCAACGAACTGATGATAGTCCTGTAAGTATACTGCAACAGCATCAATGATGTCTTGTTCATACAATCGTGTGGCACGTCCTAATGCTAAAGTAGAAGCAGCGAGCCCAAGAGAAGGGTGAAACTCCAAATCTACTTCTACCTGTTGAGGTTCGATGCTTTCTTTTACCGCAATATAAATACAAATACTATCCACAAGATCTTGTTCATTAAATAGTACTTCCATCTTAAATTTCTCCTTAATATCTTCTTCTTGTAAAGATGTTTTTAATTACCCAGATGATGACTAAAATCAAAAGTATATCCACAAGAATTCCCAAAAAGGAAAATCCATTTGAAGCATTACTTCCATATGCACCATTATAATTTCCTCCAAATGGATGAAGCATATGGCCTAAAAGTGCCCCCGTTCCAAACGCTGCAGCATGAGTCAGTATACTTTTTGTTCGTGAAGGTGGGGTCTGGTTATAAGTCGTGTGAGAGTTAGAACGTAATGGCGTTCTTGTAACGTTGCTTGATGGGGACTTATATCCAGAATGATAAGTTCCACTTGAATATGTGCCCCTACTTGAATGAGAACTGAACGAAGAACTGTGACTGAAAGAACTATGACCACTAAATCCTTTTGCCTGAGCAACATTTGGTAAAGCTATTGCAAATATTAATACAAAAATTAAGGTCAATTTTTTCATTACAATTACTCCTGTCTTTATTAATCTAATATAGCCAATTTTTAATAAAGTTTCTTTCCTAGAAGGCTTATTTTGATGTTACTATACCACTTAATTTATAGATTTCTACTAATTTCATCTATTTTTAATGTAATTTTAAGGTGAATTTTAGGGTGAATATAAATGATTAAGAAAAGTAAAAAGATTTTCAATTAAACGTTATAATGATACTTGTTTAAGTACTAAACTAAACAGTAAGAAAGAAGTGCCATTACGAGAAAGTTACCCCTCCTTTTCAAAGCCTGGTCAATGAAAACAGACATAAAATATTAGGAGATAAAAAGGTCATGGAAAAAATTGAAGCTCGCCAGGGGCAGACTATAAAGATGAAAACGAAATAAGAGTAGAATAAAAACATCCTATCTAAACGGATGTTTTTTTTTGTGGTAATGCGGTTGCATTCCTAGGTAAATGTGTTTTTTGCAGGATTTCCCACCTGCTATATCGAACCTAGAAAGTCAACGGGAAAGGGGCTGTTAATATGAATTCAAAAGAACAAAAGAGGTTTGCAACTACTAGAGAACAAATGGAGAATGCTAAAGAACGAACTGATTTATCATCTGAGTTAGAAAAAGACTTAGAGAATTTAGGATTACAACGACGAATGAAGCAATTAGAGTTGGAAAACAAGTTCCTAAAAAAACAGAACGATGAACTAGTTTAATTCACAGCACCCGTTCAGGGGTGCTGTTTCAACATTTTAACACTTTTACGTCAGAACCCCCTATCTATGATCAATACTTTCTCTCAGGACAAACAAATAAAAAAGATGATTTACTCTCTTTTTATTTAATTCATCTCCCTCCATCTATGTATGTTTTATGATGAGATTCCATTAATCGCTCTTCACATTAAATCAACAGAAGATGACTGTCTTTGATATTCTTGGGGTTGTGTATCAAACGACGGTGAAGGATAGACAAGCTGCCTAGCAAAAAATATCGCTTTTTTCAAGGTTTCTTTGACATGCCTAATTTCCCAGTACTGGGTAGTTTTGAATCAATATTATTTGGCTCTATTAATTTATGTTGTTAGCTTAATGGCGATGTGGTGCTACCCCAGGTAAAAGCTTTCAATGACGGCCAGAAGAAAGAATATGAGGAATATAATAAAAGAAATGAACCTCGTTAGAATATAGATTCGTGGTTTAGCGCATATCTGGAGTGCGTATCCCACTCTTCGGTTCGAAGATATTTATTTTCCACCTGATCATGTCATGAGTTACTTAAATAATGAAGATGGCTCATTTAAGCAACTGCCTAAGCATATTATTAAAAAAATTTAAATAAAAACAGAGTTTGTGTAATCAAACTCTGTTTTTATTCAGCTATTTTTATATACTCTGGATTAAGTTCTATTGTGAAACTTTTCTCTAAATGTTACTGTTCTTTTCCCCAGGCTCTGCTCCCAGATGCTGTCCAGACAAGCATCCTAGCGAAAAATTTTGAAAAGGGAGTGGTGTTTATGAAACATCTATTTTTCACGCCAGAAGGTCTTAAAATCATCTTCAGCACACTTGTTGTATTACTAGACTGTATCATCTTCGGAAACACCATCGCTGGGGTGTCTGGGAAAGAGAATAGATTTACATAATCAATTACGGGGTACAGCCACATGCCCATCAAGTTAATATTTTTCAAGTCCCCCAAGATGAAAAACTAAGAGGTTTCTAGGAAAAGCAACTTAAAATTTTCATTTTGGGGGTATTCATTCTTCTTAGCTTGATGGCTATGGGGTGCACCCACATGCCCATCAAGCTAAGAAAATAGGTCACTCCCAAAACGATAAATTGAGCTTATAAGTTACAAGAAAGTCCAAAATTTCGTTCTGGGGGTACTTCAAAACCTTAGCTTGCTGGCGATAGGGTCACCCTATCAAAAAAAGAAAATTGTACGTTTAGACACATTTTTCAACCGCTTCCTATATGTTAAGGGATTGGTTATTTTTTTACAGTTTTTTATAATGAAATTCTAAATATCTAATTATAATTGGTGAAAAAGACGATCAATAGTTTGGGTACGGAAATGATTCGAATTTACATTCTTTCTTAATGCATATTATGGATAAATAAGGTAAAATATGGGTTGGGTGGTATATCTCATGTTGCGTTAATCTAGCAATAACTAAGGATACATAATATGCTTTCATACCTTTAAATAATTTTGTTATAGAAGGGGTGTAGATTTAAATGGCTCAAATTGTTGATATTGATAGATACCTTTTTACTGGGGCTTTAATCTATATGAGTGAGGGCCTTTTCCCTAAGCCTTGTCAGGAGGTAAGGAACAGTAAGCAACCACCTATACAATATTAATAGAGGAGAGGAATGCCTTATGAAAATACGTAGGCAAATTACATTTGCAAGTCTGGCCCTTTTAATAGCTGGAAGTTCCCTGTTATATACAACGCCAACCTCAATTGTAAAAGCAGAGCCCACTCAAAATGTATCTAGTTCATTACAAACAAGCAACCAACGAGATCGTAGTTCCGTCAAGGAAGCAATGCGGGATACATTGCAATTTGGATACCCGGGGATACTTGCTAAAACTTCTGAGCGTGGAAAAACGTGGGTTATGCCGCTGGGATAGCGGATCTGAGAACCAAAAAACCAATGAAAACAGATTTTCGCTTTCGCATTGGCAGTGTGACGAAGACGTTCACCGCAACAGTTGTACTTCAATTAGCTGGAGAGAACCGCCTGAATCTAGACGACTCCATCGAAAAATGGTTGCCTGGTGCCATTCAAGGAAATGGATATGATGGTAACAAGATTACCATCCGGCAGATATTGAACCATACAAGTGGTATCGCTGAATACTCAAGGTCAAAAGACGCTGATTTTACGGATACAAAAAAATCGTATACGGCTGAAGAGTAGTGAAGATGGGGGTTTCTCTGCCTCCAGACTTTGACCCAGGAGAGGGGTGGTCTTATTCAAACACAGGATACGTATTACTGGGTATTTCTATTGAAAAAGTAACTAGAAACAGCTATGCGGAAGAGATTGAAAATCGGATTATTGAACCACTTGAATTGTCGAATACATTCCTACCTGGCAATTCAAGCGTTATTCCAGGCACCAACCATGCCCGTGGATATGTCCAACTAGACGGAACAAGTGAGCTAAAAGACGTTACTTATTATAACCCAAGTGCAGGTAGCTCTGCTGGAGATATGATTTCTACTGCTGACGACTTAAACAAATTCTTCTCTTACTTGCTCGGTGGCAAATTACTGAAAGAACAACAACTAAAACAAATGCTTACTACAGTCCCTACAGGAAAAGAAGGAATCGATGGATATGGTCTTGGAATCTATGAAACTAAGCTTCCGAACGGTGTCTCGATATGGGGACACACAGGTGGCATTCTAGGGTTTACTACTCTTGTTGGGGGTACACTTGGAGGCAAGCATACGTTGGCTGTCAATTGGAACAGTTTGGGTAGCGCTGACAGTCCTAATCCTTTTAAAAATATTTTACTTGCTGAATTTAGCAAGTAGGTCAAAAGTAAGAACGGATAAATTTTATCATATTCTAATAGCTAAACAAATAAATGATGAAATCGATCACTTATCTAAGGAGGCAATTTCCTCATGAAAAATAAGCTAACTGGTGTGTTAGCCGCTGTATTAGCGCTAACTATGATCCTACCAACAGGGGCGAAAGCATTTTCTGACAGTAAGACTACAGTTGTAACTATTGAAGAAGTAGCTAGCCAAGAACTGAAGAAGATTGCAGCAGAGAAGGCTGCGCTACTCACGAAGTCCCATGGGGCGACTAGCGTGCAGTATGCGCTAATTGATAATGGCAAACTTATTTTGTCAGGGCAGGCTGGCAAGAACGATATGGAAGGGGAACAGCGGTTAACCAAAGATACTCTATACGGGATTGGTTCAGTCAGTAAAATGTATGCAACAGCGGCCGTAATGAAATTAGTCGACGAAGGAAAAGTCGATTTGGATGCTCCTGTCGTCAACTATGTTCCTGATTTTAAGATGAAAGATGAGCGGTACAAACGCATTACGCCGCGTATGTTGTTGAATCACTCCTCTGGCTTGCAAGGTTCCACGTTAAGTAATGCATTTTTATTTAACGATAATGATACCTATGCCCATGATACCTTGTTGCAGCAATTGTCGAACCAGAGCCTGAAAGCGGACCCAGGCTCGTTCTCGGTATACTGCAACGATGGCTTTACACTGGCCGAAATTTTAGTGGAAAGAGTCAGCGGTATGAGCTTTACAGAATTTCTACATCAACGGCTTACAGAACCTTTAAAGATGAATCATACAAAAACGCCGCAGGACAAATGGAGAGACGAGAAGCGGGCTGGACTTTATTTTCCGGCGTACCAAGGGCAGCTTCCAATTGAAGCAGTGAATGTGATTGGTACGGGAGGGATCTCTTCCACGGCAGAAGATATGGTAAGATTCTCACAACTATTTATGGGACAGGGAAAAGGGATCCTCTCTGATAAAGTAGTCAAGGCAATGGAGCAAGAGGAATATAAAAAAGGGATGTGGCCGGGGGATGGAGATAATATTTTTAACTATGGTCTTGGCTGGGATAGTGTGAAACTATACCCATTCAGTGAATATGGGATAAAAGCTTTGGCTAAGGGCGGCGACACGTCACTGCAACATGCTATACTGGTCGTGCTTCCGGAACAGAAAATGGCAGCAGTTGTGTTGTCATCCGGTGGACGGAGTTCTACAAATCAACTGATGGCGACTGAATTGCTGCTCGCCGTGCTTAAAGAGAACGGTACTATTAAGGACATCAAGCCGAACAAATCCTTTGGCAAGCCGGTCAAGGTCAAGATGCCTCAAGGTGTGACAAAGAAAGCGGGCTTTTATGGCAATAGCGAAACTCATTTCAAAATTGAAATTACGAAGAATGGAGAACTGTTCTTACCATCTAATCGAGAAGAAAAATATGTATATACTGCGGATGGAAGCTTTATTAATGAGAAGGGTACTTCCAAGCTCAACTTCGTGACCGAAAAGAATGGAAGAACTTATTTGAGGGAGAGCACATATCAATCGCAGCCAAGCTTAGGGCAAAGTGTGATGACTCACTATTTAGCTGAGAAACTAGAAGAAAACGTGCTATCGAAGAAAACCGCTGCTGCATGGGCAAAGCGGGAAGGCGTCAAGTTCTATCTTGTGAACGAGAAATTTAGTTCTATTGAATATCTCGTACAACCGAAACTTATTACCACACAGATTACTCGCAAGGAAGGCCTGGAAGGCTATTGGGATGGCAGAAAAATTACAGGTCCGGACACCGCGGCGCATCAGCTCCAGATCCCCGTGATGAATGGTCGTGATACGACGGAAACCCACTTCTATACAGAAGGTGGCAATGAATTTATGGAGATGGCCGGGTTGTTATACGTAAGTGGAACTAACGTAAAACCACTTGATGTAGGGCAATCATCTAAAGTTACGCTGCAAGCAAATGGGCATGCGAAATGGTTTACGATCCCGCAATCGGCAGCCGAGAAAACGATGACCGTGACGTTGCCATCGAAGGGTTCGTTCGCGGTGTATGATGAGAAGGGAGTATGCGTCGATTTTACCATTGTGAGCGGCAATAACAAAGTAAAACTGCCGAAGAACGGAACGGTTGTATTTGCTGGAGCGCCGAACTCGGAATTTGCAATCACGTTGAACTAGCTACAATTCAAGATGGACTTCAACAAAACCAGTACGACACAGAAAAGGTGTTTTGCTGGTTTTGTTTGTATTTAGCATTATCTTTACAAAGAGGGTTTCCACGAATAATATCACGCTCAAACTCTGCAAGAACAGCTAGCATACCAGTTCTGGGCGATCATCTTTTGCTCCACTCATTTTCTCGGTGAGCACTTATTGTAACCTTTATCGTTTCGGGGGTGACCTGTTTTCTTAGCTTGATGGGCATGTGTCTTTACCCCTAATACAAAAGTGATGATGCTTCAGTAATATAAACCTTCATTATTTGTAATTTATAGTCAGGTATTAGCCTATAGATATGCAATTTTAATAAAAAACAAGTTAGTTAACATAAACCTCTTTATCGTCATTAAAAAATACAGGTAGCCTGGGTTTTAAAGCTGAATGTGCAAAATAGCACATAAAATAAGCGCAAATTATTGACTAAAGTGACATGTCAGGCTATATTCTATGTGATTTTTAAAAAGTGTTTCTAACTCGCTGCAGACTGTTATCTGTTTTTAATAAAACTTATTTGTTAAGTAACCAAGCCGAAAAGAAACCGAAATGAACTTTTGATAAAATAAGTTTTTATGGAGATGGATTTTTTGTTAGTTAAAGAGGGGGAGCAAGGGTGGAGGAACATGTGAAAAAGGCTTTAGTAGAATGGAATGAAGAAATCAGTGGTGTGCTAAGTGGGATAGAAAAAGAGTATGAAGAAGTTAAGCGTGATCTTCAGGTATATTCCTATAAATTCAATATTACCAAACAAGTTGTACAATCCACTATAAATGATGAAATAATTCGAAACATCCGTGAGCAGTATCATAAACCTTTTGAACAAAAATTGAACGAATTGAAAGAATCCATAAAAGAGCTGGAAGAAAAGAGAAAGGTTTTCCAAATGTTTGTTGATAAAATTGAAAAGGTTAGTGATAAAGAAGAAGGAAAACCTCAAATATCAGTAATATGATTCATTTATGCAGGGCCTCTTTTGATGAATAGTGGAGGCAGGATAACGGAAAAGGCTCTACTATTCTTTTCATACTCTTTTACTATGGCAGGGAATATAACTGCTTTTTTTTGAGGCCATTTGCAAAAAGCGCGCTAACCGTATCTTTATCCTGACCCCGTTTACCCTATCTTCAACCCGGGTACTTACCTATAAAAAGGAAATGGGGGGATAAGATGTGGAATGCGTTTTTTTGGGGAGGAGTTTCAGGTTCTGCTGTCTTGCTTGGCGCACTTGCAGCCATCTTCATTCCGATAAAGAAAAACATCATTGGCTATATTATGGCATTCGGAACGGGCGTATTGATTGGTGCGGCAGCATATGAGCTGCTTGCAGATTCGGTGCGTGATGGAGGAATCCGGGCGACGGCAATAGGATTCATAGCAGGGGCCGCCGTGTTTACTGGCTTGGATTTCCTTGTTTCCAAAAAAGGTGCGGTTAAAAGGAAACGGTCCAATAATAGCTCTTCGAAAGAAGCGGGCCTGGCCATTTTTATTGGGACGGTGATGGATGCCATACCGGAGTCGATCATGATCGGCGCAAGCTTAATAAGCGGTGGCTCGGTAAGCTGGCTATTGGTCATTGCCATCTTCATCAGTAATATTCCGGAGGGGCTCTCAAGTACAACAGGTCTGCTCAAAAGTGACTATTCCAAGAAGAAAATCAAGCTGCTGTGGTTATCCGTACTGCTCATTTCGGCACTATCCTCGATGTCCGGCTATCTATTCCTCGATCATGCCCCGGAATATATCCTGGCAGCGATGGCAGCCTTTGCGGGCGGCGGAATCATCGCCATGATTGCGTCAACGATGATGCCTGAAGCATATGAAGACGGAGGACCGATCACGGGCATATTCACCGCGGCAGGTCTGCTTATCTCTTTGGTTCTGGATTCGATGTGATAACGAAAAAGTGAGATTGTCCCCTTGAAAGAAGGGGGCATTTTTTTGTGTATAAACTCTACCATAGTACGAAATGCATAGGCGAAATAAGGAAATCTACTCTAAGAATAATTGTTGGTGTTAAAATATCATTTCAAATCATACACTCTTCATATAGATTCCAGACATTGAGGAGATGTTAGAAATGAACTTCGAGATGCAAATAGCGAATATGCTGGCTGATAATATAAATGGTTTCATTACATTCGTCCGGGAAAATCATGAAAATGAAAATAATTGCCTTTGTTTAAATAGAGATAAATTGTATCAATTAAAACTTCTTGTTGAGGAGTTTAAGTTTCAAGTATTGGCAGATGAACTTAAACGAATCAATCGGTTTACATGGGATGAAAACTACACTGCTTTATTAGTTGATAGATTCAGAAAAGGGATGGGGATCATTGAGGAGTACGTTGAAAACAACTACAGTGACTTATTCATTTTTACCGCTAGACTTTACACATTGAATAACCTCAGCTTATTATTTTGCAAGGAGGAAGAATCGGGCACAGTCTTCCGCGAATAAAAGAAGAGCACATATTATCGTATATAATATGTGCTCTTTTTTATTTCACTATAGGGATAGCTGACCAAAAGATTCTCATTCTTTTATATGCTCCGAGCCCGGCCTTATTTGCTTGGCATCGTAGAGATATATTTTTTGACTACTTCATAAACATATTCTTGATTGGCCGCTGCTGTATTCGGGTTATATTTACCGCCATTCACTTTATTATTGGATAGCACTCGTATACCTAAGAAGGGAACATCGTAAGCTTTGGCGATTTGGGCAGCCGCAGCTCCTTCCATTTCTTCAACAGATGTACCATATTTCGTATGGAACCACTTAATCCGATCCACTTCATTATTCCAAACGTCTGCAGAGCCGATAGTACCATCGACAACCTTACCTTTTGTGTAGGTATCTTTAACTGCATGAGCAGCTGCGAGTAAATCCTTATCTCCCTCGTAGTAGCGTGGTTTTTCAGCGTTAGGATCTTCTCCTGCACTTCCTTCAGAAGCCATTAGGTCCATTGGTTTCCAAATGGTTGGATCAATTCCTTGGTTTTCAGTTTTATCTGCTGTTTTTAATGAACCTAGGTTTACCGTTCTTTTTCCTAAAACAATATCAAAAACGTTTAAGCTTGGATCATGTCCGCCTGATGTTCCTTGATTGATGATGGCAATAGGGTTATATCTTTCAATGGCCAATGCTGTAGCGGCAGCTGTGTTTTCCATCCCTTTACCTGTTTTTGCAACGATTACAGGATAATTGTCTAAAGTTCCAATGTAAAATACAAAATCCCCTGATTTTTCTTCTTTAACATTTTTTAACCTTTTCGCGAAATTTTCAGCTTCGATCGGCATTGGACCTTGAATTATGATAGGCCTTTGAGTCTTTTTTTCGACCGTTTCATTTTTGGAAGCAGAACTGCATGCTGCAATCACCGACACGAAAAGTAATGTAATGATTCCTAATATAGTGTACTTTTTGAACATGTTTTTTCTCATATAATTTCTCCTTAAAACATATTTCGATTGTTTGATACACTCGCAGTTGCGGTCAAAGAAAAAGGTCCAGAACGGCAGAATGAATGCTGCCTTCTAGACCTACGATAGTCAAAGTATAGGTGATTAAGCAAAATGATTATAATGCTAAATCATTAGCTGCTCAAGCGGGCAGCCGAATACTTTAACTCGTAGTCTAGTTCTTTCACTGGGAACCAGGTAGAAACGCTCAGACCATATTTCCGAGCATATACGAGTAATGATATGTATGATTATTACTTTGCTAATATAACAAATAAATAATAGATAATCAATGAAAAAGTGAACATTAAATTTAAAATATTATTTAATGTTCGTGTTTATGTTGTGTTATTCATTGGAATCGTCAATTTTTTTCATATCATAAGGATTTATAGAGAAGTCTTAGGCACGTTCATTATGTGAATGTCTTCTGAATAGTATAATTTCAAAAGAGGTGAGAGGCCTACTAAATTAAATAACTTCCATAATAACAGGAAAAAAGCAGAAAGATTCATTCTGCTTTTTTATAGGCTTATTCGATTTAAAATTTCAGCATATAGCTCTTCGAGAGGTCGGGAGCTATCGAGGCTTAATACGGGGCTTTTTGATGATTTCATTTGATAGGATTGTTCTGCATAGGTGCCAGCCATGCTTTTATCTACTTTCATCCTATATGTTTTACACCATTCTAAAAAGTCACTCGTATATTCCCCGTTTTCATCAAGCCACATTTCACTAACGTTTCGCTTCAATTCTCTATTCCGTAATCGTTCCATGCGAATCGATTCATCTAAAAAAAGGAAAACCAGGAGGTCGCGGTTGTTAAACCCTGTTGGGCACCAGGAAAAAATGGAACCAGAAGCAACATAATCACTGCAGGATTCCATGTCTTTTTGATACAATTCGTTACGCTTCTCAATCAGGTTATTTCTTGTAAAGGATTCATCTTCCCAAAGATAATGATCTGTATCTATCCACTTTATCTGTTCTTTTTCACTAATGAATTTTGCTAAGGTGCTTTTGCCAGTACCTGAGCCGCCAATTATTTGGACCTTCACGTACATATTCCTCCTACAGTGTATTCGTTAATTTTGAAATGGATCCGCCTTGGAGTATTGAAGGATGAGCGTTTTCAGTTTGTATTTTCAATTCCGCGTTAGTAAATCCACCATAAAAAGATGGCTAAAGCGATCATTGAAGAGATGATACCAAGCACTGCTTTCCACTTTGATGAAGCGTTCAACCATATAAAGACGCTGCTCACTATCATTCCAATAGAAAAAAGCACGCCGCTAATCACTTTCATCCATGCAATTTCAAAAATTGGTTCGACTAACAAGAATACGCAACCGAGTGCGACTAAACCATATGTAGAGATAAAACGCTTACTCGTAAAATCAGTCTTCACGTCGTTTCGTTCTTCTTCCGACATCTTTTTATAACCCCGCCACATCATGAAGGCCGGAATCCCTAACATTAAAACTAATCGTACGATTGCATCTATATTCATTAAATCCTCCAGAAATTACAAGCTACCATTCATATACGATTGTTCCTGGTAAAAGTTTCAACATCTAGATTGGGAGCAGGCTGGAAGGACATTCCTAATAATGACTAATTATGCTTGTTATACCCCTATAGATCCAATTGTCTAAGGGGTATTATCATGTCAAAAAGGAGAAAAAATTCTGAAGATGAAATGGCTTAAAGAAGTTCGCGAAATGCGGCAGTGTGCAAGGCTTTGTCAGGAGTTATCATGATCGACTAGGGTTATGACTACATTTCCCTTTTTATGTCCTTTTTCTACATATCTATGAGCCTCGGGAATTTGCTCCAGCGGGTATCGTTTATCAATGACCGATTTTATTTTTTCTGTTTCAATAAGCTCTTTGAGGAGTAATAAATCTTCCGTACGTATCTTTGCTATTCCTTGTCCCTCAACAGACACGTATCGTCCGTTCGGGGTCAGAGCTTTCTTGCAAGTGGCCTTCGAACTTTTCCCGACTGCATCAAAGATGATGTCATATCGCTCATTCCTTTTCGAAAAATCCTCTTCCGTATAATCAATTACCTTATCGGCTCCCAACGATTTCACCAATTCAAAATTGGCGGCACTGCATACTCCGGTAACTTCTGTCCCAAAGTATTTGGCAAGCTGTACCGCCGAAGTCCCTACAGAACCGGATGCACCGTAGATGAGGACTTTTTGTCCTTCCTGGATATTGCCTTTTCTGAAAAAATGCAGGGCTGTCGTTCCTCCAAAAGAAATGGCGGCGGCTTCCTCATAGGTCACATTGACAGGCTTAATTGCCATTGCCCCGTCTTCAGGTAAGCATGTGTATTCGGCATGGGCACCAAAATTCATTCCAGTCATGGCAAAAACCTGGTCGCCTTTTTTGAATTTTTTTACATTCATCCCCGTTTCCTCTATCTCCCCGGCAAGCTCCACTCCCAGTATTGATTTTCGCGGTTTTCTAAGACCCAGGAAGATTCGCATCGGCAGCCATAACAAGAAAGGGCTCTTGAAACTCCGGACTCTTATGTCCCCTGAAGCCACTGTTGCCGCATGGACCTTTACCAGTATTTCGTTATCCTCAGGAGAAGGCTTTGCTACCTCTTTGAGTTCCAGTACATCGGGTGAACCGTATTTTGTGCATACCATTGCTTTCATAGCGAGCCTCCTTAAATTTTTTGATTCAATCTTTTAATACTATGTTGGAAGCTGTAATATAAAACTATGTAAGCGAAACGGAAGAAACTTTTAAATGAATGCTTAAAAGCCCGGCATCGGTCAGGGCTGTTATCGCTGAGCGGTCGAAATCCAAGGGACATTCTATAAGACAAAGGAGCTAAAAGTATGACCATTAACGAAAGACCGAGAAGAATAGTTTTAGATTTAGCCGTTACTTTAGATGGATTTATTGAAGGGCCGAAAGGAGAAATTGACTGGTGCATTATGGACCCTGAAATGGGGTTCATTGATTTCTTAAATGATATTGATACAATTTTTTATGGGAGAAAGAGCTATGATTTATGGGGACAATATACTCCAGAAAATGAGGTATCCGATACTGAAAAAGAAATGTGGAAATTAGTACATGGCAAAGAAAAATTCATGTTTTCCAAAACAAAAAAAAGCACGGATAATAAAGTAACAATCATTAATGATAATATTGTTGAAGAAGTAAATAAATTAAAGAAAAAGCCTGGGAAAGACATCTGGCTTTATGGCGGGGCAAGTCTTATTACATCTTTTATAAGATTTGGGCTGGTTGATGAATTTAGGTTATCTGTTCACCCTGTTGTTTTAGGGGAAGGAAAACCTTTGTTTATTGACATGAAGGAGAGATTGAATCTAAAACTGGTTGATACAAAAAGATTTTCCTCTGGCGTTGTTCAACTTTGCTATCATCTTAATGAAGAATAATTGCCAAGGTAATTCACGAGTAAAACTCCAAAACTCACGAGTAAATGCTTAAAATTCACGAGTAAAACCCCAAAACTCACGAGTAAATGCTTAGAATTCACGAGTAAATCCCCAAAACTTACGAGTAAAACCATAAATAGGAATCCATACTTGACGTGTGGATTCCTTTTTTATACCTTTTGCCATTTATAAATTATAAAATGTAATATATATATTGCAAAAGGTAAAATAAATCATATAATAAGAGTAAGTGATGGAATTAAATGGAGGTCGAATGTTGATGGATTTATTTAAACGAACGAAAAAGATCAAGGATGAGCGGGTTGAGCATGTAAGAAATAAAATTTATAAAGAAATGTATCACGTCATCTTGGCCATTTGCCTGGTGAGTGCACTTTTCAAACTATATAAATATGGTGCAGGCAGCGGGGAGTTATATCTGGAATTCGTGATCATCGTTGCAGGAGGGCTGTATTACTTAGCTCGTTCCATTTTCTTAGGTGTACTCTGGGATGAAGTGGAAATGCATGACCGGACTAGCAAAACACCGATGAGCAGGAAGACCATTTTTGGTACAGTTGCTTTAGCCCTCATCATCGCTACATTTTTGGGGGTGAATAGTGCTGTATCCTATGCGGATAGCAGTTCCCAGGGTCTATGGTATTTTATATTGGTATCGTTTGTTTCAGTTATGATCTATTTGCCGATTTTACTTCTGTTTTTTGGTGGTATATACTTGCTAGCGAAGAAAATCGGAATGAAAAATAGCGAAGATAATAAGAAATTGTAGGTGCGAATCCTTTGAAAAATATAAAACTGAAGCTGGCGAGAGTAGAAAAGGACTTGTCACAAGATGAACTGGCCAAGATTGTCGGCGTTTCCAGGCAAACGATAGGATTGATTGAATCCGGGAAGTATAATCCCTCATTGAGTTTGTGCGTGGGTATTTGTAAGGCATTATCGCGTACATTGGATGATTTGTTTTGGGAGGAAGACTGATTAGGGGTATCCATTGACTTGGATATCTTTTTTTAGGAATGTATCAACAAAAAATGGGGGAAGTTATAGGTGGAGCTGTAAGCAAAAATCTAACATTCGAGAGGGATGGTATGATGGATCGTACAATCGGTTACTTACGTGAGATATTGTCTAACTATACAGACCAATATCCTGAAGCGCAGGAAATTTATAATAAAATCAAAAGCGGACACTTTCATTCAGAAGAAGAGCTCGTCAATAAGCTAAGTGGTAAAGAAGCCAGACTCCTTAACCATATTCTTCCTCAAGAAATTAAGCATGCAAAGGAAGTCAGTGATACGGAACGGGTCTCTCAATTGTCGGAAGTATATGAACTGATTATTATATGATGAAACCTTGTCCATGGTGATCATGGACAAGGTTTTGTTGGTTTTATTCCATTTCACTAAGTGAATCCATATGACTGGCTATCATGGCGATGATCGTGCTTGCTTCTTCCTTGCTGAAAATGAAATTTGTTTCATCCTTTATCAGGTCATCATCCGCTGTCCGAATCCGATTGATCCGTTTCAGCACTCCATCACCCGTTTCCTGCACAATCCCGAATTGATAGGTGACCTCCACTTCATTATCCTGGATATAGGCTGTCACTTCAGGCGTTTCCCAATCTACATCGATTTCGTATATATCGGAATCTCCGCCGCCGTCTGAATCATACGATTCATCATATTCATCATCCAGATCATATTCATAATCGGTGTCATCCTCTTCCAGGTAATTATGGAAGCTCTCATGGACAGCATCGACGATATCTTCAATATCTGAAAGGATCACCTTGCTAATCTGCCCTAAATCCGGCTCGAAGGATTCCATATAAAATTCCTCATTATGCGGATCAAAAAACAGCGTGGAAAAGTAATCCCTCTCATTGTCATCCAGCTCTGTATAAAATTCAATGCGTGGATGCTTAGACCCGCGTTCCACGATCATGCTGCCATTGCGGTCATATTTTTCACAAATTGATTTAAGATGATCCTGCAATTCCCCGCTTACTCTGTCAAACCATTCTAATGACATCCAACATCCACTTCCTTTCGTAATTATTATTTCCCAGAAAAGGAGAACATGACGTGCCATTTAAAGCCAAATGCAATTTAACTTCGCCAAAAAAAAATGAAACTTGTCAGTTATAAAAAAGTAATTTAAAGGGAAGATAAAATGAAATGAATTTCAAATATAAAAAACGGCTAAAATGTCCCCCGTATTTAAACTATGGATGGAAAAAGCTATTTAGCAGACTCTATATAGAAATAAACTCCAGTGAGGACTTACCTCACTAGTTTGTGTTTTAACGATAGGGCTTTGTTCTTTACTTAATCAGGTATAAATTGTAAAGTTCTTTCCTGATTGTGTTTTTGTTCCCAACTGATCTAAGATGAATATTTTTTGACTTTATCATTCTTAACAAGTACATCTTGATCTAATGCAGTGTTGAAAATTGGAGAACGGAACTTATGCTATCCGATACCCCGGTTTTACCGTTTCAAATGGAAATGTAGGTTACGATTTGCATTACATCTAACATGCGTGGAAAAAACAAAATGAATTTTTGAACAAGACGTCCAGGTAAATATGCCGCTTTAATTTTTGGCGATGTAACAGTCAAATTATCATTGAAAGTCAAAACTAATATACCGATAAAAAGCTGCTCAAATGTTGGGCGGCTTTTGATTCGTTTTCCTGAAGAAATTTCAAGACCATGCTACTTTCATCCCGAAAAAGTTTATATAGAGTGTGAAAGGGGGTGAGTGGCATGGCAAAGCAGATTCCAGTATCAAGTACGTTGCGGATTGATTTTGAGACGGGGTTAAATGAAAATGGGGCTCTTGTTTTCAAGCGGAGGTCATTTTCGAACATCAAGGTTGAGGCAACGGCGGACCAGCTATTTTCGACAGCTGTTGCAATCGCAAGCGTGCAGAATTATCCAATGGGGGAAGTGACTCGAGTGGATACAAGTTCATTGATTGGTTAATCGACTTTTGGAACGATGTCGGAAGTGGGGGGAGGTGATTTGAAAATGGCTAAAGTACTGGAAATGATTTTCGTTACGGAGGAAGGGAAGACAGCGACGATTTCCGTTGATAATCCGAAGCCGGTCAATGTTAATACGATTAAACTGGCAATGGAACAACTGATTGCTGGGAATGTGTTCGTTTCATCTTCCGGAGATTTCGTCGATTTGAAAGCAGCGCGAATTGTCGAGCGGAATGTCGAGGAAGTGGAATTGATCTAACGAACGGGAAGGGCATCTTTTTAGGACACCCCGGAAGAGAGGTGAATTACAAGTGGATCAAATCCTGCCATTTGTCAGTGATATTGGGTTCCCGATCATTGTTACCCTTTATTTGCTTCATAGGATTGAAACAAAATTGGATACTTTGAATGAAACCCTTGTAGAGCTGCCAGATCGCTTGCGAGAAGGGATTCCGAAGTCTGGTTAAGGAAAAGCGGGGAGCATCATGAGTGATAACATTCATGATGCTTTTCCTAATTGAAATGGAAAAGTTTTAGTAGATTCTAGTTTTATTTCCAAACTATCGGGTATACATAAAACTGTAGCTAGTTCATGAAAAATCCAAATAATAAGGAGGAATTTTAATGACTAACAACAATGAAAAAATGAGCAGGGAAGAAGCTGGCCGCAAAGGTGGGGAAGCGACAGCAAAAAATCATGATAAGGAATTTTTCCAGGAGATTGGCCAAAAAGGTGGAGAGGCCACTTCCGAAAATCATGATAAGGAATTCTATCAGGAAATTGGCCAAAAAGGCGGAGAGGCACGTGCCAATCAACGTGATGGCGGCAAATCTGACGGGTCCAATGATTGAAAAATGAGCTGGGAGAAGCAGGACTTAATGGCGCGGAAAAGAGTCGCCGTTAAATAGAAGGAGCGACCTGAAGTATTTAGCAGATTCTAGTTTTATAACCGCTCCAGCGGGTATATGACACATGTAGCTAGTTCATGGAAAATCCAAATAATAAGGAGGAATTTTTAATGACTAACAACAATGGTAAAATGAATCGTGAAGAAGCAGGACGTAAAGGCGGAGAAACAACAGCCAAAAATCATGATAAGGAATTCTATCAAGAGATTGGCCAAAAAGGCGGAGAAGCAACATCCGAAAATCATGATAAGGAATTTTATCAAGAGATTGGCCAAAAAGGCGGAGAAGCAACATCCGAAAATCATGATAAGGAATTCTATCAAGAGATTGGCCAAAAAGGCGGAGAAGCGACATCCGAAAATCATGATAAGGAATTCTATCAAGAGATTGGCCAAAAAGGTGGAGAAGCGACTTCCGAAAATCATGATAAGGAATTCTATCAAGAGATTGGCCAAAAAGGCGGAGAAGCGACATCCGACAGTCATGGCAAGGAGTTCTATCAGGAAATCGGTGAAAAAGGCGGAGAGGCACGTGCCAATCAACGAGATGGCGACGGCAGCTCTGACGGTTCCAGTAATGGAAAAATGAGCCGGGAAGAAGCAGGACGCAAGGGCGGGGAAAAAAGCCGCCGTTAATATAGAATGAAAAATCAAGTAGAACTAATAAATGACCGGGGGAATGAACCATTCCCTCGGTTTCTTATGTTATTCAACCATTGTCCCATGGAAATGCCCATCACAGCACATTGCAAAGTGTGCTTGGTGAATAATTGAGTTTCAAAGGACAGAGATCATAAGTATTAAGGGTAGGTACCACTTCTATACCAGTTACTGATATAGAACTTGCTTCGGGTTGGTATGTAGGTAAATTGGGTGCAGAGTTAAGTTATAAAGATGCAGACAAAGCAATTCTTAATTTTGCAAACCAAAGTTTTTTTCTTGTTACATCTAAAGAAAACCAAAGCTCCAATTTTTATGATATTTACGGTGAAGAACACTTTTCTATGACATTTGAAGTTAATGGGTTAAACGCTTAAGAAATAACAGTTGGAGGAATTGAAAACAGAGGTCACACGGGGAGAAACTTTGTTTTTTATGATTTAGATGGTAATAAATTTGATGTATGGAGTGAATTAAGTCAAATATACAAAGAAAAATATCTAATCTCGCGATAAAAAATATATCCTCTTCATGAGCTAACAGGCGCGTTACTTCAGGAGCTGATCAGCAGCTCCTTTTCTTTATGCAACAATCGGGGCAGGATGGTTTAATAGAAAAACTGGGCTATATATATCACATGTGACACATACTGCGACATAAATGGGAAAAGATAAAAAAAGACTGTTTAATCCATACAGTTCTTGTTTTTTATTTGATATTTCTTCCTTAACTAAAGGGGACTTTAATTGTATTTGGGCGCTAAACTTCAGTTTTATTGTGCTTTTCGGTTATAATGGAGTTGGAAGTCTTCATTTCCGATTATGGAGACCCGAATTTTATATTATCTGAGGTCAGTATACCTTACATCAAAGGAGTTTATTCATAATGCATGTGCTACAAAAAACGCAAAAAATAGTTCGCTATCAGAATCAACAAGGAAACATACACTACGGTATTGTTGAGGATGAGATGATATTACAACTGTCTAGCAGCTTTGCTGAACTTGTCAACAAGGAAATAAAGTATGACGGGGTAGAGCTGAAATATAGTGACGTAAAAATTCTGGAACCTGTAAAACCTTCGAAAGTGGTTAATTTCGGCTGGACATATGCAGGTCATGCAAAGGAAACAGGGGGAGAGGCAAACCTTGTAGAACCATTTCTATTCCTAAAGCCATTATCTTCGCTTATTGCAGACAATGAGAAAATCATCCTTCCTCCAAACGATCTATCCAACCAAGTGGAACTTGAAGGGGAAGTGGCCCTGATCATAGGAAAGCGCGGAAAAAACATCAAAGAAGAAGATGCGCTTGATTATGTGTTCGGTTGCACGATATTTAATGACGTCACAGCAAGAGATCTTACAAAAAAAGATCCACAGTTTACGCGGGGCAAAGGATTTGATACATTCGGACCTTTGGGGCCGTGCATCGTTACCGGGGTAGATCCTACAAATTTGAGAATTGTGACCACATTAAACGGCCGCGTTGTCCAAGACGGGAATACCAATCAAATGTCTCTAAGCATTCCGTTTTTAATCAGCTGGCTTTCGCAGGTGATGACGCTGGAGCCAGGTGACATTTTGGCTACGGGTTCACCATCTGGCAGCTGCCCGATTAAATCGGGGGATGAGGTCGTTGTTGAAGTCGAGAACATTGGTCGATTAACTAATGGTGTTCAGTAAGATTTGCCAGCATTCTTAATAACCAAGAATGATCAATCCTTTTTATAAAAGAATAATCCAATTAAATAGTATAAGGGCATGTTTTGATCAATCAAAACATGCCCTTTCTATTTTTTTTATTCATTTATCAAGGTTTCTTGTATTAATTTGATCAAACTTTATTTCAAGGCTACAACCACAATTATAGTGAAGTTCTATTTCCTTATTAATGAAGTATAACAACATGCTTTGGTTCTTTTTATAAGGCTGTTTTCACATACTTGCTATTTACCAGGTAGTGAGTTGTGGTTGATTTCCCCTCCAGAGCTCGCTTTCCTTGGTGCGGGCGGTGAGCCTCCTCGGCGTAAACGCCTGTGGGGTCCACCTGTCCCGCGGCTCGAGCAGGAGTCTCGCACTTCCGCTCCAATCAACCTTAAAAGTTTCGTTTTAAAAACAACAATCTTTACGAAAAGAGCCTTTTATAAAAAGCGCTTTCGAACACTTGGCGATGGCAGCATGCAGCTCTCTTCTTTCTTTCCGAACCATTTGTAACGGTTCTTGGCAATGAAGTCATAAACGATGTTCCGGATGAAGCTTGGAACGATGATGAAACCGTAAAGCAATTTCCATGCCCCTTTTAAGCGGCGGCAAATCCTCAAGGCTGCAGACGATTTATAGTAGGCCTTGTCCTTTTCGATCAGAACCATGCTATCTATATCTGCGGGAGCATCGTATTTCTTCAGCAGCTCTTGACCCGCCTCACTTTGAAGCGAAGCGTAATAAAAAAGCCCCTGCGGATCCCGCTTTATAATGAACTGGACACTCGAATCACAAAAGTTGCATTCACCATCAAATAAAATGACCGGATTCATGAACATTCCTCCTATAGAGAGACGTTTATCATACTCATGCTTCTATAATACACTACCCATTTGGGTAAGGCGAAAACGCATGGAATTGTTTGGGGTTTTAACAGTTTGTTTTCACTAGCAATTGGATTTTCTATCGACATCCTAATATTACTTACAAAAGTATATGGAATAAAAATGAATTTTCTGCAGAAAATACTTATATTAATTACAAAGTAGGAGTGTATATATGGATCAAACACTTTATGAAAAAATTGGTGGAGAAGAAGCGATAGCAAAAGTTGTGGACTATTTTTACGAGTTGGTGCTTAAGGATGATACAGTTAATCATTTTTTTGAAAAAACGGATATGGAAAAACAACGCAGTCATCAGACAAAATTTATTAGTTTTGCATTAGGTGGTCCAAAACAATATTCTGGACAATCAATGGCAAAAGCTCACCAGGGAATGAATCTGCAACCAGCCCATTTTAATGCTATTGTAAAACATCTTAACGATGCACTTGCTCACTTTGGAGTGAATGAAGCTGACATAGATACAGCTTTAACTAAAGTTGCTTCACTAAGAAATGATATTTTGAATAAATAACTATCAGGTGCATTACTTCAATACCAGGAGCTGATCAGCAGCTCCTTTTCTTATGCAACAAAACTAGCTAATAAAAACTAAAAATATTACATGCTATACTAAAATATGATACCAAATAACCTCCCTATGAACAGTGGTTGGAGAGTTTTATTATATTCGGTTACACTTTCAAACTAGGCCATATTTTGGAAAGTTCAGTTGTTTTGTAATGGTGCATAAAGCCAATGTAGAAGCTTATTAGCACATGCTATAACAGCTACTTTATAGGGCTTTCTTTCTTTCCCCTTCTTATCATAGAACTCACGTAATCTCTTATTACGAGGGATGACTTCATCAGTGTTTTCTTTTTTCTACAATCACGAATGGCACATCGAACAGCCATATATAGGGCATGCCGTAATCTACTCGAACCGATTTTGATTATTTTGTTTACGGATCCCTTGAATCTACCAGATTCAAAGATACTAGGATCAATTCCTGCAAATGCTACGAGTTTTTTAGGGTGATTAAACCGATCAATCTCACCAATTTCAGAAATTGTCGTTTCTGCCATTTTTTCACCGATACCAGGGATTGATCGGATTATCTTATATTCTTCAATTTCTTTTGCGCACCTATCTCTTCATCCAACTTTGATACAGTGTTGTCTGATTTAGCTGCTGCAGCTATAAGTTTCTTTGCCTTTGTATTTGCCCACTTTCTTGAACGACTTGTACATAATTCATCGATTTTATTACCTAAAGCTTCTTCATCATATCAAAACATCTTTATGTAGGATATTCTAATAAGGTTAGTATAGAGACAACTGAATATAAGTCCCCAAAAACCCCATGATACTCAGGGGAAACCTGATCAAGAACTGCTTGAAATTATACGAGATCTTGGTCCCAACCAGCCAAATCATGTTTAAGCAAGTAGGGGCAACTGTTTAGTTGACGGGATCTTAAGCCCCACGGGCAGGTACGTTCTACCCCGGCTACCGTTATCATATATTGATATGAAAAATGGTCAACCAGAAATATTTTTTGTCTGAACTTATAAATAAGAAGGGCAGGATAGTTCATTACAGTTTATAATACGAGTAGACTTTGATTTAGATTGAGGAGATAAAATAATGCGTTCTTTTTTGGGAAACGAATTTTGGGATGACAGAAATAAACCTATTCTGTTTATACAGTGGGTATTGATAATCTTTGCGATAATTTTATATCCACCAATCTTATTACCGTAATAGAATATATTTATCTGGTATTTTAAGATTAATTCCATGAATAGAAAACTACATTCGTTAAAGCTGAGGTGTTCTAAATGACAAAACTAAATAAAGTAACGTTAAACAAAAGATTGCTAGCTACCGGTTTTGCTTTCATTATTTTATGTGCAGGTTTAATCGGTTTTAGCCCTTCAAAACCAAGTGTAGCCAATGCAGCAACTGTAACCTATACAGCAACGGCTAACCTGAATGTCCGTACAGGTCCTTCTACTGCTAATAAAATTATAGCA
>NZ_JAWRYN010000363.1:0-298 GCF_046534585.1 Peribacillus sp. SIMBA_075 | reverse complement strand
AAATATGTAAATGTAAGCTCTGGTTCTCTCAATATGCGAAAAAGCGGAACGGAAAGTGCCAGCATAGTCGCGAAGCTGACAAGGGGCACACAGGTGACGGTGTATTCGGAATCCAAAGGCTGGGCGAAGATCAAGGCCAATGGAATAGATGGGTATGTCAGTACTGACTATCTTTCAACAACGAGGCCAGGAACGGCTCCCAATCCAACCATACCTGAAAGAACGACGACGAAATATGTAAATGTAAGCTCTGGTTCTCTCAATATGCGAAAAAGCGGAACGGAAAGTGCCAGCATAG
>NZ_JAWRYN010000362.1:0-299 GCF_046534585.1 Peribacillus sp. SIMBA_075 | reverse complement strand
ATTAATGGATGAAACGAGTAAAATTATGAAAGCACAAGCGTCACGGGGCATTGATTTCGCCGGGGGACCTATAAAAGATAGGATGAAAGCTATTATCTCACTACTCGTTCCTCTATTTATCAGTGCTTTTAAGCGTGCTGAGGACTTAGCAATTGCTATGGAAGCACGTGGGTATCAAAATGGCGAAGGACGTACTAAATTTAGGCAACTACGCTGGAAAACAAGCGATACAGTAACGATTATAAGCTTACTTTGTTTAGCTTGTATTTTGGCATGGGTGCGATCGTAATGGAGAATAG
>NZ_JAWRYN010000361.1:0-299 GCF_046534585.1 Peribacillus sp. SIMBA_075 | reverse complement strand
TAGATGGACAAAACTACATAATAAACAATGACAACAAAGAAAAAATCCAAAATATTAAACAACAAGATGCAAACAAACTTTTAAATCAGTCCTCTAAAAATGACAGTAAAATCCAACGTATGAATCCACCATCAGCAGTAATAAATGATGAACTAACATTTAATTTATTTGCTATTTATGAAGGAACAAAAGGATCAGATTATGTTTATAAAGTTTTCTCAAACCAAATGTGGACTAAACGTCCTTATTGGAATACAACCGATACAATTGGTATCGTTTGGGAAGCTAATGCTCACGCA
>NZ_JAWRYN010000360.1:0-299 GCF_046534585.1 Peribacillus sp. SIMBA_075 | reverse complement strand
ACCATGCATAAAGGGGAGGAATAGGATGCTGCGTATCCTCGTTGTCCTTTTTGTTGTCGTTTTTGGGCTAGAGCTGTGGGGGTTAATTACAGTCGGGTCAATGATTGGCGGCTGGAATACGGTCTTCCTGGTCATTTTGACGGGGCTGTTCGGGGCATGGATGGCGAAGCAGCAAGGGGTACAGGTCTTTCGAATGGTCCAGTTTCAGCTGGCTCGCGGTCAGATGCCTACCGAGACCTTGATTGATGGGGTTTTGGTTTTGATTGGTGGTATTTTGCTGCTGCTCCCAGGCTTCTTCT
>NZ_JAWRYN010000359.1:0-299 GCF_046534585.1 Peribacillus sp. SIMBA_075 | reverse complement strand
GAACAGGCGCGGCGCGACGGGATTCCCGCGCAGTCGGCGCCGCAGATCCGCAGCGTCTATGCCGGCGGGCGGATCGAGATCACCGAGCAGGCGATCGTCGCCCGGGTCGCGGGAATGCCCGATGCGATCGCGCGCAACTACCGCATCCTCGACGAACAGGACGGTTGCTACCACCTGGCCATCAATGGCGCCCCCGGCACCCACGCCTATTGCCTGCGGGGACGGCACCTGCTGGTGCACGACCCCGCCACGCCGCTGACCGTGGTGTTCCAGCGCGAAGCGGACTGAATCTCAGGATC
>NZ_JAWRYN010000358.1:0-299 GCF_046534585.1 Peribacillus sp. SIMBA_075 | reverse complement strand
AGAACAGTATGGAACAGTTATATCAAATCCTAGAGAGTAAGAAGCATTATACAGATTACGAATTAGAATTTAATGAAAACGATGAACGTTATGGAACGATAGATGTGAAAATTGATAGGAAGACATTGCGCCGGATTGAAGTATTCTTTTCCGATATGGCTCATTCATTCCCACTACATGGATATACCGCTGATAAATTGATTAACATCCTAATGTGCGATTATATGAAGTATTACGCTGAAGAACCGGGCAAAAAACTCTCCTTACTGAAACGTAGATTTTCGTAGAAACTTGTCATC
>NZ_JAWRYN010000357.1:0-300 GCF_046534585.1 Peribacillus sp. SIMBA_075 | reverse complement strand
TGACGGACGCCGCCGACGGCAGCGAGGTCGGGACGGTGGACGACCTGAGCAGCTTCCCGCTCAGCGTCCCCGCCTACGGGGCGCGGTTCCTCATCCTGGAGCGCACGGCTGAGGGATGATGTGCTGCGGAGGCCGCCCCGGTCACGCGAGCAGGTCGCGCACCCGCGGGACGACCTCCTCGCTGTAGACGGCGCCGGTCGGGTTCGAGTACACGGGCACGCACCACATGCCCTTGATGCTGTCGTCCGCTGCCAGCAGAGAGGCGACCGCCTCGATGTCGGGTCCGTTCTCGTTCATCGG
>NZ_JAWRYN010000356.1:0-300 GCF_046534585.1 Peribacillus sp. SIMBA_075 | reverse complement strand
ATTTGCTCCGACAAGACCTACGCGATCACCTGGTTGCAAGCGGAATGATACATCTTTAAACAAAATACGGTCCCCAAATCCATGGGACAAATTTTCCACAATCAAAACACTCATGTTCTTCCTCCTGATCTGTTTCCTCTACGAGGGTTACAAAATAATTCTTTCAAAAAATGCTGGAGAAAAATGATCACTGTAATTCTCCCCAGTCATAATTAACTGGTCCAGTCGTACGCGCAAATCCTGAAGGCTGATTCCCTCCATGGCAGCGTTCAAAATAGTAGCACGAGCCATGAGTCGAAG
>NZ_JAWRYN010000058.1:0-25117 GCF_046534585.1 Peribacillus sp. SIMBA_075 | reverse complement strand
CCCCGATTGAATATCGAGAAAAGGCCGCAGCTTGAAATACTCTTTTTTTATTGTCTACTTGACAGGGTTATGTGCATTCACCTATTCTCCTTTCTCTTTTATTTAGGTTGAAAATTTTCAAAATCAGTAAGGAAAATAAAAGTGGATTCCTTTACAATTCATCTAACTTCTCAATCTTATCTTCCTTCTATTGTATTTCGTTACTAGCTGGTTCATGACTTCTGCAAAGATCAGCCCCATTGCTATCGCACCAGCCAGCATGAAAGCCTTGGCGGCCAATTGAACGGCGACATTAAAATCATTTACGACAAAATGCTTCATCGCATCATATGACAAGCCTCCTGGCACGAGGGGGATGATTCCCGATACATTAAAAATCGTGATCGGGGTTTTATACCTTTTAGCAAAATACTGGCTGATAACCGCAACGATAAATGCAGCCGCTAATGTTGCCATGATGCTGTTTATCTCATTTTTAACCAAAAAGAAGTATAAGACCCACCCTAACATCCCTACGCAACCACATTGAAACAATGAATTTTTCGGTACATTGAAGATCACTCCAAAGGCGGCTGAGGCAATGAAACTTGTAATAAGCTGTGCAAACATCATTCTTCCCCCTCTAAAATCATAAGAAAACAAACGCAGCCGATATTCCTGCCCCAATGGCTAATGCAGTCAAACCTGCATCCGCACCCTTGGATAGACCCGAAACTAAATGCCCTGCAATTAAATCCCTGGCTGCATTAGTAATTAACAGCCCTGGCACAAGCGGCATCACCGCTCCAATGATTATCGTGTCCAAATGACTTCCAACCCCAATATGGACAAAGAACATAGCCACTAAACCTACAACTAAAGAAGCTATAAATTCAGCAAAAAAACGAACTTCCAGTAACCAGTGCAAATAAAGCAGGCAAGAGAACCCCATTCCTCCAGCTATACAGGACCAGATGAAATCATTCCACTGTCCTTGGAACATGATTAAAAAACAGCCGCTCGCTATAAATGCAGCAAAAACCTGACCCCACATGGGATACCCCATCCCAGCCTTTTCGATTTCCTTTAACCGTAAATAGGCTTCCTCTGGTGACATTTCCTTGCTGGAAATGCTTCGGGATATACTGTTAACAAGCGTTACCTTATGTAAATCTGTAGATCGTTGGGAAACTCGAATTAATTTGGAGGCTGGGTACATTCCATCCAGCGAAAAAATAATTCCTGTGGGGGTTGAAAAACTGTGGGAGTCACCGCATCCATACGCTGCAGCAATTCTAACCATCGTATCTTCCACCCTTGATGTTTCCGCTCCGTTCTGAAGCATGATTTTTCCCGCTAGTAAACATACATCTATAATTTCATTGTACGGTAACTGATCTTCCATTTTATCCTCTCCATCACTTTCTGCGTAATAACAGATAAACGATCTTACCAGTTTAAATCCACCTCATAATAGCCCAATTCCTCTGAAAAGGATATAAAAATATACCTATTTAATTTATCAACACCATCTAATTGCGGTACATACAACCTTAGTACCATTATTCCCTTTATTTCTTGCTGAAACCGCTTGGTTAATAGAAAAATACAATAGTAAGTGAAGTATTTATAATGAAAAATGAATGCAGGCACGAGGCCTGCATCCCTTTATAATATACTGTCATCATCCAATATATCCTGTACCTTTACACTCCTTTTTGTATAAAGCCATCTACGGTTTCATTAAACAAGTCGCTTTCTTCAATGAATGGACAATGGCAACTATCTTCAAAGATTACTAGTTCGGAATTCGGAATGTTTTTATGCAAATGTTCCCCTGCAGCTACCGGGATGACTTTTTCAAGCCTTCCAAAACAGAGAAGTGTGGGAACATTGATTTTTGGCAAGAATTCACGATAGTCGACAATCGATTGATCAAATAGAATGGCACTGGCAATGGATTCTGGCATTTTGGTCACTTCCCCGAGCATCCAGCTTGCATCCGCTACAGATAATTCATTTTTAAACATGGAGGCAAGGAAGCTTTGTAAAAATGGGGAACGGTTCGTTTGAATTTCAGTCATGAAGGCAATCAACGTGTCCATATCAAATGCGCCAATATTAAAGTCGGGCCACTTAAAATCAGAGGCCAATTCATCGACAATCACAGTTGAATGAATATTTCCCTCACCGAATTGCTTGAGATAATCCCAGACGACAAAAGCCCCCATGGACCAGCCTACGAGTATGACATCCTGTAATCCCAGTTTACCAATGAACGCATGAAGATCTTTTGCATAAGCGGAGACTGTATTCCCGTAATGAACATGATTTGACTGGCCATGGCTTCTTAAATCAAGTAAGATCGTTCTATACTTTTCTGAAAAGTACGGAACTTGCCTTCTAAAGAACCGGCTGCTCATCCACACACCATGGATAAAAATAATTGGTCTCCCCTGGCCCTTTTCTTCATAAAACAACCGAACGCCTTCTTCCACCTCAATAAATGCCATTCCATCCCTCCTTCACGATATTTTCAAATCCATTCCCTATTATTTATTGCGTTTCATCTTTTAACATTCCTTCCTATAAAAATATATTGTCAAACATCATCTTAGAGTTGATAATGAAGTATATTTTTATTGTATCTTCATCCTGAAAGGACGGAATTTTTATGAAGAGTTTTATCAAAAACTATCGATCCTCCTTAATACTGCTCACTGCCATTATTATCGGTGGGATAGCGGGCGTCGTTTTCGGTGAGAAAACCTCGGTCATACAGCCGCTAGGGGACTTATTTCTAAATCTTATGTTTACGATCATCGTGCCATTGGTATTTTTCAGCATTGCTTCAGCGATTGCCAATATGAGCGGAATGAAGCGTCTCGGGAAAATCATGGGCAGTATCGTTGTCGTCTTCCTGACAACTGCCGCTTTAGCTGCCGTCATTGGGTTTATTGGGACAACCATCATCAATCCCTTGGAAGGCACAGATACGACAGCCATTAAAGAACTGATGGAAAACAGTTCCTCTGAAGAGCACATCGAGAAAGTTTCTTTCTTCAGTCAACTGGTCAACACAGTAACCGTATCTGATTTCCCAGAACTGTTATCCAGAAGCAATATGCTTCAGCTTATCGTTTTCTCAGTATTAATCGGACTTTCCACTGCATTGGTCGGTGAGAAGGCAAGACCGATTACTGAGTTTTTGACAGCGGGTACAGCTGTCATGATGAAAGTCGTTAAAATCGTCATGTACTATGCTCCAATTGGACTTGGTGCTTATTTTGCTGCGATCATCGGGCAGCTTGGGCCGCAGATTTTAGAAGGCTATGCTCGCACTTTCATTCTTTATCTAGTTTTAGCTTTGATTTATTATTTTGGCTTCTTCACTTTGTATGCCTTTATCGCAGGTGGGAAAGATGGAGTTAACCTATTTTGGAAAAATGCCCTGGCACCTTCCATTACAGCCATCGCAACTTGTTCCAGTGCCGCGTCCATTCCAGTCAATCTGGAATCGGTCAAGAAAATGGGCGTGCCAAGGGATATAGCGGAGACTGTCATCCCACTCGGAGCCAACACTCATAAAGATGGTTCTGTATTCGGAGGGGTATTGAAAATCGTTTTCCTATTCAGCTTATTTGGAAAGGATATGACAAGCATTTCAAGCATTTTAAGTATACTTGCTGTTGCCTTTTTGGTTGGAGCCGTCATGGGCGCCATTCCTGGGGGCGGCATGATTGGGGAAATGCTGATTCTTAGTGTATTCGGCTTTCCTGTTGAAGTTCTGCCGATCATTGCGGTTATATCCACGATTATCGATGCTCCTGCTACACTGCTTAACTCAACAGGAAACACGGTTTGTGCCATGCTTGTCACGCGGCTTGTTGAAGGGAAAAACTGGTTGAAACGAGCATTCATTAAAGAAAATTCGGCGGTATGATTTTAAGATATAAGAACTGACTCCTGGTTAACCAGGAGTCAGTTTTTTCATTTTCACGAATTTCCTTCAAACCTTTTTTAAATGACAAGGGGTTCCTTACCCTCACATAGAATTAAAGATTGAAGGAGGGAATTAAATGTTAATGAAATGCTTACCTGCTGCCATCCTTTTCACGGGATTATTATATATTTACTTGATACCGGAAGAGCCTTTATCCATAAAAATCATCTTCAAGATCGTTCCCATGTTATTGATTTTACTCTATGCCGGCGCAACAGGGCGAAGGCAGGATCGATACAAATCCTTAATACTTCTTGGTTTATTCTGTTGCATGCTTGGAGATGGATTGTTAATCTGGTTCGTCATCGGGCTTTCCGCCTTCTTGATCGGCCACCTTTTCTATATTTCCGCTTTCTTTAAACTATGGAGCTTTTCATGGCTTCGATTCGCGACGATTTTCCCAATTTGTGTTTACTCCACTTGGATTGGTCGTGAAATTGTACTTTCTTTAATTGAAAAAGGTGAAAATAGCCTCATCATCCCTGTAATCTGTTATGTAACGGTCATCTCCCTCATGTGCTGGGCGGCATTTATGACCGGAAATGCCGCGGCAATCATCGGCGGGGTCCTGTTCGTGATCTCGGACTCCATTTTATCTTGGAACAAATTTATCGATGATGTTGCCTTTTCTGGTCCGTTGATCATGCTCACCTACTATGCAGCTCAGTTTTTCATGGCTTACAGCATTCGTATGAAGCCTTCTTTCCATTTATCGAAAGGGCTGCCTATCCAGTGAATCCGAATATCCGTTCGTTCCACATGAAACATTCTCATGAAAAAAAGGCATTCACAGCTCTAATGGAACTGTGGACGCCTTTCCTTATCCTTTAATTTTTTTAATGAAGACTACTTTTAAATAATTTCCTTCCTTATATTCCGTACTTGTTTTAAAATCAGCCGGCAATGAGAATTCTTCCATGAGCTCATATTTCCCATTCATCTCCCTGAAGGCAGCATCAATGAAGCTCTTGAATTTCTTCATGTCAAACGTACTGCAATTAGTTGATGCGATAATGATGCCATTGTCTTCCGTAATGGAAATGGTATCCTTCAATAGATTCGTATAGTCTTTTCCGGCGCTGAAAGTAAACTTCTTTGACTTGGCAAAGCTGGGTGGATCGAGGATGACCATTTCAAATTTCAAAGCCTTCTTCACTGCATATTTAAAATACTTAAATACGTCCATCACCACGATATTTTGAGCTTCAGGATCTATTCCATTCACACTGAACTGCTCGATCGTCTTTGGTAAACTGCGATTCGCCAGGTCGACACTAGTTGTTTTAACGGCACCGCCTAAAGCGGCAAACACGGAAAATGCCCCAGTGTAGGAGAACATATTCAACACAGTTTTCCCTTTTGCGTATTCATCCCGGATTTTCCTTCTGACATCGCGTTGATCAAGGAAGACACCGACCATTGCCCCATCATTCAGATAGACAGCGAAATGAACTCCATTCTCCTTTACAAGAAGCGGAAATGCCGGCTGTTCACCCATGACAAAGTCGTCTTCTTCTACATATTGCCCCTTCGTATCAAATCGTTTCTTCTGATAAAGCGACTTTACCTCGACCGTATTCTGCAGTGCCTTAATGATATAGTCTTTAAATGAATAAATCCCTTTGCTGTACCAGCTAATGACATAATGACCATCATAATGATCGATGATTAAACCGCCAATTCCATCACCTTCCCCATTAAACAAGCGGAACGCTGTAGTCTCCGTATCTTCAAAAAAAGACTTTCGGAATTCATATGCCGCTCGGATTTTGCCATTAAAAAAGGTTTGATCAATTTTTTCATTTTCTCTTCGGGTCAATACCCAGCCATAGCCTTTGTTTTGTTTACCATAATAACCTTTTGCTAGAAAACGGTTATTCTCATCCACCAAACGCACTAAAGATCCCTCTTCCTGAAGGTCATTATGGTTGGCTATCGACTCTTTAACAATCAAGGGAAAGCCCTTGCCGATTTTACTTACGAACTTAGCTTTCACTTTTATATCTATTTCTTTTCCCATATATATCATCCCATCTTTGCAATTGCTTTCTTCCCCATTTTACCCTAATCCCTTTATAAATAAAAACGAGCCTGGTTCCGTCACAAGGCTCGTTTCTCCAAAATCTTTGATTATGATACTTCTAAATGAAGATCTCCCGGTTTTACTTTACCCATCATCTTCAATACTCGATGTAAGGCAAGGGTGATCACAGCTGGCAAGACCATGCCCACTGCCACATAAACCAGGAACGTGTACAACCCTTGACCCGTAATGATAGCAATCGGGGCAATCAATGAACTTAAGCCCATCCCCCCAAGCTCATACGGTACTTGGAAATCGAATGCCAACGTAGCGATAGGAGCACAAATGATTGCCGCTACAAATGGCGGGACGACATATAATGGTTTTTTGATTAAGTTAGGAAATTGAACTTTCGGCGTAACCACCATCTGTGCAAGGAATCCACCCATATCATTATCTTTATAAGACATGACAGTGAATCCAACAAATTGAACGGTACATCCGATTAAAGCAGCCGCGCTTGAAACAGGATCTAACTGTAGGGCAATAGCAAGAGCAGCGGAAGAAGCCGGTGTCATCAATAAAATGCTCCATACCAATGCAATGACCATGGAACCAATTAATGGAGAACCTTCAACCTGAGCTGTAATTTGACTGCTTAACCATGTCAGGAACGGTGTCGTAACAAGTGCTAGACCATATCCAGAAACCCCACCGACAAGAACAGCAGCCAATGGGATGGCCATGATATCCAACTTTGTTTTGCCTATTAGGCGCTTACCTACATAAGTTGCAATTAAGGCTGCCAGAACGGCACTTAGTGGCTGACCCGTAACAATCGTGAAGGCACCCTCAGCAGTTCTGTTGATGGCAGCACCGCCAACTGCACTTGAGGCCATGGCGCTAAAGATAATTAATGAATTACCTCCAAGCTGATAGGCGATACCTGCTCCTAAAGCTGGGGCTAGCAAGACCTTTGCGGCACCCCCTATTGCCAGGAGGACCTCCCAATCTAAATATCCCCCTATCGATTCAAACAATAACCCGATTCCTAATGTTACCAAAACTGCGTTGGCTATCCCTGTTGAAGCCTTGTACATTCGATCGCTGATGTATTCTTTCCTGCTCACTTTATCTCCACTCCTTATAAATTATCAGAATATTCAACTTAACAAAAAACCTATTATTTGGAAGGGTACACCAGTTTTTTTACTTTAGTGTCTTGTTACTAAGTTCACAAGCAAGGCTCAAACAATTCCACAAAATTAATCCCACTAACATAATAAGAGAATAATAATATGAAGTAATTCATATTATTAAATACTCATCTATTTCGCCGCTACCTATAATGTCTGTTCGTATAATAACATGAATTTTCTGATAATGTAAGAAGTGTTTTTATTCTAATAAAATAATAACGCTTACAAAAGGGGGTATATATCACATTTTCATACAGTTAGGTCCAATATTGTATTATTTTAATATAAATTAATCCTTTTATTACTAAAACACTCTAAAATTCTGGTTTTAAGCCGGAATAGCTAATACATTATTCCAATATAGGTTTTTAGCATTTACAACTACAAATTATTCCTCTTTTTATAAAAAAAAGAGAATCCATTTAAATTGGATTCGCCTCTATACTATGGTATAAATGAGATCTTTCATAAAGAATCCCCAGCTTTTAAATTCTCTTCTATTGAAAACCTTCCAAAGTTGCAAAAGTGTCTCTCAGGAATCGATAAAATAGTTTCTCCGTTGGCATTAACTCCCTTTCAGTTGGAATAATAACACCTACAGCCCTAGTTACGGATGGTTCATCCAACGGCAGTCTAACTGTAAAACGAGGTAAGCTGTCAATCAGTGAGATTTCTGGTATTAAGGTTACGCCAAGTCCTGCTGCCACTAGACCTTTAATAGCATCAGTATCTTTTCCTTCAAATGCAACTTCTGGCTCGAAACCGTGCAGTTTACATGCCTTCATAACAATATCACGTAAAACATACCCCTTAGGATATACGATGAACGGATTTCCTTGAAGTTCATTTAAGTTTAATGACTTCTTCAAGGCCAAAGGATGACTTTCTGACAAAAGAGCGACCAAGTTCTCAATAAATAGAGTTTCTCCGTGAATTTTCTTTTCGTTCGCCGGTAGAGGTCCAATTAAGGCCATGTTAATATTTCCTTTTATAACAGAATCGATCAGGTAGCGATATGAGCCTTGTTTCAAAGTGAACTTCGCTAGCGGGTAAATCTCTCTGAAATCAGAAATAACCTTTGGCAATATATAAGAAGCTAAACTACTTGGAAAGCCAATACGAATTGTCCCTTTTTCCGGATTTAAGCTCTCAGCAAGCTCACGCTTTGAACGATCAATTATATCCATAGCTTGTTCCATATTCGCTAAAAATGTATGTCCTATAGGTGTCAGCTTAATCTTCCGGCCTTCGCGGATAAATAAAGGCACACCTAATTCCTCTTCTAAATTATAAATTTGACGACTTACTGCAGACTGGGCAACATGCAAAGCCACTGCTGCTTCCGTCATATGTTCACGCTTTGCGACTTCAATGAAATATTCGATTTGTCTTAATTCCAATGTAAGCTCCTTCTTTCATATCAAAACGGCATGTTATTTATCTAATATTCAGATTGTTTCTTTCAAATTTGAATTATATCATTAAAGTATCACATAAAAACGTATATATATATTCAAATATATTTTCATGCTACCAAAAAAGGGGAGAAAAGGTAATGACAACGTCACATGAAGTTGAGCAAGAGGAAATACAGGTCGCCAAAGAGTTTGTAAGTCAAGTATACGCACAGGTAAAGGAGCGTAATCCTCACGAGAATGAATTCCATCAAGCCGTAAAAGAAATATTCCTTTCATTAGTGCCAGTATTTTCAAAACACCCTATTTATATGAAAAGTGGGATTTTAGAAAGACTCGTTGAGCCAGAAAGAATGATTACCTTTCGTGTCTCTTGGGTTGATGACTTAGGAAATGTACAAGTCAACCGTGGATTCCGCGTGCAATTCAACAGTGCCATTGGGCCATTTAAAGGCGGTCTACGTTTTCACCCGACAGTAAACTCCAGTATTATCAAGTTCCTCGGTTTCGAGCAAATCTTTAAAAATTCTCTTACAGGACAGCCAATTGGCGGTGGAAAAGGCGGATCTGACTTCGATCCAAAAGGAAAATCAGACGCTGAAATCATGCGTTTTTGCCAAAGCTTCATGTCAGAACTGGCTCGCTATATCGGTCCGGATACAGACGTACCGGCAGGGGATATCGGGGTAGGGGCTAGAGAAATCGGTTATCTATTCGGTCAGTATAAAAAGATTCAAGGCAGCTACCATGCAGGTATTTTAACTGGTAAAGGCATAAGTTACGGCGGAAGCTTAGCCCGTACAGAAGCGACTGGATACGGAACAGTTTACTTTGTCGAAGAAATGCTAAAAGACAAAGGTTTACAATTCAATGGCAGCACAGTTGTTATTTCCGGATCTGGCAATGTATCCATTTATGCCATTGAAAAAGCTACACAGCTGGGTGCTAAAGTTGTTGCATGTAGCGACTCTAATGGCTATATTTATGACAAAAATGGTCTGAACCTGGATACCGTTAAACGTTTAAAAGAAATAGAAAGAAAGCGTTTGAGCGAGTATGTCGATGCTCATCCCGAAGCTGAGTACAATGAAGGAAGCTATGGAATTTGGTCTGTACCATGCGATATCGCCCTTCCTTGTGCAACACAAAATGAAATTGATGAAGAAGCAGCAAAATTGCTTGTTAAAAACAACGTGAAAGCAATCGGCGAAGGTGCTAACATGCCATCAACTCTTGAGGCTATTGACGTATTCCTTAATAATGGTATCCTATTCGGACCAGCCAAAGCCGCCAACGCAGGTGGTGTTGCCGTTTCTGCACTTGAAATGGCCCAAAACAGTGCTAGAATGCCTTGGACATTTGAAGAAGTCGATACGAAACTACACGGTATCATGAAAAATATTTATAAAAACAGTGTAGAAGCAGCAGAAGCATATGGTGTACCTGGCAACTTAGTTGTCGGAGCCAATATTGCGGGATTCCTTAAAGTAGCAGATGCTATGCTGACTCAAGGCATACTTTAATAATAAGTTAAAAATAGGAGACAGTCCCAATATGGGCCGTCTTATTTTTGGCAAAAGAGTGATTACATAATTTTACAGGTATCCTTATAGGAGCGAATGTTAAATTATGTAGCATGATTTCATGGGCTAGATTGATATTCTGCTTATTCAACTGGTTAATATGATTTTTACATTGTTAGCCCACCACATCGGCATAAACTAATTTAATGCCAATAAATGAACCATTGATCCCAAAAAAAGGAGTGTTTTAAAATCCTCATGCGAAACATATTCAATCGCATCTCCGAATTGCTGCTCCATATATTGATGCTGTTCTGGATTTTTATCCTTCACTTCAGTGGCAGCGATAACTTTTTCAATAACCATATCTTCGTGAACGGCTCGAACGACATCTTGAAATGATGGTGTTCCAGTCGTCAATGCCAAATCTATCTTGCAAACTCCCACTGGCACCGGCAGCCCGGCATCACCTACGACAATATAATCTGTATGACCAAGGTCTGCTAGGACCTTGGCTATTGAACTATTGATGATTCCTTGACGTTTCATGCTAAGCCCCTTTCGACTTCTTTCCTTTGCGGCATGCCACCTTGAGCACCTAACTTCGTCACGGAAATGGAAGCTGCCCGGTTCGCGAATAACAAACATTCGTCAAAACTTTTTCCTTCCGCAACACCCACCGCAAAAGCAGCATTGAATGTATCCCCTGCCCCTGTTGTGTCCACCGCTTCCACTGCAAAGCTTGGAACAACCTTTTCTTTATGCCCGTCAAAATATCGGACACCATTTTTTCCTTCTGTAATGAATAATTTATTTGGATACTCAGTCAAGACTTTCGTTCGATCTCTCCCATTGAATAGTATTTCGAATTCATGCTCATTCGGTGTAAGGAAGGATGCCTGTTGAATGACAGCATCGCTTAGCTTGCGGGCGGGAGCTGGGTTCAAAAGTAATTTCTTATGAAGCGTGTTGCACAATTCAGCTAGATATTCCACCGTTTCTTCAGGTATTTCCTGCTGAACCAGCACGATATCCGATTCCTGAATGACCTTTTTCGCCTTTTTTACATATTCAGGAGTAATGAAATCATTTGCACCTTTTACGACAATAATGCTGTTATCACCTTCTGAAAGGGTGATGTGTGCTGTCCCGGAAGCGGAACCTGTAACCGGTTCCACATACTCTGTGTTTACATGATTTTTTTTCAGGTTATCTAATATGATCTCTCCATAGACATCATCACCTACACATCCAACCATCGATACTTGTGCACCAAGACGGGCCGCTGCCACAGCCTGATTGGCTCCTTTCCCTCCAGGAACCGTTATAAAAGACTCTCCTAAAACCGTTTCCCCGGCCATTGGCCGCTTTGCTGATGTCACCACTAAGTCCATTGAGGAACTTCCCACTACTGTAATTCTAATCATGTCTTCTCCGCCTTCCTTCTCGTTGTTTGTCTCTCCACAAAAGAAACAGGGAGCTTTTTGTGCGTTACTTCCAATTTTTCCTGATTGATCCTTTTAATGAGCATTTCCGCCGCTTGTGCCCCCATCTCATAGGCTGGCTGCCTTATTGTCGATAATGGTGGGTGCAATAACGATGTAAAAGCGATATCATCATAGCCGATCAATTGTATGTCTTCCGGAATCCGTATTCCCCGTTTTAAAATCTCCTGAAGTGCGGCAGCTGCAACGATATCATTACAAGCTATGATTCCATCCGTTTCCGGATATTGCTCGAACAGCTGTCCCACACAAATTTGGCCGCCCTGAAGGGTCAGAGTTGAATCCATGACTTGCACGTTCACTTCCGCTTGTTCCAATTCCTCCAATGCAGCCTTATATCGTTCATATACAGGCTTTATTTCGACTGGCCCCCTAATGAGGACAATATTCGTACTGCCTCTATCCAGCAATACGCGTGCTGCCAGCTTACCGCCTGTCTTTTGATCGGAATAAACGGCTGGTAATTTCTCTGCTGTACGGTCGAGAAGGACTACTGGAATATCCAGGTTATCGAAGTTTTCATTTGCTTCTTCACTAGTGGAAGCAATCATGCCCACTACATTATTCTGTAGAAAAGTGTCAATATATTCTATTTCTTTATCTCTCTTTTCATCGCTATTTCCAAAGATTAATCGATATCCAAATTGCTGCAGATAATCCTCGACACCTCTTGCCATTTCTGGAAAGAAGGGATTCGTAATGTCCGGCAAGATTAAACCAATCAATTTGGATTTACGTTTGTAGAGGGATCTTGCCACTTCATTCGGTTTATAGTTTAACTTTTCAACAGCCGCCATGACCACCTTTTTTGTGTCCTCATGTGCATAACCACTGCCATTCATCACTCTAGAAACCGTAGCAACAGAAACCCCAGCTTCCTTTGCAACATCCCGAATAGTTGCCAATATATCCACCTCAATACTCCTATGTAACCGTTTACACAATAGCTTATCACCAATTTATATGAACGGCAAGTCCTATTCCAAAGATAATTTTTAGGGAGTTTGAACCAAAGAGGATAACACAATCTTTTTGTTTGCTATTATCGCTCTATAAACTTTTTAACAAAATTGATTGGAACGGGTGTACGAGACTCCTTCGGGAAAAGCGCGTCTAGGGAGACCCCGTAGGCGTAAGCCGAGGGCTGACCGCTCGCGGAAAGCGAGTAACAGGAGCGGAAATCAACGGTCAAATTGTAAAAGCTATAAAAAACAGTAGACAAACTCGATTTTCCTCGGGTTTGTCTACTGTCTGAAACTGGCTCAAAAGTCTGAGCAAGCTTAACTTTAAAGCGTTTTTGCAGGTAACTTTTCAAAAAGTGCATTATTCACATGCCCAAACTCAGATGCATGCGGACGGTCTTCACCATCGCTATAACCATATTGAAGCATCCGATTTCTATTCAGGCATAGTTTTGTCAATTTTGGCGCAAAGAAATTGAATGTATCGAAACGATCCTGTAGCATAGGGAATTTTTTCTGATGTGTATGGATTGTTTGAGCGATACATTCCCAAAAGGCATTCTCATCCAAAAGGGACCTTTTCATCAGAAGTGTTGACAAGTATCGGAAATGACAGATGAATAGTCCCGTGAAAATGAATTGAACCAGCCCCTCGGGAGTCTCACTTCTTAGTACTTTCCTTAAATCATCAGGAAGGCTGCTTAATTCAGGAAGCGGCTGATCACTGACGTTTACATCATCTACAAAATCCTTGATGGCCAAACGGTGAGGCTTGTAATCCTTCAAGACTAAAATGGTATTTTGGCCATGCGGCGAGAATACCAATCCATATTGATAGATAAAATGTAATAATGGTGATAGAATGACGTCGAATAATTGAGCTGTCCAGGCTTCTGCAGTCAATCCCGATTTTTCAATAAGGCTTTCCACATATGGTTTCCCTTTGCTGTCCACATGTAAAAGGGACGCAAGCGTAATGGGCTTTTCGCCCTCTTCCATATAACTGTAAATGCTTTCTCTCCAAATACCGCCCAGCATCTCTAAATATTGATAGGGTACATTCTCTAGCTTGGAATAATACGGGTGATCAACATTTAAACTGGCCACTTCACCAGGAAGCACCACTTTGCATTGTTCTTTCAAGAATGAATCATTTTCATAAATGTTCTTTATATACTCTGTGATTTTTGGCGCAATGACTGTGCGTTCAGCTGGTAATCCACGGTAGACTAGCGTATTTAAAATGCTCATTGGCAGCTTGACGTGGTGTTTATTCTTATTCGATACATTAACAAATGTCCGGATGGATTGTTGCGGCAGATACTCATCAGGACCATTTCCTAAAGCTACAATCAGCCCTTTAGCCAAGTCATCGGTAAAATTCTGGATGATTACATTCTTCCACTGCCATTCATGGACTGGGAGGTAGTAATAGTTTTCTGCCTTCAGCCCTTTCTCTGTCAATCTTTTTACAAATGATTTTTGGGTTTCCTCATCTAGTTCATTCTCCATCAATTGCTTATAGGACAACGTTTCGATGGAATTGAACTCACCCCTCGTTTTATGGACCGCAATCCATGATAACTGAACTTCCTTCTGGTTTTCTGGAGCAAACTTCAAGTAATCATCAAAACCGAAACCGATTCTTCCCTTGTTATAAGCGATCCAAGGGTGACCGCTCATTTCTCCTTCAAGTAACGCATAGTCCAGCTCGACTAAATCATCCGCGTCTTGTTCAGGTTTGGATAGCAATTGAAGGTCCGCAAGCAGCGTATGATGGAATTCTTTAATTAAATGTCCTGTTGTTTCTGCAGTCATCCCAATTAACGGCTGAATGTCTAAAATGAATTGAATAGCATCATTGGCTTGTGTAAAACCTTCCATTTCGCAGACCTGGATCGACTCAGCCTGTACTTCATAGCTGTCAAAAAGACGGGGCGAAGCCAAAAATTGATAAGATTTCCCCTCATTAATCTTTAACTCATATAGGTTTCCTGCTTCATTTTCTTTCAATACTGCTGGATGGATCATATCTTCATACATATACTCAGAAATCATCTTGGCCAGCAGGTTTTGGTTTACTATCGACCAATTTTTTTCAGAAACCGCCTGTTCCACTTCATTCATGAACTGCATATATTGCTCCCCTTTCTTTCTATTAGTAAGCCATGACTGGTGATTTTACACGGAATGACTGAAAAGCACCCTTTGGCTCGGATGGATAAACCTCTTTACCTGCCAATTGATTGATAATAATGGAATTTCGGAATGCCCCTAATCCTAGATCAGGTGCCCCCACGCCATGCGTATGTACCTCGCCATTTTGAATAAAAAGATGATTCGCTGTAGGGATGGTCGTTCCAACCCGATAGTCTTTCGTAATTGCAAGACGGCCTAAATCATCGCGGATTAAAAGCTCTTCCATGGTGTCAAGAAATGCCGGAACGGTCGATTTATAGCCCGTTCCAAAAACAACAGCCTCTGTATCCACATCAAATTCACTTTCTTCCACCCATTGTGAACATTTCAATGTCCAGCCATTTTCAGTTGGCTCTACGGATGCAACTTCCGTCATCGCCCTAAGTTCAATGGAAAGCTCTGCATTTCCAATCGATTTTTCATACATCTTGTCAAAAATCGCCGCAATTGTTGTCGCGCTGATTCCTTTATACAAGAGGTCTTGTTTTGGTAAAATGTCATCCTTCTTTTCCTGTGGCAGCCGATAAAAGAAATCAAGGTAATCCGGAGTGAAGTACTCCAACCCAAGTTTTGAATATTCCATAGGGAAAAACCCTTTGGACCTTGTATACCAGTTTAGCTGGTAACCATGCTTCTCCTGCTCATTCAGAAGATCTTCAAAAACCTCGGCCGCACTCTGTCCAGATCCGACAACCGTGATGGATTTTTTCTTCAGGACATTTTCTTTGTTCCGTAAATAATCGGCCGAATGAAGGATGCTCTCTCCTTTATATGGACTAAATGCAGACGGTACAGTCGGGGCACTTCCAATTCCCATGACTACATGGCGGCTATAATAGACTTCGATCTTTTGTGTTTGTTCATCCCTTACACTGATTTGATAGAAGGTTTCATCTTGATTCCCTATATACTCCACCGCCTCCACCGCTTTTCCAAAACAGCAGCTATCAAGTTGATTGGCAGTCCAGCGGCAATAGTCGTTATATTCTTTTCGTGGAATCAAGAATTTTTCAAGGAAGTAGAAATGATAAAGCCGGTCATGCTGCTGTAAATAATTCAGGTAACTATATCGACTTGTCACATCTGCCATGCTGACTAGATCAGCAAAGAACGGTACCTGCAGAGTTGTCCCCTCCAACAGCATCCCTTCATGCCAATTGAATTCCTGCTTTTTCTCAAAAAAGACGGCATTCAACTCCGGGGTTTTCTCCAAAAGGGCTGCAAGTCCAAGATTAAAGGGACCTATCCCTATCCCTACCAGGTCATAGATAGATTGTTGCTTCTCCATACTTCCACTTCCTCTCGAAATTCTCCCGTGTACATGCCATGAGTAATGCTGTTTTGTCAGGGAGCTCAATTTCTTTAATTGGGGTAAACCCACACTTTTCAAATAGATGAATCATCTTTGCGTTCCGGATATCCGGTTCTGCCATCACCTTTTTTGTTCTAGCAGTAAGTAGTTGGTATTTCACCATTGCACGTAAGAACGGCAAAGCCAGTCCTTTTCCAAGATAATCTGGATCACCAATGAGTAAATGAATGCCTTGATCTCCCTCTTCGGACTGATAATAGTCTTCGATGATATCGCCTTTTACCCAATACGATTCCCAATAGCTCATTGGGATTGAGTCCAGGCAGCCTAAATAGATTGTTTGGTGTGCATCAGCCAATGCCTTTTGCAAATGAACAGCAAATTTTTCTTTTGTGAAATTCAAATTCCAGTAGGGTATTACATGATCTTCATGCATCCATTTATGCAGTGTATCTAAATCCCTCTCAAATTCAACTTTGACGAATGAAAGCTGTTGATTACAGTCCTTCGGCATTTCTTCATAACTATTTTTCATGGACGGCTAAAACCCCCTGCGCGAATGGATTTTCAATGGTTGTATAAACGGATTGCGTCTCAAGTGAACCAACAAGCTCATCCATATCATGAAACCGCGTCAGTAAATTAGCCTTACAAGATAATTCCCGGGCATGAAGCAACCTTGCAACAACTCGATTCAACCCTTCATCTCCGCTTTCCCTGCTGCTTGTTTCCAGTTGTTCCTGAACGAGCTGTAACAGGGTTTTCTCTGATACTAATCCTTCCGTACCAAAATTATTGATCAAGCCTAATAAGTGATTAAAAAAGAAATAGTATTGCAGTCTTTCTTCAGCGACTTCATCAGAACAAATCGTGAAGCTTTTTTCACTTAGTTCAGGCAGGATCTTCAACAGCCTGTCTACTTTGGAGTCACAATAGTAATACCCTTGATTATCGCGATAATAAAAAGTGGATGGATACCCATCTTGAAGTTGAATGATGGAATTTTGTTGATGGGCTTCTAAAACGATTCCATACACTTCAAATAGCCAAAGCATCGGTTTTAATGTCATTGAAAGATAAGTTTTGAACCAATCCTTACTTACCTCTTCGGTACTGCGGTTTTCATCAGCTGATAATTTGCGGATGATCGCTCCAAGCCTTGATGGTGCACCATAGGCATTATCCTGGCATAAGCCTGCAATCAGGCTTGCTTGTTCATTGTTTTCATAAAAAGGGTTTTCCCGGATATCAACATCGAATCCTGATTCTTGTTCTGTTGTTTTGATCGTTAGATAAGCAGGGTCCTTAATAATACGGAAGGAGGGATGCTGTTCTTTTAGCACGTCTCCCACTTTTGAATCGATTAATTTAGCGATTTCCACACCACGATCAAGTTCTTTTTGCAGATTTGTACGTAACGAATTCGTGATTTTGACCGGAACGGAAAATTTGTACATATATCTCGATGTGGCACTATATACCGTTCTAAAAGAAGAGGTAGCCGTGAATTTTTTCCCAAGCGGTCCCACGTAAATTAGTGTTCCTTGCTCGATAAGCCTTTTAACTTCTTCTTTTTCGATAAGCACTTTTGCCTGGAGCGGATGTGCTGGGATAATGCTATACCGGCTTTCCGTTTGGCAATACGTGTCACGGAATTCACTGGAAATCTCCAAGTCACCGGCTAGTTCCTGTTTAATGATTTCACTTGCCGATCGGACTTCACTGGAATCTTGGATGACGATCGAAGGCTCTGCCAGGAAGTAGTGCAGCTGAAACTCACCTTTTAATTCGGGTGAATAGATCCATTCATCTTTTTCTGAAATGCCCTGCTTACTTTTCGGTGTAGGATGGAACAGGTGCCCAAATAATAGCGACTGCTCCGCTTCGATAAAGGTAAAATCAGGACTTTGAAGCGCATCAATGTCTTCTGTCCTTGCTTCCACATACCGTTGGATATTTTGGCTGCTCAGGATGACACGCAGCATCAATTCATCTTCACTATCCGTCCTGCCCTGCTCATTCAATAATTCTTTAGAAACAATCGAGACCATCGTCACATAATCTAATTCACGTACTTGTTTGGATGCATTTTGGTAGTAAACCGGGAAGGTAAAAATATGACGCCCCGTTTCCGACCAATATTTCAATGGAACTAGCAATGCAATATCTTGGGATAAGAGATTACTGACTAATAATGAATCCGGAATGGAACCCTCCAAACCAGGCCAGTTCTTCGTTTCCTCCAAACTGCAATTTCCAGTTTCCCGGAAATAACAATTCAAAAAGCTTTGCATCGTCGCCCTTTCAGCTATCTGCTTACCATTCATCTTCATTCCTCCATCATCTTGAACATTTCACCTAATACTCGGATTTCGTCTAAAATTCCCTCAATGTGTTCAAGCCTTGTCATTGGATTCAATAGTGTCATTTTTAAATACACCTGTCCGTCAAAACGCGTTTTTGCTAAAAATGCCCGTCCGCTTTTCAGTAATTCTTGCTGAATCTGTTTATTTAATAGATTTACTAACCGATCACTTTCTCCCTCGGGATTATAACGGAATACAACCGCATTCAATTCAGGGTCTTTATTTAATACACTGAATCCTTCCGCTTGATCGATCTTCACAGCCACTTCACGTGCAAGGTGACAAGTATAGTCAATCATTTCGGCAAAGGTATCCAGTCCGACAACCTTCAATGACATCCAAAGTTTCAGTGCATCGAACCTTCTCGTCGTTTGCACCGATTTATTGACCAAGTGAACCATGCCCTCCGCTTCATCTTCCTGTGGATTCAAGTAATCGGCGTGATGCTGGATATATTGAAATGAGTTGGTGTCCGAGACAAGAAATGCACCACAACTGATGGGTTGGTAGAATAATTTGTGAAAATCAACCGTAATCGAGTCTGCCAGTTCAATTCCGCTGATTAACTCTTTGTAATCCTTACTTAAAATCATCGCGCCGCCATATGCAGCGTCCACATGCAGCCATATCCCATTCTTCCTTGCTGCTTGGGATACTTCATGTAATGGATCGATTGAACCGAAATCCGTCGTTCCGCAAGTAGCAACGATAGCAAATGGAAGTAAACCCTGTTCCTCTAAAAGCAGTAACTCGTTGTTTAATTCACCCATAGACATACGATGATTTGAATCCGTTTTAACCGTGATCACTGCCTGTTCTCCAAGCCCCAGCTGTGCCGCTGATTTACGAACTGTAAAGTGGGCAGCCTCGGAGCATAAAATCCGCAATTTTTTCGCCTCGACCGGCAAGCCATGCTGTTGAACATCCACATCCCAGTAACGCTTACAATAAGCGTCCCTCGCCAATAGCAGTCCCATATAATTAGATTGGGTTCCACCGCTTGTGAAAATCCCATCCGCTTGTTCAGGCAACCCTACCTGACTGCACAGCCAATCTATTAAATGCTCTTCAACGAAGGTTGCCGTCGAGCTTTGGTCCCATGAATCCATGGATTGATTCAACGTACCGATAATCATTTCGGCAGCCACTGCAGGTATCAGTGTCGGGCAATGCAAATGTCCGATACAAGTAGGGCTGTGTACATTGATGCTGTCATTAATAACAAACTCTGCAAGCTCAGCAGCTACTGCTTCCATTGTCTCCCCTTTTAAGGAAGCGAGGGTCACCTCGTTTAACCTTGCTTCTATTTCATTCGGTTTTTTCCCAGAGTAAGCCAGATTGTTCCCCTTTAAAAAATTCGTCAGCTTTTTTTCTATGATTTTTAATGACTGGCTATAGTTATTGAAACCTTCTTCGTTGTTCAAAAATAATGGAGAATAGGCAAAATCAGTTTTTGTTTTAGTTTTAGTTATCATTTCGATCATTGATCATTCACCCTCTAGCAACAGCTGCACGAACAGCCTGTTCAAAAATTGCAGTGGCTTCATAAAGCTGGGATTCCGTTACGATCAATGGAGGCAAGAACCTCACTACACTTCCATGTCTGCCGCCAACTTCCAAAATCAACCCTCTTTGAAAACATTCCTGCTGAATGGCACTGGCAAGTTCCGAATCAGCTGGATGGCTTCCGTTCGCATTTTGCGGTTCTTTATGGTTGACCATTTCCACACCGACCATTAATCCACGGCCTCTAACATCCCCGATTTGCTGAAAATCCTTTTGCAAATCTCTAAGAATATTACTTAAGGTTTCTCCCATTTTAGCGGCATGATCCACAAGATTCGTCTCTTTCATATACTTTAAAGTTGCTGTTCCCGCTGCCATCGCCAATTGATTTCCACGGAACGTACCGATATGTGCACCTGGAGACCATATGTCCAACTCTTTGTTATAAATCACAACCGATAATGGAAGACTCCCCCCTATTGCTTTTGATAAGACCAGAACATCCGGAATGATTCCTGCATGTTCAAAGGCAAACATTTTCCCTGTCCGGCCGATACCGGATTGAACTTCGTCGATAATTAGCGGAATTCCCTTCTCTTTTGTTATTCTTCTGATTTCCTTAAGCCATGGAATTGGAGCGGGAATGGAACCACCCTCTCCTTGCACTGCCTCTAAAATCATTCCTGCTGGTGCCAATAAACCGGACTCAGGATCGTTTAGTAGATTTTCGATATACTGACTACTGATTTTATGGCTCTCTTCTCCGCCAATTCCAAAGGGACAGCGATATTGATAGGGATACGGCAGGAAATGTACATCCGGCATCAACCCTTGTATTTTTTCCTTTGGTTTTGTATTACCGCTGATTGACATGGTTGCATGGGTTGCCCCGTGGTAAGCCCCTTGGAAGGATAAAATGCTTCTGTTGCCTGTGGCTGTTTTAACTAATTTAAGTGCTGCCTCAATGGCATCTCCGCCAGTAGGACCACAGAATTGAATTTTTGCGTTTTTTCTGAATTCTTCAGGCAGGCTTTCAAAAATTTCATCAACGAACTGCTCCTTGATTGGTGTCGTAAAGTCCAATGTATGTAAAGGCCGTTTATCCTTAAGAACTTTTTCCATTGCTTCAAGCACAGCCGGATGATTGTGTCCGAGTGCTAATGTTCCAGCGCCGGCAAGAAAATCAATATATCTTTTTCCGTCCATGTCCGTTAAATAAATTCCCTCCGCTTGATCGATGGCCATGGGTAATCTTCTAGGATAAGATCGGGCATTTGATTCCCTTGTGTTTTGTTGTTCCAGTAATTGATCATTTTTTGTAAGCATGTTCGTTACCATAGTGAGCCTCCATGTATTAAATTAATTGAGAATAATTATCATTATCATGAAATTCATTCTACTGATAATGATTATTATTCTCAATAAGTAAATCCGCTCATTTTTCTTCTAGTAATTTCCAATAAAATTATGAAAAGGTTAAAATTGGGACTTGATCCCTATTTATACATTAAACAGAAAATTAATCTTAAGGTTTTATATAGTTGTGTTTCTAAGCTAAGTAAAGATGAAAATTATGAAAATGAGGAGTCACCAAAGAATGGTTTGAGGGGTGGCGGGAATGGCTTTTTGACAGTAACCACAACTTAAAAAGCACCTTACATTATTGTTATTTATTAACGTTAGTCATGTTATTCCATAAAGGGTCCTATAATGGAATATGCGAAAGTACTAAGTTCTTTTAAAATGATATTTTTTAAACAACTATTACCAGTTTAGAATAATAGGGATTCTTTTTTATTGAATTGGCGTAAAGCCTTCCATTACTTTCGCCGATGACTTTAGACCAAAACCTTAAACTATATCGTTTTCCGCCTTCCTTATACTTTAACCGGATTATTCCGCCACCTTTTATTAATTTTTAGCTGCTAATCAATATAAAATATCCTTACTTGGTATAAAATAGTAAAATAGAGAGGTAAATGAACCTCTATTCAGAGGGATTGTTTACTTGTTTATCATTTGAAATTAGAGGGTAAAGATTTTCACTATTACTTTATCGATCGTTCAGCTTCAATTTTGTCAAAACGTGTCGGTGTCAGGGGGGAAACGGATGAAAAGAAATCATACGATGATGCAATTTTTCGAGTGGCATCTTGAGGCGGATGGTTCTCATTGGGACAGATTGAGGTATGCAGCCTCCAAGTTGAAGGATACAGGAATTGATTGCGTTTGGCTTCCGCCAGTTACCAAAGGGCAATCCATTGGGGATAATGGATATGGAATATATGACGGATACGATTTGGGGGAATTTGACCAAAAAGGAACCGTTCGTACCAAATACGGGACAAAAGATGAATTGCTTCAAGCGATAGCCACCTGTCATAACTACGGACTTTGCGTTTATATCGATTTAGTCATGAACCACAAAGCAGGAGCTGATGGAACCGAAAAATTTGAAGTCATTGAAGTCAATCCGGACAACCGCATGGAAGATATCTCAGAACCATTTGAAATTGAAGGCTGGACAACATTCGATTTTCCAGGCCGTAAAAATCAATACTCTGATTTTAAGTGGAACCATACTCATTTTAATGGTACGGACTATGATGCCAAAAACGACAAGATGGGTGTTTATCGGATTACAGGGGAAAATAAGCATTGGAATAAGCATGTCATCGATGAATTCGGCAACTATGATTATTTAATGTTTGCCAACATCGATTACAGTCTGCCAGAAGTTCGTCAGGAAATGATTAGCTGGGGAAAATGGATGGTTGATACGTTAAAGTGTGATGGTTTTCGTTTGGACGCCGTTAAACATATTGATTATGAATTCATCAACGAATTTCTAAAGGAACTCATTCCTTATACAAAGGAACATTTCTTCATGGTCGGCGAATTTTGGAAGGCGGATGTTAAAGCTTGTCAAACTTACTTAGATCAAACCAATCATGACCTCAACTTGTTCGATGTTTCCCTGCATTATAAATTTCACGAGGCTTCAAAAGCAGGAACTGACTTCGACCTCTCAACCATCTTTGATGATACCCTCGTCCAAACCAATCCGGCACAGGCCGTCACTTTTGTCGACAACCACGACTCGCAACCTCATGAATCACTGGAGTCTTGGGTAAAGGACTGGTTTAAACCATCGGCATATGCACTTATCTTGCTTAGACTTTGCGGTTATCCCTGTGTCTTTTACGGGGACTATTATGGAATCGGCGGGCCTTCTCCGGTACCTGGAAAAAAGGATATTCTAGATCGCCTACTATATGCCAGGTATGAAAAAGCTTACGGAGAACAGACCGACTACTTTGATGATCCAAATACGATAGGCTGGGTCCGGCACGGAGTTGAAGAGCTAGAAGGCTCGGGGTGTGCCGTCATTATCTCAAATGGAGATCACAACAGTGAAAAAAGGATGTTCGTCGGTGAACATCGAGCTGGTGAAACCTGGAGTGATTTAACCTATCATAGAGATGACCACATTATCATTGAAGCAGATGGTTTCGCGACCTTTCCCGTTCATGGGAAAAGCGTATCCGTATGGGCATTAAATGATGTACCACTTAAAACGACACCACTCTAAAATGAGATAGCAAGGAACAGCATGTCGTTTGGAGATGTGCTGTTCTTTACTGATGACATCGCCCTTGAAAACCCAGGAGTATCATTCCTTCACAATGCAATTGGATCGTTACCCACGGAAAGATAATTTTTCCATTCGAAGCAATCATGGTAAGATAAGGGAAAAGGAGTTGAAGGAACGTGAAAAATGAAATCATTGAAAGATTCACTTCTTATGTTAAAGTGGATACCCAATCGAATGATGCAAATCCCTCATGCCCCTCTACACCCGGACAGTTAACCTTGGCAAATACATTGGTCCAGGAACTTCAATCAATTGGGATGAAGGAAGTCACAATGGATCAGAATGGTTATGTCATGGCTACCTTGCCAGCCAATTCAGATAAGGATGTCCCGACAGTTGGATTTTTGGCTCATATCGATACAGCTACGGATTTCACTGGGAAAGATGTAAAACCGCAGATCGTTGACAACTATGATGGTAAAGATGTTACTTTACATGAAAAATTGGATGTCATCCTCTCACCTGATGATTTCCCTTCGCTTAAGAATTATGAAGGGCATACCTTGATAACGACGGATGGTACAACCCTGTTAGGAGCGGATAATAAGGCTGGCATTGCCGAAATCATGACTGCCATGGATTATTTGATCCAGCATCCGGAAATCAAGCATGGAAAAATCCGTGTTGCCTTTACTCCCGATGAGGAAATCGGCAGGGGACCCCATAAGTTTGATGTAAATGCGTTTAATGCCCAATTTGCCTATACCGTGGACGGTGGACCGCTTGGGGAACTTGAATACGAGAGCTTCAATGCAGCATCGGCCAAAATCCTGATCAAAGGGACGAATATTCACCCTGGTACCGCTAAAGGAAAAATGGTGAACTCGGCTAAAATCGCCATGGAATTCCATAATAAGCTCCCAGTGGCAGAAGCACCGGAATATACGGAGGGTTACGAAGGATTTTATCATCTGATTTCATTCCACGGTGATGTGGAAGAGACCAAGCTTTCTTACATCATCAGGGATTTCAACCGCCAAAAATTTAATGATCGTAAGGAATATATGACAAAAGTCATCGAAGATCTAAAAGAAAAATATGGGCAAAAGCGTATCCAACTTGAATTACACGACCAATACTTCAACATGAAGGAAAAAATTGAACCCGTGAAGGAAATCGTGGATATTGCCCATGAAGCAATGGAGAAACTCGGTATAAAACCGATAATCTCACCTATACGCGGTGGTACTGATGGATCTCAATTATCGTATATGGGATTGCCGACACCTAACATTTTTACGGGCGGCGAGAACTTTCATGGCAAGTATGAATTTATTTCCGTCGACAATATGGTACTGGCCACAAAGGTGATTGTTGGCATTGCCTCGCTCCTTGAAGAAAAAGCGAAGTAGCTTGATACGAAATGACTTTATTGAAAAACCCCCCGACTCCATGAACTGTGCCCTTCAAAATGGACAGTCTTAAAAAAAGACCTATAATTTAAGCAGCTAATAGATGACTCCCGTATTG
>NZ_JAWRYN010000355.1:0-301 GCF_046534585.1 Peribacillus sp. SIMBA_075 | reverse complement strand
ATGCTCTTTCTCATATCGACGAAACATTTGCTGCTGTAGAACAAGCTATTTCTAATTCATGGAATCAAGATGTTGTAAATGGAGATTGGAATAGCAGGGCTAAATGGGTTGGAAATGTAGAGATGCAAGTTAAATTAGCGCTTGCCGATTTATTTGTAGGAACAAAAGGTGTAGGTGAAATTTCGAAAATCGATAAATTCTCAAGGTTAGGTAAAACCTCAACACTTAGTGAAAGTGTAAACTTTATACAAGGTATTAAAAACGTAATGAATTTCGATAAGTTTAAGCAAAGTGTTGACAT
>NZ_JAWRYN010000354.1:0-302 GCF_046534585.1 Peribacillus sp. SIMBA_075 | reverse complement strand
CATGGTAATCGAAAAAAGCTTCGTCCCGGCGCAGCCATAAATCATTATAGGGATGGCCGTACAGTTTTGCGGAATCAAAGCCATCGACCCATCCGGCATGATCCGGGTGGTGATGTGTCAAAACCACTTGCTCGATGTCTTGCGGGGCGACATTTGCCGCTTTCAAGCCGGCCTTAAGCGCTTCCCAGGCTTCCGGTGTTTTCGGCCCTGCATCAATCAACGTCAATGCGTCGCCTTTCAATAGATAAGAATTGACATCTCCGACCGCAAATGGCGTCGGGATGGTGATTTTGATCGGTTCC
>NZ_JAWRYN010000057.1:0-28372 GCF_046534585.1 Peribacillus sp. SIMBA_075 | reverse complement strand
ATCTATTGAAACATAAAAAAACCCGGATAAGGGACACTTTTTTATGTGTGTCCGTTATCCGGGGTATAGTTCACTTTTGAAGGATGCTTTTCTTTTTTTGCCTCCATTGGATTCGACAAATGTTTCGTTGGGTTTACATTTTATGTCAAAGGAAAAGCCGGATAAAAATAGAATATACATACTATAGAAAAAATACAGATTAGGAAGGTGCATTCATGGAGGAATTTAACCGGCTTATAAACAATCAGTTGAAAACGATGGATAAGCTTTTACTTTTACAATCCGAAATCGAAAGATGCCAAGATATAGAGAAGCAGCTCCTTGACCAGCAAGAGGAGAGTGAAGCAGTCAACATTCAGGAAGAGATTCAACTTAAAAAGCAGGAATTGAAAAGTATCCATGATATGTTCGAGAGGCAAACGGAGGAAGTCATCCGTTATTTTCAACAAGGACAGGCTGCGATACAATAAATAACTGGCTAATTTCTAAGTTAAAATGGGTGGATGGTCAGGATTTTTTGACTTATTTACACATTTTCACAGGGAGATTAGCCACTTTTGTTTTAAATTTATGAATAAATCGCTATAATATAGGAATATAGGGTAAATGGAAAAAAGTATATATTTTAAATACACACAACAACTGCAAACGGAATAGGGCACAGTACGCTGTCAGGGTGTCTATAGAAAGTAGGGAGAGATAAATGGGGATTGTTCCTGCCGAAGGAGGAAAAATCCAAATCCATAGCTATAAACATAATGGACATATCCATCGTATCTGGGAAGAGACAACCGTTTTAAAAGGGACCCAAAATCTGGTGATAGCGGCGAATGATCGTACTATGGTAACGGAATCAGATGGAAGGACCTGGATTACGAGAGAGCCGGCGATTTGCTATTTTCATTCAAAGTATTGGTTTAATGTTATTGGAATGTTGAGAGAGGACGGGGTTTATTATTATTGCAACATCAGTTCTCCGTTCACATACGATTCGGGAGCATTGAAATACATTGATTATGACCTGGACATTAAAGTATTCCCAGATATGACGTTTAATTTGCTGGATGAGGATGAATATGAAAGGCATCGGAAAGAAATGAATTACCCAGATGCCATCGATTCAATATTGAAACAAAACGTAGACTATTTAATTTATATGATACGCCAGCGAAAAGGACCATTCTCCGCAGAGTTTATTGATAGTTGGTATGAACGCTTTTTGACCTACCGATGAAAGAAAAGCCTGCTGCTTAAATAAGCAGGCTTTTTCTATTGTGTACCATACCTACCCACTGATCGGACCATCCTAGAAAGCAGGAATGATTTTTTAAAATACCCAGGATATCTTAAAACCCTTCCATCCTATAGATGTGTATGAAAGATATTGAATGAAATCCTTTTGATAGTTAATCTTCGAAAAGGAAAATATAATTGAAAAGAGCATGTAAGATTCCAAGTAGGCTGTTATGGATTTTTTTTAATATTTTGATGTAATGAATCAGAGAAATGGAGGAATTCCGTGGAGAGCATTAAGAGATATTTGCAATTCGTTAAACCGTATAAATGGCAGATAACCGGGACGGTATTGATTGGACTGTTAAAGTTCGCGATTCCTCTTTTGCTTCCATTGCTCAGTAAGTATATAGTGGATGACATCATCGGAAATGGCGACCTGTCCAAAGCTGTGAAGTCCGAACGCCTTTTATGGGCAATGGGCATCATGCTGTTCATTTTTGTTGCGGTTAGACCGCCGATTGAGTATTACCGGCAGTATTTCGCTCAATGGACTGGAACGAAAATTTTATATGATATTCGAAATGATTTATTTACTCATATACAGAAACTGAGCTTTAAATATTACTCCAATACGAGAGTGGGCGAGGTCATCTCAAGGATGATCACGGATGTGGAACAAACGAAGAATTTTGTCATCACGGGTTTGATGAACCTTTGGCTGGATATAGCAACGATTATCATAGTGATAGCCATCATGTTTAAGATGGACGTGAAGTTAACCATTGTTTCCATCATCATGCTTCCATTTTATGCATTTTCAATTAAGCATTTCTTTGGCAAGCTAAGAACCTATACAAGGATCCGGTCACAAGCGTTAGCGGATGTACAGAGTCACCTTCATGAAAGGGTTTCAGGGATGTCAGTCATCAAAAGCTTTGCGATAGAAGACAGGGAACAGGAGTTGTTTGCGAAGCAAAACAAGAACTTCCTGGATAAGGCCCTAAAGCATACGAGTTGGAATGCTAAATCATTTGCTGTCGTGAATACGATTACGGACATTGCCCCCCTACTAGTGATAGGTTTTGCCGGTTATCAGGTTATTCATGAACAATTATCGCTTGGTACCATGGTTGCTTTCGTTGGTTTCATAGATCGACTTTATAATCCCCTAAGACGATTAGTTAACTCTTCGACGACAATGACCCAGACATTGGCATCCATGGACAGGGTTTTTGAGTTTGTGGATGAGAAGTATGATATTGATGATGAACCAGGGGCGAAAGAGCTGGAGCATGTAGACGGCAGAATTACCTTTCAGGATGTTTCGTTTGCTTATGACGAGAAAGAGGCATCCGTTTTAAAACATATAAATTTGGATGTTAAACCAGGAGAAACCATTGCACTTGTTGGGATGAGCGGCGGAGGGAAATCCTCGATCGTCAGTTTAATTTCCCGTTTCTATGATGTGACTGAGGGAAGAGTATTATTGGATGGGACGGATATCCGTAAATATCAAGTCCGCAGCCTAAGAGATAAAATCGGGATGGTGCTACAGGATAATATCCTATTTAGTGAATCGGTTAAGGCCAACATCCTTATGGGCCGGCCCGATGCAAGTGATGAAGAAGTATTCGAAGCCGCAAAGGCTGCGAATGCCCATGACTTCATTATTGGTCTAAAAGATGGGTATGAAACCAAAGTCGGAGAGCGGGGAGTCAAATTATCCGGAGGCCAAAAGCAACGGGTTGCCATTGCGAGGGTATTTTTGAAAAACCCGCCTATCCTTGTGCTGGATGAAGCCACATCCGCATTGGACTTGGAGAGTGAACACTATATCCAGGAGGCGCTTGATATTTTAGCGAAAAACCGGACCACCATCATCGTGGCCCACCGCTTATCGACCATCACACATGCCAATCGGATCGTCCATATCGATAATGGGGAAATTACCGAAACGGGAACACACGAAGAACTGATGAAAAAGCAAGGGAATTACTACAGCCTATTTCAAGTGCAACAATTGGATTCTTAAGGGAAAAGGGATGACCAGATTATTTTCAGCCGATGAAAAATCCACAAGAAAGACCATTCCACTAACGGGAATGGTCTTTCTTATTATAATGATGAACATTACTAACCGGGACGTACCCTTTATGAAATTCTTTTTTTATTCGGCAATTTTTTCCTGCCAGGAAGAAATTGCGGAAGATACTTAATTCCCTCAGGCAAGGCGATGCCGACGATGATCAAGCACATACCGAACCATTGCAGTGATGTAACCTGTTCATTCAAGAAGATGACTGAAACGACCATCGCTGAAGGCAATTCCGCTGCACAAAGGATCGTTCCAAGCCCAACCCCCACTTTTGGCAAACTGACAGCAAAGAAAAAGAAAGGAACAAGAACACCCAAAGTGCCGAGTAACAAACCGTAGTACCATAGGTTCGTTTGGACAAGGTTCGTAACAAGCGTGACCGGGTCAGTCGTGAATACAGCAGTCAGCATGGCACCCGTTGCAATGAAAAACAACCGTTTCATTGAAGATTCCCCAACTGCGAATTGAGAGTTGCAGTACATGTATAGCGCAAAAAGCAACGCAGACAATAGTCCGAACAATACTCCTTTTAGGCTTAGGGCAGATAGAGGCTGACCAAAGATTGCCCCCGCCAATAAGGTACCGATGAAGAGAACGAATATGGCTATGAGTTTATTTTTATCAGGGCGCCTTTTATTTAAGAAGCTTTCAATAAGGACGCCTATCCAGGTAAATTGAAATAAAAAGACAACGGCAATCGATGCGGGAAGCTCTGATACGGAAACGGCATATGCCTTTCCGACGAAAGTGGACATCATGCCCGTGAATAATAGTAATCCGGCACTCTTCCATGAAACTTTATATTTAAACGAAAAAAGAAATAAAACGGAGACAATCAGCCAACCTACGAGGTATTGACTGCCGACCAGCTCTCCAGAAGAATGGCCATCCATAAATCCAAACTTGATCATGGTGGATAATGTCCCATATGAGATCGAACCAATTAAGACCATTATGATATATTTCAAAAGTTGCATGTTTTTCACCCCTATAAAAATAAAAATCGCCACCTGCCAAAAAGGCAAGTGACGAACGAAAAAAGGAAATCCTTTTAAAATTCCGTCTCTCAACAAAAGCTGAGTTTAAAAAATGTTTGGTGTTGCATTAACTTAGCTTAAATTCTTTGTGAATATTTGTCAACCAGAAAAATAAGTAAAGCCTGCAACTCGATCTTTAAACTGAAGGCGTGTCAGAGAGCGGAGAGGATCCTTTCATGGCATATAAAACAAAAACCCCCAAAGGCAAATATGCCGGATAGGGGGCGTGTTTCAGTCGTCATTTTGCTGGAAATCTTCCAATGTACCACGGTACTCTTCGTCTTTCATTTTGCGAAGGTTAGACTTTTTTTCTATAGGTGGCTCATCGTTAGGCTTTTGATTGTGAAGCTTGGAAAGTGCCGAACGATAATCCTGGTCTTTCATTTTCAATTCATCATTGTCTGTTGGGGTGATGATTTCGGTAATGGGAACATCATCCGAAGAAGAAGCGGACTCTTCCGACGAGTTCTCTTCCTCCACTGGCTTATCTTCAGGTGTTAATGCTTTGATATTGAATGTGATCAAACCCGTAATCGCTAAAATGGCAACGATGATAATTAGAATTATGCCCATTGAATCAAGCCTCCTAGAGCTCGTTTGTGAATGAACGGGTGACATGGGCTACCCGTTTTCCTAATGCTTCTCCAAGCTGTAAGTCATTTTTGGTTATGTTGTCATCCACACCGGGAGGGCAGCTTATCCCTACACCATAGTAGGAGCCATATAAGGCGTTTTCCGGGACCGTACCGGGTAAACCGACAATGATCATGCCTTGATGAAGCATAGGGGTGATTAAGTTCAGCATGGTAGCCTCAAGCCCGCCATGTATGGTGGCAGTCGTACAGAACACAGCACCCACTTTATTGATCAGCGCACCTTCTGCCCATAGATATCCAAGTTTATCAATCCACGTTTTCAAGCTCGAACTGATGGTGCCGAAATGACCCGGACAACCCCAAATGATGGCGTCCATTTCCTGAAGCTTATAGACATCCGCCTCGTTTACATGGTCAATGAGTACCTCAGCCCCAGGAACCGCAGCGGCACCTTGAGCTATTGATTCGGCAAGTGCCTTTGTATGGTTTCCTTCACTGTCATATACAACATAGATCTTCATCCTAATCCCCCCATTTAATTAAACCGATTTTTTTACTGGCGAAGGCAGCAAAGGTACATCCAATTTTTCTTGTTTAGCTTGTTTGATTGCTTTGTCCTTCCGAACGTCACGCAAAAACAGTGAGAGAACTATACCGACAATAGCAAAACCTGTTGCCCAAAAGAATGCATCATTGATTCCCATTACATTTGCTTGACCCTGGATTTTTGAAGAAATCAGCGACATAGCAGTCTCCTGTGCCTGCTCACTAGTTTGATTCATCGAACTCATGATGGATTGAACGATTGTTTGGAAATTCTGAACAAAACCAGGATCACTTGTACTCATTTCAGATCCTAAAGCAATGCCATGGAAAGAAGCACGGGTTGTATAAATGGTCGTCACGAAGCTCGTACCAATGGCTCCGGTAACTTGTTTCAGCGTATTGCTCATTGCCGTACCATGTGTATTCAAATGCTTAGGAAGCTGATTCATCCCAGCTGTCATGATTGGCATCATCAGTAAAGACATTCCAAGTGAGCGGATGGCATAGATGATGACCAAAGTAGAATAGGTGGTTTCCGTAGTCAATTTTGCGAACTCGAAGGTTGTAATGGCAGTAATCGCTAAACCAACAAGTGCTAATGGACGAGGCCCGACCTTATCAAATAACGCTCCTGAAATGGGTGACATCACCATCATCACAAGGGCCCCGGGTAACATCAATAGACCGGATTGAACTGGTGTGAATCCGCGTAGAGTCTGTAAATATATAGGCAATAAGAATATCCCGGTAAACATGGCCACTGTAACGATGGCGGAAATGATATTCGATAATACGAACATGTCATACTTAAATACACGGAAGTCGAGCATAGGCGTTTCCGATTTTAACTGTTGAACCACAAATAAGGTCAGAAGGATAAGACCAATGATGATGGTTCCCAGAACGATGGAATCCGTCCAGCCTTTGGATCCTGCTTCACTGACACCGTATAGTAACGATGCAACACCTATCAAGGATAGTGAGGCGCCCATCAAATCCAATTTGATTTTCTTGGGTTCTGCTACATTACGCATACTTAAAAAGGCAAGTGTCATGATAATCATGCCTAATGGCACCATTGCGTAGAACATGACCCGCCAGCTATATTCCTGAATGACCCAACCTGATAAGGTCGGTCCGATGGCAGGGGCAAACATAATGGCCAGTCCAAAGATTCCCATTCCTTTCCCGCGCATTTCAGGAGGGAAGACGAAAAGAATGATCGTCATGACCAATGGCTGTAGAATCCCGCCGCCCGCCGCCTGAATCAGCCGACCTGTTAGGATGACGGGGAAATTTGGTGCGATGCCGCAGATGAATGTCCCGACGGTGAAAAGAAACATGGCTGCGAGGAATAAAATCCGCGTGCCAAACCGTTCTATTAAAAAAGCGGACAGTGGAATCAAAGCCCCATTCACGAGCATGAATCCAGTTGATAACCATTGAATCGTAGTAGCAGCTACATTAAATTCGGCCATCATCCTCGGCATGGCGACACTAAGCAGGGTTTGATTCAAAATGACCATGAACAAACCTAGCATTAAGATAATTAACATGGGGGCAAACTGTTTCATTCCCTTGTTTTCATTTACTGATATTGTTTGAGAAGCCATTTAAGGAAAGCCTCCTTTCTATATAACTGTGTATGCCGGTTTATTTTGTTGAAATTTTCACTTCTGCGTTCATACCAGGCAGAACTTTATCGGAGGGTGCTTTAATGGAAATTTTAACAGGTACTTTTTGAGTGACTTTCGTATAGTTTCCGCTGTTGTTTTGATTGCCCATCACTGAAAAGACGGACGTTGTAGCATAACCGATCTGTTCCAATGTACCTTCGAAAACAGTATCGGGATCTCCATCGATGATAATATCGACGCTGTCACCTTTTTCAATATCCTTCAATTTATTTTCTTCAATATTAGCTGTTATAGATAAATCATCCATATTGATAGTCTGAGCAAGAGTTTGACCAGCTTGAACTAGCTGCTCATCATGCACTTGTGATTTAACGATTGTACCTTGAGCTGCTGTTTTTACTGCTTCTTTTCCGTCTAAGGTGGTTACATAGGCAACTTTGTCATTCTTACTGACGCTGTCTCCTTCGTGTAAGTCCCAATCTGCTAATTTACCGGAAGCGGGGGCAACGATTGTATATAGATCTCCTGACACTTTCGCTTCATCCGTTTTAATGAAATTCGTGCTTTCATAATAGTAATAAGCCCCACCGGCTACTACCGCTAATATAATAACCAAACCAATGACATTGATTAAAACTAAACGTCCTCTATTCACTTATTTCGCCTCCAAAAAAATATTGATGATTGATTCTTGTTATCCATTATTGATTCACTTTCATTAAATGACTTCACCTATTTGATTGCAGCCTCCTATATCCAATATATATTAGTTAACTTTAATAAATATTAATTTTCATAAGTATTAATATTATTAAGTAAAGAGTTTACCAGTTTAATTTATTTTTGTCATGTAATTTATTCGGAAAAGGGGTGGAAAGTAAATACATAAAAATGGTTAAAATTTGAATTTCTTTTAGTTTTAAGGATATATGGAAAGTAAAGTTGACAATGGAATGTCATTTAATTAAATTTAAGAAGTAGGATTGTCCTATATAAGGAGTGAGAAGGCTGGATTTTAAATGGGAAGTAACCAATAGTATAGAAATGCAGATTTTCCGGATTAGGAAGAAGCTTGGGGCCATCGTAGCAAAAAATCTTCAGCCTTATGGATTAACGTCGCCGCAGTTTTTCATATTATTAATATTGAAAAAAGAGGGGTCCATTAAGTCGACCCAGCTGGCTGACTTCTTAACGGTAAAGCCAAGTGCGATTACCGTATTTGTAGATAAGTTGGTCGAAATGGATTATGTGAAACGACAGCCCTCCGAAAAGGATCGCAGGGTCATAAACCTTGAATTGAAAGAGGCAGGGCAAGAAATTTTGGGGAGAGTCCTTGCTGAGCATAACCAATTGATGGGTAAGAACTTCAATTCATTCTCAGAAGAAGAGCTGCAGGATCTCTTGCAGAAATTGGATACGATTGAAAGGGCGGCTGATCAAAACCTTTTGGAGGATTGAAAAAGGCGCATCCTCTAAATAGAGACGAAAAAAGACGGTTCCTAGGAACCGTCTTTTTTAATCCTCTTCATACTGGACAGATATTTCGTTATCTTCCTTATGGAAGGACTGGAAGCTGACAATCAGCTTTTCAAGATGTTCCAATTGTTCGTCATATTCAATGACTGCAGAAATCAATGGAACAAGGCGGGCAGATAGGTGGCCCAGATCATCATGCATTTCGTCCACTTGATTCTGCTGTTCGAAAAAGTGGGCGAGCAGCTCTTTACGACTTAAACAATCCTGGTTCCAATCTTCAATCTCCTCGATGGATTTGATTTTTTCGATATGCAGCAATATCAGTTGTTCATGCTTTCGAATCAAGGAATCAATCTGTTGTAGGATACTCCGTTGGAAATCTTCAGGCATTTGATATACTTCATTCTCAAATTTATGGACTCTCTTCAAAGTTTCAAACGCTTTTTTTGTTGTAATGATCATCTGCCGATAAACGACAAGCTTTCTTGCTTTGGCTATACTGTTCTTCTTGAAATATTCCCGTTCCTCTTTGTACATGGAATAGATATGTTCCAGATCGAGTAACTCTGCCTTTAGTCGGCTGATGTCTTTTTTCAGTAAATTGTGTTCTGTAGCATGTCTTGTGCTGATTCTGATCCATTTTAAGATGTCTTCCGTTACATCTGTGATGCGTGTATAAAGTTTAGCTTCATATTTTGGAGGAATGAAAACCAGATTCACGATAAAAGACGAAACGATTCCAAGCAAAACTGATGAGAGACGTATAAAGGCAAAATTCAGGAAATCCCCTTCCTGGTTTTCCATGATGGCAATTGCTGTCACGATGGAAAGGACTATCGTTTTATCCATTTTTAATTTTAGATTGATGGTTATGACAACCATCACGGCAAGACCGATAATAAAAATATCATTTCCGAACAACAAAACGAAGGAGACAGCAACCAACGCTCCAATGATATTTCCTTGAATTTGCTCCAGCACCGTTTGGTATGAACGGTAAATGGTCGGCTGTATTGCAAAAATTGCAGCAATCCCAGAAAGGACAGGAGCAGGAAGGTTAAGCAGTTCCGATATATAAAGCGCTAAAACAATTGCTATTCCTGTTTTGAGAATGCGGGCACCAAACTTCATATATAGGTTAATCCTTTCTTTGTGATGTGATTGATCATGGTAAGAAAAGGCTCTATTTATTTATAGGCTTTTGCTTAAAAATGTATTCTAACTTATTTGTTAGTACTTTACACTAAAATGAGAGGATGTAAACAAAAAGTAATATACAGGATTTTCCTTAAAGTTACAATAGGTAAACTCAAGTTTAATATATAAAGAAAATATAGGCAATTTCTTGATTGTTTTCAACTGTGTTTTTCTTCGTTTAAAGATTATCACATGGTATATGACTGAAAAAGCTGATGCTCTCGAATTGAAGAGCATCAGCTTTTTTTATAAAACGAATATCAATTTAAATATATTTTCGGCATCACTCCGTGGATACAGCGGGATCTGCTTGTTCTTTAACTGGTACGACTTGAAGGAAGTGCTCTCCAGGGTTTTGAAGCAGGGCCTCTAAGGAGGCTGCTTCTTCCGTTTGGCCATGATCTTTCAAGAGGTCCGTGTATTTGCCGAGAAGTTCGGCCACGTCCTGCAGGCCTTTAGCAGATAGGGGCTCAATGGAAATCTTTGCCCCTTTTGCAACCCGCTTCTTAATGACCTCCTTGGTTAATCCAGATTCAGGCTGTTGCCGTAAATAAACGACACCGCCAGTCATTCCTGCGCAAATCCATGGACCCGGGTCACCTAGAACCAAACCCCTTCCATTTGTCATATATTCAAAAGCGAATCCCTTAATATTCGAAGTTACCGCAATATTACCGGTTTCCTTTTCAGGTAGTGGGTGTTTCAATAATCCTCCAATGATCATATCAGCTCCGGATAGCCGGATTCCCGCCCTGGCATCGGCATCACCTTGGGCAATGAGGAGACCATGCTGTGCACCGTATCCAAAGCCCTTACCGACAGAGCCATTGTAGAACTTCCCATCTTTTCCGGGAGATTTAAAGATGGCAATATTACCGCCAATTGATGTTTTGCCAATTCCATCCTGGGCGCCGCCATTCACGCTGATTGAAATCCCCTCCGTATTGTATGCCCCAAGTCCATTACCTGGGATGGAACCATCCTGGTAGGATAGGTGAACGGGAGGAAGTTTTTTGTATGATCCGTCAAGTCTTCCCCTGACGCGGTGACAGGACACCCTGCTGCCGAGTACGCGCTGTTCGGAAGTGATCGAGCTATAGTTGCGAGATTGCTGCAGATCATCTACATGAGAATCCAGATATTCAGCGCCAACGGCAACCTGCATGGAGCCTTCGTTCAAATATGCCGCCGTTTCTTTATGTGAGAATGGTGTTATATCCAATTCTTTTAATAAATAGGTTAAATCCAGTGATTGTTGACCCTTAACTTGCTGAAGCAAATCAGAACGTCCGACGATATCCTGCAGATTCTTCACCCCAAGGGATCCAGTCAACGATTGGAGTTCTTTGGCAAATGCACTGAACATATTCGTTAAACCTTGAACGGCTAAATCAAATTTTCGTGGAACAAAACGCCGCAGCCCATGTTCTTTAGCTTGTGCTTCCGATTCGATTTGAGTGGCGATGCCCACATGGCAGGTATCAAGGTGACATCCGCGGCACGTTGTACAGCCGACGGCGATCATCGAAAGGGTCCCAAACCCTACGCGGTTTGCCCCAAGCAGCATTAATTTCAATACATCCATCGAGCTTTTTAACCCGCCATCAGCCCAAATTTCAACGGTCTGACGAATGCCTGACTCAAGCAGTGCGTTATGGGCAGCTTTTACACCAATCTCAACGGGTAGACCGACATGTGCGAGTGCATGAATCCTGGCAGCGCCTGTTCCGCCATCAAAACCAGAAAGCGTAATGATATCGGCCCCTGCTTTGGCGACGCCGACCGCAATCGTACCAATGTTTGGAACGACCGGTACTTTGACGGCAACTTTTGCTTTGTCGTTTGCCGTTTTTAACTCATGGATCATTTGGGCCAAATCTTCAATTGAGTATATATCATGGTTATTGGAAGGGGAGATCAAGTCGGAACCGATTGTTGCATTCCGGGCTTCCGCGATTTTCGCTGTGACCTTGGACCCGGGAAGGTGACCGCCTTCACCAGGTTTTGCCCCTTGCCCAATTTTAATTTCCAATAGATTTGAAGAGTTCAAGAGTTCTGCATTGACACCGAAACGGCCGGAGGCGATTTGCTGTCCGCGGGATTTCGGGTACTTGCCCAGCATATCCTTGATTTCCCCGCCCTCGCCATTCATGCTGATCATGCCTAATCGCTCGGCAGCTTCTGCATATGCCCGGAAAGCAACCTCATTTTGTGATCCAAAGGACATGGAGGCTATGACGAACGGCAATTCCTGTTCTCCGACAGAAAGGCTGACTTCTTCAGAAGGTATGGAAGCATCTGAAGGTTTTAATGATGTCAAATGGCGGATCGTCGTAGGATTGGACTCTTCCTGTTCGGTGATCTTTTCGCGATAAGCGTCATAGTCCCCAGTAGAAGCAACTTCCCCGATTGACTTCCAAATCCTTGGGAATAAGTGGAAGGTTTTCCCCATCCGTTCTTTTTCATTTCCGTAATCTTCCGCACGCTGGATGGCGTCGGCCTTGATTTTATCAAAATTGTAGTCCAGATCATTGGAGCCGAAGAAGTTAGCCACATTTAAATATTTCGCGATTTCCTCATGTAAACCGATGCTTGAGAAAAGTCTTCCGTATCCTCGCAGTTCATGAATGCCGATGGTTGAGATAACTTTTTCAAGACCTTTCGTCAAGGAGTGATAAAGATTGGTAACCCCCTTAAGGTCATCTGAAGATAAGGAAAGGAACATATAATAAGGGCTGATTAAGTTGGCCCCAAGACCATAAGAAACGATGATATCATGCAGTGACCTTAGCGATGCGGAACGTAACAGGATGGAACAATCCCTCCGCTTGCCAGTTCGGACCAATGCTTGATCGACGGAAGATGTGACAAGGTGTGGATCAAGCCAAAAGTTGCCGTTTTGATGTGCAAGTGCATCATCCAATACGATAAGCGTCTTTCCTTCATCCACTGCATTGACACTTTCATCAGTAATCCTAGTCAAAGCATCCGTGATGCTTTCATCCTCTTTGAACGTGCTTGAAATGCAATGCACGAGTTTTTGATCTTGGTAATATTTAATGAACTGGTCATAACTTGGCTGCGATACGATAGATGAGCACTCATAACCCATTAATCCTTCAATCAATAAGGGAGTCAGCAGCTCTGTAACCTTTCCGGCCTTATTTGCTTCGAATAGGGAAGGCCGTTTTCCGATGATGGTTCGTGTTGAAAAGTGCTCGGTTTCCCGGTCCCGGTCGATTGCTGGGTTTGTTACAACGGCCACGCTTTCCTTAATGAAATCCGCAATGTTGGTCCGTTGGGGATTAAGTGCTGCCAGTGGCGCATCGTGACCAAGTGAACGAATGGGTTCGGCCCCTTTTTCGGCCATCTGTTCCACTAATTGAACATGCTCCCTTTCCCATCCAAAGGCTTTATACTGTCCATTATGAATGGCTTGCGCGTTTGTCATGGAGACAACCTTTTCAAAGACCTGCGGCTGCAGGCGGACCCGGTCGTTGGAAAGAACGAAACGATTATTGAAGAGTTCAAATACTTTATCCTGGTAATTCTTGTATGTGTACAGTTCAATACTGTCGCCGTTCCATTTCAAACCCACTTTTTCCCCAGGGCCCATCGGTTTCGGATTTCCGGTATATTCACTGGAAGGGATGATTCCTGGTTCGGAAGTGAACATATAGGATGATTCCGTTTCAATATTCCATAATGGGCGCAGGCCTAAAGAATCGACAGAGAACACGGCTTCATCGCCGAAACGGGAAATGATTCCGGCTGGACCTTGTGCAAAATGACCCCATGCCTCCCGTAAATACGTATATAAGTCTTGTAAGTGATCGGGGTATTCCTTGATTTCATTAATGATTGGGGGGAACATAAGGTCGACAGCTTCAAATAAAGAGTAGCCATGACGGCAGATGAAAGTTTCGATCGTCTTGTTTAAATCCTGTGAGTCGCTTCCGTCTTTAGCGATTGGAACACCGATCATTTTCGCTTCATCACGCAATTTGGCAATCGTATTGATTTCGCCATTATGGCCAAGTACACTGAAAGGCTGAACCCGGAAGAAGCTTGATAGTGTATTGGTTGAAAAACGATTATGCCCCAGTGTCATGGTGGAGGCAGCTAAAGGGTCCGCAAGATCAAGATAATAGGAAGGAAGCGTATCCCCCGCACCCATCACTTTGTAGACCGCATGATGCTGGCTTAGCGATGCAACATGGATAAAATCACTTTTTTCGATGTCGGAAGTCAGCTCAAAAAGAACATTTGAAAGCTCCTGGTTGTTTTCGATGGCGGAGGAACAGGCAAATTGCCAGAACACTGGGTCTTCTTGAATGGCAATCGGTCCCAATGCCTCAGAACGGTAAGCTTTATCCGTTTCGAATATCAGGGAGAGACCATGCTGAAGCAGTTTCTCCTTGACTTCGATTTTTAAGTCGTTCGCATCCGTTTTTTTGCTTAAAAATAAGTGACCGACTATGAAGGAATCTTTATCGACGATACTTGAATCGATATTTACAGCTTCAAGCTTCTTTTTCCAAAGAGCCCGGGGAATATCGATATGGATGCCGGCGCCATCGCCCTCACCATTGATGAAGCCGCAGCGATGGTTCATTTTAACAAGGGCGTCGATACAGGCAAAGATGTTTTCGTTAGTAGGGATCTTCTTTTTTTCGATACGGGAAACGATTCCGCAAGCATCATGTTCTTCCATGTAAAATTCTTTGAATGTAGCAGGTGTCCATTTTTGGGTCATATGTGTGGCTTGAATAAGGTTACCCTTATTTTCGGCCTTTCACCTCCTGTAGCATTTGTTTTATGGGGGGATATTAGTAAACTCGAACAATTGTCCAAGTTCTGATAGATTGAAAGAAAATGTATATAAATGTATCCATATCATATCATTTAAATATTCAGAAATCAATTTTTTATACAATGGATTGGATGCTGTGATTGATGGCGTTTTTGTGGGGAATGGCTAAAAAGGCTAACTTTAAAGATTTATTACCCGGGAATAAGAAACCCCCAAGATTGATGTGCATCCTGGGGGTGTATAAAAAATGTATAATTATGCTGTTTTGATTTATTATATTAGGTTTTTGAATGCATGTTCAACCGCTTTTAGAGTATAAGCGATATCATCATCCGTGTGAGCTATTGTCAAGAACCAGGCTTCGTATTTTGAAGGTGCCAAATTGATGCCCTGGTTGAGCATGAGTTTGAAAAACTTAGCGAACATTTCGCCATCAGTATTTTCCGCCTGCTCATAGTTTTCAATCGTTTCTGTCGTAAAATAGATCGTCAATGCCCCTTTAAGGCGATTGATGGTAATAGGGACATTATATTGGCGAGCTGCTATCAGGATACCTTCTTCAAGAATTTTTCCCAACCGGTCAAGCTCGTCGTACAGACCCACTTCTTTAAGTACTTCCAAACAAGCTATCCCGGAAAGCATGGATGCCGGATTTCCTGCCATCGTACCTGCTTGATAGGCTGGTCCTAGGGGGGCTACAGTTTCCATGATCTCTTTTTTACCGCCATAGGCACCAATCGGAAGTCCGCCGCCGATTATTTTTCCAAGCGCGGTCAAATCGGGTTGAATTCCCAAGAAGTCCTGTGCCCCTCCGTACATGAAGCGGAACGCTGTGATGACCTCGTCGAAAATGACCAGTGCTCCTGCTTCGTGTGACAATGAAATGACTTCCTCCAAAAAGCCAGGGCTCGGTTCCACGATTCCAAAGTTGCCGACGATCGGTTCAACCAGCACGCCTGCAATTTCATGTCCCCATTTATTCAGTGCTTCCTTAAATGGCTCGATATCATTGAAAGGTACCGTGATGACTTCTTGTGCGATGCTTTTTGGAACGCCCGCAGAGTCCGGTGTTCCTAGCGTGGACGGGCCGGAACCTGCAGCGACGAGAACAAGGTCGGAGTGTCCATGGTAACAGCCTGCAAACTTGATGATCTTATCACGTCCAGTGTAAGCACGGGCCACACGGATGGTGGACATGACAGACTCAGTGCCTGAATTGGTGAAGCGAACTTTATCCATGGATGGTATTGCCTCTTTCAACATTTTGGCGAATTTGACTTCATGTTTTGTCGGTGTACCGTATAAAACGCCCGTTTCTGCTGCTTTAACGATTGCCTCCGTAATATGTGGATGTGCATGTCCAGTGATGATCGGGCCATATGCAGCTAAATAATCGATATATTTATTGCCATCAACATCCCAGAAATAAGCCCCTTTGGCATGATCCATGGCAACTGGTGAACCGCCGCCTACAGCTTTGTAAGAACGGGATGGGCTGTTAACCCCACCAACGATATGTTCCAGTGCCTCTTTATGTAGAAGCTTCGAATTACTAAAATCCAATCTTAAAACCTCCTAAAAATATAAACCTGCCTTAATCATAGCACTTTTCCGCCCGTAAATCTGGGATGGAAGGCTAGGAAATGTGATCCGTCCACTGATGAAATGCTGCAGCCTTAGAAACAGCAGGATTCGTGGGCCTTCATTTTGTTTGGGAAATAGGGCCGGGCCCCAAAACTCCGGTTATGAAAGTCAGAATGTCCAAGATAGTGGCAGGGTTTTCGATGTTGAAGGATTGGCGGTTCATTTCGCCCTGGGCTTGGTAATAGATAAGATGGCCGGTTCCTTTTTCTTCATTAATATGAATGTGGAAACTTATGGGGGTGCTTTCGATCGATCCGCTGGAATCCCTTTGGATGACCTGGCATAATAATTCACCGTATTCATCTTCATAAAGAAAATCATATCGAAGGTCGATAACGACCTTTTCGATTTGGGATAGTAATAATTTTTTAATATTCATAGCTTACTTGTCTCCTTTATATATGTATCTCGTACAACGGCCGGACTCGCCCTGAAAATGATACATGGCATCCAGGCATTTTTATTGTCTAAAAAGGTAAGGTTGGATAAACTAATTCATTAGGACAAGAGATTACGGAGGATGTAACAGGATGAGTGATGCAATTCAAGTGAAACAGCTTCGGAAGGAATTTAAGTCGGCATCAAGCCGTTCGGGGTTAAAGGGTGCCTTCCGGGATTTACTTACAAGAAATTATAAAATCGTCCCTGCCGTCAATGATATCAATTTTACTGTAAAAAAGGGTGAGATGGTAGCTTATATCGGGGAAAATGGTGCAGGAAAATCGACCACGATCAAAATGCTGACAGGTATTTTGGAACCGACAGCAGGTGAAATCACAGTCAATGGCATGAATCCTCATAAGGAAAGGGAAAAGTTCACACAAACAATAGGAGTTGTATTTGGTCAGCGCTCACAGCTTTGGTGGGATATTGCGGTTCAAGAATCCTTTAGGCTGCTAAAAAAGGTCTATAAAGTAACGGATGAACAATATAACGATCATATGGAACATGTCATCAAGACGCTCGATATCGGTCCCTTGCTCGACAAACCAGTGCGTAAACTCTCACTTGGTCAGCGAATGCGCTGTGAGCTTGCGGCGGCATTGATCCACAATCCGCCTTTGCTGTTCCTGGATGAGCCGACAATAGGCCTTGACGTACTCGTGAAGATGAAGATTCGCGAGTTCCTGAAAGAAATCAATGAGAAATATAATACGACAATCCTTTTGACTACCCATGATTTAGGAGACATTGAGGCATTATGTGAACGCGTAATCATGCTTGATGAAGGACAGATCATTTATGATGGGGAATTGCAGAGTTTGAAAGATAATTGGGCTGAGGAAAAACAGATCCATTTTCAATTCATCGAGCCGATTGCATTGAAGGAATTGCAATCATTAGCGCTCCCATTTACCGCAAACTGGGTTTATGATGAGAAAAATCAAACATACATTGCTCTGTTGAAAGAAGAAAGTGATCATATTTCACAGCTTGTTTCAGCTGTCGTATCTCATTTTAAAATAAAGGACATCAAAATCCATGAAACGTCCATTGAAGAGATTGTTCGCAATATTTACGAAGAAGGCACTGTCTGACTCTCTTATCATTAAGAAACAACGTGTCTATCAAGAAGGGGGAGGGCAATGGGGAAGTATCTTGCAATGATCCGCATGCGTTTTTTGATGATGCTTGCGTATCGAACGGATTATTATACCGGCATTTTAATTTATAGCATTAATATCGGTGCTTATTATTTCTTATGGAATGCAATATATGGAGAAAAAAGCTCCATCGAAGGACTTTCAAGTATACAGATGACAACATATGTCGCGGTTGCATGGATGGCGCGCGCCTTTTATTTCAATAATATTGACCGCGAAATCGCCACTGAGATCAAGGACGGCAAGGTCGCCATTGAAATGATCCGGCCTTATAACTATTTAGGCATGAAAACGATGCAAGGGCTTGGGGAAGGGATATTCCGATTCTTCTTCTTCTCGATTCCCGGAATGCTGCTGGTAGCTTTCATTTTTCCTATAGAATTGCCGCATGAACCGGCTACGTGGGGGATATTCGGCATTTCCTTGCTGTTCAGTTTCATCATCAATTCACAAATTAACTTATTGACAGGAATCACTACCTTTTTCTTATATAATAATGCCGGATTGATCCGGGCTAAAAGGGTTATCATTGATTTGTTTTCCGGTCTGCTGCTGCCCATCAGTTTTTATCCGATATGGGCGCAGGGAGTGATGAAATATTTGCCATTTCAAGGGATCAGCTATGTACCAAGCATGATTTTTACGAACGGGTACAGTTCAGGCGAAATTGGCATGGCGCTTTTACAGCAGTTAATTTGGTGCATCATTCTCATAATACCGATTCAGCTTTTATGGATAGTCGCAAAAAAACAGCTGATTATTCAAGGAGGTTGACGGGATGTTTTATGTATCGATGTTTTTTCAATATGTGAGTCAATATATGAAAACAAGATTGCAATATAGAGCAGATTTCTTCATGGAAATCCTATCCGATCTGCTGAATCAGGTCGTGAACCTGGTATTTATATTAGTCGTTTTTGGACATACCCAGTTTTTAAGCGGCTGGAGCCGTGAAGAAATCATATTCATTTATGGATTCTTCCTTATCCCATTCGCCCTTTTTTCTGCCTTTTTCAACATCTGGGATTTTAATGACCGCTATATCGTCAAAGGTGAAATGGACCGGATATTAACAAGACCGATACATAGCCTGTTTCAAGTCATTTTAGAAAGAATCGAGCTAGAAGCGTTATTTGGTGTTGTGACCGGTTTGATCATTATATTTTATTCGGGGATTTCATTGGATCTGCAGCTTGCGTGGTATGACCCGATTCTTTTCATCATTTTTGCAATAGGCGGGGCCCTTGCTTATGCAGCCATATTCGTTGCGATAGCAAGCATTGGGTTCTGGTCGGATGCGAAAACATCCATCATGCCAATGATGTACAATATCGGGAACTACGGGCGCTATCCTGTTGATATTTATAATAAGGTCATTCGTTTTGTCCTTACATGGGTATTGCCATTCGCGTTTGTTGGTGTTTATCCTGCATCTTATTTCCTTAGAAAAGAAGAGTGGTATGCATATGCATTTGCCACACCTGTAATTGGGGTTGCCTTTTTCGTGATATCCGTTTTCATATGGAATCAGGGAGTGAAGAGGTACCGCGGGGCAGGAAACTAAAAGAGCCCCTTCAACAGCATTCATGTTGAAGGGTTTTTTTGTTTATTTGCGTTTATTCTTTCTTTCAATATATCTTGCTTGTGCTTGAACATATTGCTGCTTTTCCTCTTCCGTTTCCGGAATGACCTGAGGTACGTTTGTCGGCTTACCGTCTTCATCAATGGCCAGCATCGTTAAAAAAGCGCGTGCCGTAAGCTGTTTTTCACCTGTTAATAGGTTCTCACGCTCCACTTTCACGAATACCTCCATTGATGTGCGATGTGCACAGGTGATATAAGCTTCAAGGTTGATCGCATCCCCTGTCTTGATGGGGGCCAAAAAATCAAAAGAGTCGCTTGAAGCGGTCACAACGGGTTTTCGACAATGGCGCATAGCTGAAATGCAGGCTATTTTATCAACATAGGCCATTACCTTTCCGCCAAAGATGGTATTGTGATGATTTGTATCCGGTGGAAAAACAAGGTCGGTTAAAAATGTCCGTGACTGCTGTGTTGGATGGGCAACGTTCTTTTCAATCATAAGCTTTTGGTTTAGCTAAAAGGTTTTCACGGACGATTTTTGCTGCTTCGACCATGTTTTTCAGGGAAGCGACGGTTTCCGGGATACCCCTTGTTTTCAGGCCGCAGTCGGGATTGATCCAAAACTGGTCTTTATCCAGTACCTTGATGCCCCGTTCAATCATATCGACCATTTCGTCCACTGCCGGCACACGCGGGCTGTGAATATCATACACACCAAGGCCAATACCTTTTTCGTATGTCCTTTCTTCGAATGCGGAAGCAAGCTCTCCATGGCTACGGGATGTTTCGATGGAAATTACATCGGCATCAAGGGAGGAGATGACATCCATGAAACTGTTGAAGTCGCAATAGCACATATGCGTGTGAATTTGGGTTGTATCCTCGACGCTTGATGTGGATATCAAGAACGAATTAACAGCCCAGTTCAAATACTCATCGCGATCGGTTTTTTTCAATGGCAGACCTTCCCTAAGTGCAGGCTCATCAACTTGGATCATTTTGATTCCAGCCGATTCCAATGCAATGACTTCTTTTTCCAAAGCAAGTGCCAGTTGGTAGCAAACATTCTCCCTGGAAATATCATCACGGACAAATGACCAGTTCAAAATCGTGACAGGACCTGTTAGCATGCCCTTTACCGTCTTGTTCGTCAGTGATTGTGCGTATACACTTTCCCTGACTGTCATCGGTTCGATGAAATCGATGTCGCCGTAGATGACTGGTGGTTTCACGCAGCGGGACCCATAGGATTGTACCCAGCCCTTTTCTAGAAAGACGAATCCGCCTAACTTATGGCCGAAGTATTCAACCATATCCGTCCGTTCGAATTCCCCGTGTACAAGAACATCCAAGCCGATTTCTTCTTGGATATCAATCCACCTGCCGATTTCTTCGTTAACGAATGTTTCATATTGGGAAGCGGTCCATTCTCCTCTTTTGAATTTCCCACGTGCTTGTTTAACTTCAAATGTCTGTGGAAAGCTGCCGATCGTAGTCGAAGGAAGAAAAGGCAATTTGAAAAATTCCTGTTGTTTTTGGTAACGTTCTTTAAATGGAAGCTGACGGCCGACGTTCCTGGTTTTAACCTTTTCGACATTGGATTGTACATTCCCATGATTCCGTGCATTTGAACTTGCTAACGTTTGAACCGTAAATTTATTAGCATCGACTTTTTCGGCGATTGCTTCAAAGCCTTGATTATTCCCTTTGACCAAGAGTATGATTTCCTCAAGTTTCTCATCAGCGAAAGCGAGGGCCTCTTTCACTTCTTTTGAAAGGGCGGTTTCATTACGAACGGTCACTGGGACATGAAGCAGGGAACAAGAGGGCTGAAGCCAGATTTGGTCTTCAGCTACCTTTTTCTTAAGAGTCTCAATCAATTGGATTTTTTTTGATAAATCAGATAGCCAAATGTTTTTTCCGTCAATCACACCTGCAGCAAGCACTTTGTCCTTCGGGAAACCGAATGCTTCAAGATTACTTAGATTCCTCCCTTTATCATGTACAAAATCAAGACCGATTCCTTGGACTTGTAATTCGATGACTTCTTGGTAATGCTCCACGGCATCAAAGTATGTTTGTAGCATGATGTTCAGGTTTGGTGCTGCTTCATTCAGTTTTTCATAGAGGTAAGTAACAGTTTGCATATCATCTTTGGAAATGGATGAAACAAGAGAAGGTTCGTCCATTTGAACCCACTTCACGCCTTCTTGCTCCAACTCTTGAAGGATTTGCGTGTAAAGGGGAAGTAGGCTCAGGATGATGCCAGGGATATCTTTTTTATTGAAGCCTTTGGAAAGGGAGATGAAAGTATAAGGTCCGATCAACACGGGTTTCGTTTCAATCCCTAGCTTTTCCTTGGCCTCCCGATATGCTGCAAGTGGTTTATTTTCTGTTAAAGTCAGCTGTGACAGGTTTAATTCAGGGACAATATAGTGATAGTTCGTATTGAACCATTTCGTCATTTCGGAAGCGACTTCGTCATTGTTTCCACGGGCCATTGAATAATAAACGGAAAGGGGAACGCATCCGCCTTCATAGGCTGAATAACGTTCAGGAACAAGACCGAACATGACGGACATATCCAGCATTTGATCATATAAAGTGAAGTCGTTGGCAGGAATGATATCAATGCCTCGTTTCTTCTGTTTTTGTAAGTTGCCTAAACGGATGGCTTTTAGTTGTGCCGTAAATTCTGCTTCATCGATTTTACCGGACCAGTAAGCTTCTAATGTACGTTTCCATTCACGATTTTCCCCGATTCGCGGGTAACCCAAACTGCTGCTTTTCAAAATTCCCATCCTCCTACATTCATTTAATTGAACAATAAAAAAGCATCCCTAACCGTCAAAAGAGAAAGTTAGAAATGCTTAAAATAAAGAGGCATGCAGAATGCCCCTTACAATTATAAGGTCCCTAACACCTCCCTATCTCCCGTAGGTTAAAACAGTGTTGTCGAAATAGGCAGGTCTCCTGACTTAGGGAATATCATTAGCGACGGGCCTTCCCGATCCGTTGATCAGTGGCATATTGGATGGCGCTAACATTCCCATTACAGTGGCGGGACCGTGCCGGAATTACACCGGGCTTCCCTTTTAATCCTAATGAAAATTAGGAACCTATTTCCACATATGAAATTTCACAAAACCTGCTGATAAACTGATTGCAGGCGGCGAATATTTATAAAATAAAAATTATTATAAATATTTAGACAACCTTAACATATCCGACTAAAAGGGTCAACATGAAAAAGATTCGGGATAAGGTCCCGAATTCCTGACAAATGCGTTTAGAATGTGTTAGTGATAAGGATAAAGTCTGTCCCTAAGAAAGAATATATTGTTTGGACAGGGAGTATGTATAGAGGGAGTGGCGTTTTGAAATGGGGCGTGGGGGATGACTTTCTACATCTTGATTGCAGGAATCATTTTTTGCATGGTGATGAGCATTCGTACCTTATTTCTTGTTGAGTCGGGAGGAAAAAAGTTTTCTCTGGAGGATATGCTGTGGCTTGGCAATTTATATGCGACGATATTAGTTGGATTTGCACTGATTTATTTATTATACGAGCTTCAGAATCATTCAGTGATTCTTGATATGGGCAATCGTTTGGACGGCAGTTTTTACGAGCAACTGAAGACTTCTTTTTATTTTAGTGCGATGACGATGTTTTCTGTAGGGTATGGGGATATATCCCCGATAGGCGTAGGCAGGATGATTGCGACAATCCAGGCATTCATCGGCTATACGCTCCCGGCCGCGTTTGTAATTCGGACGGTGATTGATTTAGATCAGGAAAGAAGGAATAAATGAAAGTTGTATTTCTTTCGATTATTGGGTACTCTTACCATAATGAAAGAAATGGAGGGTTCAATATGACTGTTAAAATTGGAGAAAAAGCACCTGATTTTCAACTCCCAGCAAACAATGGTGAAATGGTTTCCCTATCGGATTTTAAGGGGAAATACATTGTTTTATATTTTTATCCAAAAGACATGACGCCAGGATGCACGACGGAGGCCTGTGATTTCCGGGACCACAATGAGCAATTTGAGGAATTGGACGCTGTCATCATTGGTATCAGCCCAGACCCAGCGGCACGACATGAAAAGTTCATCGAAAAACATGGATTGCCTTTTCTGCTTCTAGCTGACGAAAATCATGAAGCCGCTGAATCATTTGATGTGTGGCAATTGAAAAAGAATTTCGGCAAGGAGTATATGGGCATTGAACGTTCAACATTCCTGATTGATAGGGCAGGTAAGATAGTCAAAGAATGGCGTAAGGTAAAAGTAAAAGGCCACGTCGAAGAAGCTCTTGAAACTCTTCGCGACCTCAAAAAATAAGGGACAGGCAAATGAAGGATGAGCGAATAACGAAGCTTGCTGCCAGGCTGATTCATCACTCGATACAATTAAAGCCAAAAGAGAGAATCCTTATTCGGGGCCATATCAACACGAAACCATTATTGAAAGAGCTGATTGATGAAACATACAGAGTGGGTGCTTATCCATATGTAGAACTTGAAGACGATGAGATAAGCCGGCACCTATTACAAGGGAATGTGAAGGAACAACTTGACACATCATCGCAATGGGCTCTGAAGAAATATACGGATATCGATGCGGTCATCATCATCACCGGTGAAGAAAACGATGTGGAAATGACTGATGTTCTCCTCGAAAGGCACCGTCTTCAAGGGGAGGCTATGAATTCTCCAACTCTTTTCTATGTGAACAACCGACGTTGGGTCTTGCTTAATTATCCCACCAACACATCAGCGCAAAAAGCCGGCATGACTTTCGACAGGTATCAAGACTTCCTTTTGAACGTATGCACAATGGATTATGGGAAAATGGAGGCGGCATTAAAACCGTTAAAACTATTGATGGAACGGACTGACAAAGTCAGGATCGTTTCACCAGGGACAGATTTGACCTTTTCCATTAAAGGTATGCCGGCTATCATATGTGCCGGAAAAAAGAATTTACCGGACGGGGAAGTATTTACTGCACCTATAAAAGAGAGCGTCAATGGAAGGATATCCTTCAACACACCCACAACCTATGAAGGGATCACTTTTAGTGACATAGAATTAAACTTGAAAAAGGGGAAAATCAGTAAAGCCATTTCCAATCAATCTTCTAAAATGAACCGAATTCTGGATATTGATGAGGGGTCCCGTTTTATCGGGGAGTTCGCAATTGGAATCAATCCATACATATTGGAACCTATGGACGATATATTGTTTGATGAGAAAATATGCGGGAGTCTGCACTTGGCTCTTGGACTTGCCTATGAAGAAGCTGATAATGGAAACCGTTCATCCATACATTGGGATATGGTCTTGATCCAGCGTCCCGAATATGGCGGTGGTGACATCTACTTTGACGATGTGCCGATCAGAAGGGATGGCGTTTTCATATTGCCGGAATTATATGCATTAAACCCAAATTCATTAAAATAAAGCCTTTTTTAATAAGGGTAAGGCTTTTGTCCAACTCAAAAAGGGGACACCTGAATATGCTTTATTATGGGAATACCTCCTCAGAGAAAGTTGCGCGGGACATACAGAGCCCGTGTTTTTTTATGTTAATTATAAGGGAGAGATAAACATGTTAATACTTTCAACGATCATTCCTGATGAAGGAATCCAAACGAAGATGAAGGATGCTTTTCCTGGATTGAACTTCATTTATCAAGAAGGATGGATGGATGAGCGACTTAGTGAAGCGGAAATCTTAATTACATACGGTGAGGACTTAACTGAAAAAATCATTGGGAAAGCGGCGAACTTGAAATGGATAATGGTCATGAGTGCAGGAATGGAATTAATGCCTTTTAAAGCCATTGAGGAACGCGGCATTTTGGTTACGAACGCAAAAGGCATTCATAAAATTCCAATGGCCGAATATACGATAGGGATGCTTTTGCAATATGAAAAGAAATTGAAGCTGCTTATGAAGAATGAAAGGGAAGAAATGTGGGATAGAAAGATCGAAGTAGGGGAATTGAATGGCAAAACGATGCTCGTCCTTGGTGCCGGTGCAATAGGAGGAGAAGTGGCTCGTCTCGGGAAAGCCTTTAGGATGACGACACTGGGGGTGAACCGGAGCGGGAAGCCGGTGGAGTCCATTGATCGCCTTTATACCCTGGATAATTTACTGGAAGCCATACCTGGAGCTGATTACATCGTATCTGTCTTGCCTAGTACGGATGAAACGAAGGATCTTCTGCAAAAAGAACACTTTAAAGCAATGAAAGAATCTGCAGTATTCGTGAATATTGGCCGCGGCGATCTTATTGAGGAGGAAGTGTTGATAGAAGCCCTGGAAGCCGGCGAATTGGCTCATGCCATCTTGGATGTATTTGATCCGGAACCTTTAGAAAAAGGGCATCCTTTTTGGAGGATGGAGAATGTTACGGTCACGCCGCATCTTTCAAGTAAAAGCGGAGAATATTTACCAAGGACCTTTGCGATATTCGAGAAAAATATGCGTGAATACCTGAAGTCTGGAAAAGATTTCATCAACGTAATCGACTTATCGAGGGGATACTAAACACATACGAAAATGTGAAAGATTCAAAGCTTTGTGAATAAACTAAAAAAGGACGGTAAAACCATTGAATTATTGACAAATTCAACGTATAAAAGGTACACTATTTATAAATATTATAATTTAAGAATTCATACTTAATAAGAAAAAGGGGTGGATGACGGTGTCTGAAGTTCAGTTAAAAGAAGCGTTGGATTCCCTAAAAGATACCGGTGTAAGAATAACTCCTCAACGCCATGCGATACTAGAGTATTTGATTAGCTCCATGTCCCACCCTACCGCTGATGATATATATAAAGCGCTGGAAGGCAAGTTTCCGAATATGAGCGTGGCGACAGTTTATAACAACCTGCGTGTTTTTCGTGAGGTAGGTTTGGTAAAAGAACTTACGTATGGTGATTCTTCTGCAAGGTTTGATTTCGTGACGACGAATCATTATCATGTAATCTGCCAAACCTGCGGGAAAATTGTGGATTTCGATTATCCTGCATTGGATGAAGTCGAGCATTTCGCAGCACAGGTCACTGGTTTCAAGGTTAGTCACCATCGGATGGAAATCTACGGCGAATGCACGGATTGTGCAGAAAAAGAAACGCATTAAAAAAAGTTCCTCCACTTGGTTGGAACTTTTTTTCATGGTTATGAAGAAATCAAAAGGTCTTTATGTTTAGAAGTTCAGCTAGCTGGAATTTTTCTAGTCATGCAGGCTTTTGCGATTATATTTTTCGTTGAATTCTTCGCCTTCCAACTTTTTGTCAAGGGTCAAGGGTTCTTCACAATGCATGCAAATATCTACACGCCCTAATATTTTTGTGGGTTTGCCGCAGTTAGGACAGACAACCTGGATCGTTTTTGTAGAAAGCATTCCAATCCAAAAATAAACCCCGGTGCTTGCGATTATGAATAAAAGGCCAAGTCCCATGAAAAGTGTCATGATAACAGGATGTGTTTTGAAGAAAAGTCCAATATACATTACGATAAAGCCGATGAAAATCAAACTCAAGGCAAATGTACGTATTTTATTGATTTTGCTAGAATGTTTAGCCATGGATTGTCCCTCCTAAAATATAACTTTAACTATAACATAAACTAAGGATGGAACAAAAAAGAAATAAAGGATACATATTACTTTTGAATTGAAATGGTTTAGGGTAATGGACTTAAGCAGGAATATGAAGAGTTTTGTCGAAAGTTATAAAAAAAAAGGTTTTGGAGGAATTTATGATGGAAGATATCCTTCGCCCGATTTATCAAGAGCGAGCAAGTTTAAAATCTACACTTGGAATCTTGTTAATTGAAAAAAGAGATGATAATAGCCCGAATACCGATACATTTGACTACATCCTTTTTGTGATTGCAGACGATGCCCAAGAGGCCGTGTTTTTAAAACATTACACTTACCAGGATAAAAAAGCGGCCTTGCATATCGTTAAGGAAGACCAGTTAAAAGAATGGCTCCTATTAGGGACGAACCGCAAAGTGGTTGACTGGATTTATAACGGGAAAGTCCTTTTTGACCGGAATGAATATTTGGACCGTTTGAAAACCGAAATTCGGGAGTTCCCCTTCTATGGAAGGAAGTTAAAGATGGGGATGGAGTTCGCGAAGTTGATTCGCAGGTACATGGATGGGAAAAGCTTCTTTGAAAAAGGCCATTATCTTGAGGCATATAACCATATCGTTCATTCCCTGCATCACTTGGCCCGTTTGGAAATAATAGAACAAGGCTTTTATCCAGAGGTTACGGTATGGAACCAAGTGAAGCATATGGAGCCTGAAATCTACAAGTTGTATAAGGAATTGATCAGCAGTGAGGAAACTCTCGAAAAAAGATTGGAGCTTCTATTCCTTGCGAGTGAATTTCTTATTTATTCGAGGACGAATGCTGGTTCACAGCATTTGGTTGAAATAATGGGGACGAAAGAAGATCCGTGGACGATTGCGGAGCTTATGGAGCATCCGGAAGTTAAGTTTTATTCAGTCGATCTAGGTGTTTTACTGGAATATTTGATAGAGAAGAAGGTAATCGATGTCATCAAATCGGAGACCAAAGGACACGAGGTTTATCATCGGTTTTATCGAGTGTCAAAAAACTTTTAAAAAAATGTGTTTTTATTGTTGACCAATAATAATATAGGTGTTATATTAATACATGTCGCTGCGGGACATCAGCTTTCGCAGCTTCATTAAAACAAAGAAAATAAAAAAACATGTTGACAACATGGTTGATAACATGATAAGATGTAAAAGTCGCTTACGAAGTAACGACAACGAAATTGCTCTTTGAAAACTGAACAAAACAAAGCGCCAACGTTAAATTTTAAGTGAGCACACACTATCAAAAAAGCAA
>NZ_JAWRYN010000353.1:0-304 GCF_046534585.1 Peribacillus sp. SIMBA_075 | reverse complement strand
ATGCGGCGACCGCGGTGTTGCGGTTGACGCCGAGCTGCGCCGCGAGCTCCCGAACGGGTGGGAGGGCGTCACCGGTCCGCAGCGCGCCGCGCTCGTGCAGCGCGCGTACGCTCGCGGCGATCTCGGACGCGGTGGTGCCCGTGATGGTCTGCTGGTCCATGTCCCCTCCGGTTTGCGAGTCTACCGAGCGGGGAACGGGATGATATCTTCGGCATAGGCCAAACCCGTTTTTGTACCACGAGAGGGCGATGATGACAGACAGCGAGCAGGGCACCGCATTCGGATCGAGCCGGGTCAAGCGCGG
>NZ_JAWRYN010000352.1:0-304 GCF_046534585.1 Peribacillus sp. SIMBA_075 | reverse complement strand
GGCGGAGCTGGGCGAAGTCGGGCAGCGTGCCGCTGAAGCTGGTGTTGGTGAGGGAGAGCACGGCAGCGGCCGCATCCACGTTGTTCACCTTCTCGACGGTGGCGAGCGTGGTCGCGTCCATGACGGTGGTCCCGCGGGTCGCCTGGAGCCGGGAGGTGTTCACCTGCCGCGCAGTGCCCGTGTCGGTTCCGGCGTTCGCCCCGAAGTCGAACCGCGGTCCGCCTCCTGCCGCCTGGTCGGCGGTCGCACCCTGGGCGGCGGCGGGCTGGCTGAACGTGATGTCGGTGCCGACGCCGTAGACGGA
>NZ_JAWRYN010000351.1:0-304 GCF_046534585.1 Peribacillus sp. SIMBA_075 | reverse complement strand
ATGATGTCATAGCAAGCGATGTCAATTCCAGCTTTCGCAGAGGGTGAACCGTACACCAGCTCCGCCATTTTTTCGTGAATTCGTTCGATATGAAAAGGGTTTTCTCCGATCACGCTCGGCGCCAGATGATGGACGAGCATACTGTACGTGCTCTCCCACGTTTCCCCGGTCACATGCTGATCCGGTGTGGCTTCCCCGTACCCTGTAATACCAGCATCCGTTTCGATTTTGATCAATAGAGTTGGCATATCGTAGTAGGTTTCATAAGCGACGATGAATGGACGAATGAGCGGAAGCTTGATCC
>NZ_JAWRYN010000350.1:0-305 GCF_046534585.1 Peribacillus sp. SIMBA_075 | reverse complement strand
CACGCTCTTTTATGTTCTACTTCTTCCGCACAACTCTCTACATCTTCCATTTCTAAGTCAAAAATCTTTGCAAATAACGCTAATTTTTCGTCTGCTCCCTCTTCAGCAGCTATTTCTTTCGCTACTAAAATTGGGTCTTTCAATAATTGATTAATAATACTTTTCGTATGCTTACTAATTACTTTTCTCTCACGATCACTAAGATTCGGTATTTTTCGTTCCAAGCTTTCCATCGTTTCACTTTGGATAGCAAGTGCCTTATCACGAAGAGCTGCTATTAACGGAACAACACCAAGTGTACTTAA
>NZ_JAWRYN010000349.1:0-306 GCF_046534585.1 Peribacillus sp. SIMBA_075 | reverse complement strand
ACGGACGGAATTGATTTATCAGAAAGTGAATTTTTCGAACTCGTTGAACAAAACAAACGTCTTTTCAATTTAAATGGTCAATGGATGAGACTTGATCCTGCCTTTATTGAAGAAGTAAAAAAACTAATGCACCGTGCCGATAAATATGGACTTGAAATGAAAGATGTGTTGCAGCAACATTTATCTAATACGGCAGAAACAGAAATTGTAGAAGACGATAGTCCGTTTACCGATATTGAAATCGAGCTAGATGGATATTACGAAGAGCTTTTCCAAAAACTTCTGCACATTGGAGATATTCCAAAA
>NZ_JAWRYN010000056.1:0-28802 GCF_046534585.1 Peribacillus sp. SIMBA_075 | reverse complement strand
CCCGGTACAATACCGGGACCATTTATTAGCTGCTTAGGCACTTTTTTATACTGTCCGTAAAATGGGGCACAGTTCAATATAACAAGGCTTCTTTTTAATGAGCTTCTCCTATAATTATAGTGTTTTTTATTAAGATACAGATTTAAGTTCCTTTGCTAAATGGGGTACAGCCACATCGCCATCAAGCTAAGGTGAATTTGTATCATCATAACGAAAAAAGCGCTATTCTTTTTGTAGAAATATACAGGAAGGATGGCGTTTTCTATGAGTTTTTCTGTTTCAGACGAAATGAATCTCTTTTCTCAAGAACTTCAAAACTACTTATCTCCGTCTTCTCTACAACAATTAGCTAAAAAAGTTGGGTTTGTTCAACGTACAAGTAAATATCAAGCACAAGAATTAATTGCTTTATGTGTATGGCTTAGTCAACAGGTCGCGAGTACACCACTCATACAATTGTGTAGCCGTCTCGAAGCATCTACAGGTGTCCTCATGAGCCCTGAAGGGCTTAATCAACGATTTAATGGTTCAGCCGTACAGTTTCTTCAACAAGTTCTAGCTAATCTTCTAACTCAAAGAATTCATTCAACACAAGAAATACTTCATCCATACTCCACGACTTTTAAACGTATTCTTGATCCTAGATTCTACAACATTTCAACTTCCAGATAAGTTTGCTTCACATTATCAAGGTTCTGGCGGAAGTAGCCATACCGCAGGTGTTAAAATCCAACTTGAATATGACTTATTGAGTGGGAAGTTCCTCCACGTTTATGTAGGAGAAGGGAGAGAAAATGATAAAACCTTCGGTTCCACGAGTCTACTAACCATTCAACCGAAAGACTTATACATAAGGGATTTAGGGTATTTCGACTTACACGACTTACAGAAAATGAATGATGAAGGTGCTTACTATGTCTCACGTTTGAAGTTGAATTCTCGTATATATCGTAAGAATGATGAACCAGAGTTTTTTCGAAATGGGACTGTGAAGAAAGGTACTCTCTTTATTCAGTTAGACACGGAAGAGCTTATGAATCAATTACAACCTGGTCAAACACTTGAAATTTCAGAAGCATACATTGGGCTGTATCAAAAACTACCCGCCCGAGTGATTATTCATCGACTAACTGAGGTACAAACAGAGAAAAGATTGAAAGAACAAGCAAAAAAAGAAAAGAAGAAGGGCATTATCTATAGAGACCGAAGCAACGATTAAGTGGAATGAACGTATATATTACAAATCTTTCTTTAGAAGACGTTCCAACGGAACATATTCATGAACTGTATTCGTTACGTTGGCAGATTGAAATTCTATTTAAGACATGGAAATCTTTCTTTCAAATTGACAAGTGCAAAGAGATTAAGAGGGAACGCTTAGAGTGTCACTTGTATGGGCAACTTATTAGCATTTTACTCTGTTCATCTACGATGTTTAGAATGCGTCAGTTACTTTTAGATAAGAAAAAGAAGGAGTTAAGTGAATATAAATGCATCTATATAATAAAAGACTATTATTTATTGTTTTATCAAGGATTACAAAAGGACGCCAAAGAATTATCAAAAATTTTTCTACGTCTGTTTCACCTTTTGGAGAAAAACGGACGGAAATGTCATCGTTATAACAAGAAAACGGTCTTTGATATCTTAGGTATTGTGTATGATTGTACGTCACAAAAACTTAAAGCTGCCTAATATTTTTTTAAAAAACCTATTTGATGGTTTTTTTGTCATGCGCATTTTTAGTGTTACCATAGCAAATTAAAGAGAACACACTTTTATATTATCTCTTGTGCGCTTAGCTTGATGGGCATGTGGGTGCACCCCTGTATAGAAAAAGTTCACATTATATTTAATAGAGGAATTAAAAAGTTTTATTCGTGTCTTAACGATGTAAATCCACATTTTCCTGACAACACTAAAAAAAATAAAAGAGCTATTCAAATTTAACTAGTTGAATAGCTCCTTTATTTTTCATTCATTATCATCCTAAATACTGTCTAATCTAAAAATCCTTTTTAGAAAAACAAGAGTCCTAGTGAAATAACAATACCACTTACAAAAAGAGTCAATACACAGTAACCCATAATATCTTTTGCCTTTAGACCAGCAATAGCAAGAGCAGGGAGTGCCCAGAATGGTTGGATTAGATTAGTCCATGCATCTCCCCAGGCAACCGCCATAGCCGTTTTTGGAATGGATACATCAAGTGCTATCGCTGCATCCAGCATGACAGGAGCTTGAACCGCCCATTGACCTCCACCAGAAGGTATGAAAATATTGACCAATCCTGCACTTAAAAACGCAAATAACGGGAATGTAAATTCATTAGATATTGAAACGAAACCATTAGATATAACAGTAGCTAAACCTGATGCTGTCATCATACCCATAATCCCCGCATAAAAAGGGAATTGGATGATGATCCCACTCGCTCCTTTTACTGCATTAACAACAGCCTCTAAAAAGTGTTTTGGAGTACCATGAAAGAGAATTCCTAAAAATAAGAATAAGAAATTAACAATATCAAGATTTAGTTTAAAACCGTTAAGTACAAAATAATAGAAAAGAAAAACAATCCCTAATATCCCAATTGATAGAGAGATAATCCGGCTATTCTCAAGCCTCTCAGCAGGAGTCAAATCCTCTTTTTCAATAGTAGCTGCCTGGACATCATCCTCTAGGAGAGCAAGATCTACAGTCACTGTTTGTTCCTTTGAAGGCATCATGAATCGATTAACTAATGGAACGATTATGATTAAAGCTATAACAATAAAAAGATTAAAACTAGAAAATATCGTTTCACTTGTTGGGATAATACCAATTAAATCTTCGGAAAAGTGGCCTGGAGTAGCAATAGTCAATGGAGTTGATCCAGATATTCCACCATGCCAGATGAGAAATCCAGAATAAGCACTCGCAATTAAAAGGCGATAATCAACATTTTCTACTTTTTTCGCTAATTCTTTAGCGAACAAAGCCCCAATAACAAGTCCGAATCCCCAGTTTATCCAGCTTGCTACGAGAGAAACGACACTTACAATAATAATTGCCTGACCTGGAGATTTAGCCATAGATGCAAGAGCACCTAATCCCCTTTTAAAAATTCTGCTACTAGCTAATACATGTCCAGTTACTAAAACAAGAACCATCTGCATAGCAAAAAGAAGCAATCCCCAAAATCCATTTCCCCAATGCTGAGCCATCTGATAAGGCCCGCTATCGGTGAAAATAAGTCCCAATCCAAACACAACAAAAGTTAAAATAATAACAAATATAAATGGATCGGGTAAATATCTCTGCATAACACGATTAAAAAAGGCTACCATTACTTTCAACTTTTTATCCTCCTTTTTAAAATCAACCCCCCTTTGTAATTTCTACAATTATTAACATATTCCTCTATTAGGGATCCTGCCTGGCGGTACCCCATGCCCATCAAGCTACAACGTAAATTACTAGATACCAAATGATCATTGTTTCAAAACTAGCCAGTAATGGAAAATTAGGCATGACAAAGAAGCCTAATCAAAACACAATTTTTTTTTGCTAGGCAGCCTGTCTGTCCTTCACCGTCGTTTCATACACAACGCCAAGAATATCAAAGACAGTCATCTTCTTATACCGATGGGATTTACGACCATTCTTTTTGAGTAGATGATAAACCCTATTCAGTATTTTTAAAAGTTCTTCTTTGCCAACTGCCATTGCTTGAAATAATAGTTGTTTCATTTTTCATTGGTACTCATATAGACGGTAAATCAGATGACCACGGCAGGACTTTGTCTATGTATAAAGAATGAGGTGAGAAAGAATAGAACTATTATCAATACTATTAAAAAATCGATTGAACCATAATCATGTAGATAATCGTTCCACCCGCAATAGAGAGAAGCATCTGTTTCTTCCAAAAGTGAAGCAGAGCTACCGTAACTACTCCAATAAATTCAGGGATACCGTGGCTACCGGATATTAGGCTTACATCTTTGAAGCAATATATTACTAACAGTCCCAATGTCGCCAAAGGTAACACTTTGCCAAGATACTGAACATATGCTGGTGTGGGTTTACCCGATGGGAAAATAGCGAATGGAAGAAACCTTGTAAGCATTGTCCCTAAGACCACCATAGCGATCGTGATGATCTGTTGCGTTAAACTCATCATCATATTGTGACCTCCCCCTTTTCTATCGGTTTTCTAAGAATGGTCAGCATCCCCAAAATAGCGGCCATAGCAGGGATGATGAAGGTGTTTCCCCCAAAAATAATAAGGCTTACTGTCGAAAGTCCAAGCCCCACGAGCGCAATTTGGTGTTTTTTCTCTTTCATCCATTGTTCAATGAAGATTACAACAAAGAGAGCAGTCATAACAAATTCAAGACCTTCTGTGTTAAATTGCACAAGAGATCCAAAAACTCCGCCTATTGTTGCTCCTAAAACCCAATAGAAATGATTGAGAAGAGTTACAAAAGTCATAAACCAGACCTTGTCCACATCTTTTGGAACATTAACGGTACCATTAATGGAAAAAGATTCATCGCACATTCCATAAATCAGATAATATTTTCTCTTCCCTGTTCCCCTATACTTATCAAGCATGGAAATACCATAAAATAAATGGCGTGCATTCACCATTAGAGTTACAAAAAGGGCATTAATCGGATTGAACGCAATGAGCAATAAATTAGCTGCAACAAACTCCATGGATCCCGCAAATATTGTAAGACTCATTATAATTGGGTAAATTGCACTAAAACCCAAAGAGTTCATATAAATTCCATAAGCAATTCCCAAAAAAACAAATCCTGCAAAAATTGGAATTGTAAAAGGAAAGGCCGAACGAAATGCCATCCATATTTGATTTTTTTTGTTCATATGATTCACATCCTAAGAAGTTAGTATTTTTTCAAATTTAACACATTAAATCCATACACTAAACAAGAACATTGTATGGAATACAATGTTCTTCACTGGTGGTTCTAATAGATTTTTTTACTTTCTTATGGGTTCTTTTTTCGAGACGTTCTTTCACATTCACAAAATCCATACAATAATGCTATTATTGTATGAAAATATTGAGAGAGGTGACTTATGCCAGTAAATTCATTTGATAATTATCCAATGTCCTGGAAACCTGATAAGAAAGCATTGAAACGTCCTTTTTACTATTCAATCGCGTCTTTACTTGAACAAGATATTATAGAAGGCTTTTTAGCACCTGGAACAAAGTTACCCCCACAACGAGAATTGGCAGACTTTCTTGACCTAAACTTTACAACTATTACCCGCGCCTACAAATTATGCGAGTTTAAGGGTTTGATTTATGCGGTTACTGGAAGGGGGACCTTCGTTGCTCCTAATGCAGCCCGTTCCATTACCATTTCTACAGATAAAAGCACAAACAATATCGATCTTGGTTTTGTAGCCTCTTTTGAGCAAACCAATAATATTGTTGCAGAGAATATAAAGACGGTTTCAGATAAAAGTTATTTGGACCAACTACTGAATTACAATGATCCGACAGGTATCCCTCATCAAAAAAAAGCAGGGCTAAATTGGATGGAATCATTCGGCATTAACGCAGACACAGAGCATGTAGCCATTGTTTCTGGAGCCCAAAACGCATTGGCTATTACATTGACTGCGTTGTTTAAGCCTGGTAATCGTATTGCAATCGATTTACATACATATTCAAATTTTATCGAGTTAGCAAAATTGCTTCACATACAATTAGTACCCATTCCCGGAGATCAATTTGGAATGCTGCCAGACGAACTTGCAAAGCAATGTTCTCAAACTAAGATTCACGGTATTTTTCTAATGCCTTCTTGCAGCAATCCTACCACTGTTATGATTTCAGATTTCAGAAAACATGAATTGGCTGCAATCATACGAAAGTACCGTTTAATTTTGATTGAGGATGATATTCATGCCTTCCTAACAGCAGGCATTATCTCTGATTATCATCAACCCATGTTTAATTTACTTCCAGATCAGACCGTTTATATATGTGGAACATCTAAATGCATTTGCTCAGGATTAAGAGTCGCCTTTATGGTCTATGGGGATGCTTTTCGCGAGAGTATTTTACAAGCTATTTTTAAGATCAATGTAAAGACGTCCTCTCTAGATGCAGAGATAATCACGGAGCTTATTTTGTCAGGAAAGGCTCATGAAATTGTTTCCCAAAAGAAACAGCTTGCACAGGCTGCAAATGATATTTATTCGGAATATTTCCCTATCGGAAATCCTATGGGACATCCTTTTAGTTTTTATCGTTGGCTTTCTATCCAAGAACATATAGATCCGTTACAGTTGGAAACGGATTTAAGAAAAAAGGGCATTCGAATTTTTCATTCCGATCGTTTTCTTAGCGGACCGACAATACCCAATAAGTATTTGCGTGTTTCACTTTCGTCAACAAACTCATTAGATGAGTTGAAAATTGGATTAGAAACACTTAAAAATTATTTGGATAGTTTATAAAGGCTAAAAGCAACAAAAAAGAGCTCACCATATGAGGTGAACCCAAAAAGCTAGACACCTTATTTAATTAGGCAGCCTTGAGGGCATGAACCCGGTAAACTACCGGGCTCATGCCTCTTTATTTCACCTTGATTCGTTAATGCTTGCAGTAATGGATATATTCTTCTTGTTTGAAATGCTCCATGCTTTCAAATTCTTGAACATAGAGTAACTCGGATTTTAATTGGCCAAAAAATTAGGTATTGATAAGTTAACCATGCCAGTACATAAGTAAATGTCTATCAATTCATATTTATCGGCCAATAATAAAACACTAGTGTTACCATGATGATCATGACGCCGCTGATCATCAAATAGGTTGGGTATCTGCGGGTGATGTTCATTTCTTTTTGCTCGTCTATTTCAATGGGGGTTTGCAGGATATTTGCTTGAAACTCCCTTTCTTCGATGGTGATCGTTCCATACTTGGAGCCAATGATGAGTGCACCTATGCTTAAGATTAAACCTATGATGACAGGATTGAAGTAAACGGGAAGGCTTATTCCGAACATGCCGAGGCTTTCTCCGAGAATCACGCCAAAGAAGCCGAATACGATGCTCCAAAAGGCTCCTTCTTTCGTTACCTTCTTTGAAAATATGCTTGATATGGCGATCGGTCCCCAGGATGCTGCGAATAATGTGGCCGCAAAGTAGCCGATCCACATGACGGCAGGCGGCTGGAACAATCCAATCAATAAGATGATCAAGCTGATCACAACCATGGAAATGCGGCTGGCCCGCAATAGATGGTGATCTGTGTATTCCTTTTTCCGTGATTGTTCCATGATATCCCGTGTAATGCTGCTTCCTATTATCTGAAGGAAGCTCGAACAGGAGGATAATGCCGCAGCCATGATGCCGCTAACGATGATGACCCCAAGCCATGTCGGGACAATATTCATCGCCGCCCAAATGAATACCTTTTCCGTCGGGGCGATATCCGCTTTAATGGTGGTGATTGTCGAGATGCTGATATGGAGGAACAAATAGACGGTCAAAATGGATATGGTTGCCCATACGCCGGCACGGATGGCTACGTGTTCATTTTTTGCCATTAAGTATCGGCTGCTTTGCCATGGACTCACTGCAATGACGATGCCCCAGACCAAGCCCATGATGACTGCCCAGGCCAATGCTTCCCAAGGAGTTCCCATGGTTGCCCCAGGTCCGGTAATGCCATGCCAGCTTAATAAATCAGGCCGTTCAGCCAGGTTTGCCGCTTTAGTAATGGCATCAGGGAATCCGCCTGCCGATTTGATGATATAAGGAAAGCTAAGATACGTTGCGATCGAGAATACAAAGAACATCACGGTATCATTCACCATGACTCCCTTCGCCCCTGAAAGAATGGTAAAGGATGAATAGACTAGCCACATGATCACCAACGCCATTGGATAGGAAACACCGGAAACCTCGGCCAATAATACGGCTGCCCCTTGGGTAACGGCAACTAAGTATGCAGCAATTCCGAGAATTGTCGTGATGGCAGCTGCCAATCTTACTTTCTTGGAATGAAAGCGGTTACCGAAAAACTCAGGAACCGTCAATGATTTGCTTCTTCTTAAATACCTGCCAAACAGGAATACCCCGAATATATAGCCGCTTGCATTAAAAATAACGAGAATAAGCAGCAGGATCGGGTACCCTTCATAGGAAAATCCTGCTTCCCCCATGAAGGATACGGTGCTTAAGAAGGATGCAACAAGTGTACCGGTTATCATCAATGTATTTCCACTTCGTCCAGATACATAATACTCCTCTGAGCTTTTCACTTTCCTGAATAAAAAGATTCCGATCGAGACATAAACGCAAAAGGATACGATAATACCAAGCAGAAAGGCCACTTACATCCCCACCTTTTCTATCGGATCTTTTGCTTTTATTTCTTCTTGATTTCTTTTCATTTTTACTAGGAACACCTTCGTGATCCATCCCATGACAATTAAGGAACCCCCATAGCTTAAAGAAAATATCAGCTCGCCCATTTCTTGACCCCCTTATCAAAATTGAAATAATCAATAGGGTAATATGCAATATCCATACCAACTTTTCTTAATTTTCAGATATTTACAAAGGTCATCGTTATTTATCCTCATCATATACAAATTGGTATTTGCCTAGCTTGCGCATGATCGTCGTTTGACTAACCTCCAGGGCTTTGGCCATTTTTCTGGTTGATTTATATGTAGAAAGGGCTTGTGATAATAATTGCTTTTCCGTTTCCTCTAACGCTTTTTTCAAGGGAATGATTCCTGTTAAATTGACTAGTGCCGTATCTTTGTAGGTTAAATCGGATGGCAGATCCTCTATCGTTACGATCGGTTTTCTAGCCGTGACGACGATTTGTTCAATTACATTTTCCAACTCGCGAACATTGCCCGGGTAATCCTGCAGCTGCAGAATTAACTTGGAATGATCATCGATCGTGATTGATTGACCGTATTTTTCATTGAACTTCTTCAGAAAATAATCGGTTAATAATAGAATATCCTCCTTTCGCTCACGCAGCTGCGGGATTTCCAATGGAACGACATGCAGCCGATAATAGAGATCCTCGCGAAATTGATTATTCTTAATCATTTGCTTCAAGTCTTTATTAGTGGCGGAGATAATCCGAATATTCACCTTTCTCTCCTTGGTTCCCCCTACCTTCATGAATGCTCTGTCCTGGACCAGATGCAGGATTTTCACTTGAATATCGAGCGGCATTTCCCCGATTTCATCAAGAAACAGCGTACCACCATCAGCACTCTCAACAAGACCTTGTTTCCCGTGCTTATTTGCCCCCGTGAATGCACCGCTTTCGTAACCAAACAGCTCGGACTCAATTAATGCCGATGGAATCGCGCCGCAATTAACTTGAATAAATTTCTTATCCTTTCTATTGCTAAGATCATGAATGATTCTTGCTAAAACCCCTTTCCCGACTCCGGTTTCACCATGGATGAAGATCGATGAATCCATTGGGGCGACTTTTTCAGCTAATTCCAAAACCTTTATCATCTTATCCGAATTTGTAATGAAATTATTGAACGAAACGGTTCTCGAATTTTCATGCTGGGTCCGCTGGTTCCTAAGGTTCACTCTGTTCAATTTACTTTTCATCTCAACCAATTCCGTGATATCCCTGGAATTCGAAACAATTCGATATAAGTTCCCCTCCTCATCAAAAATCGGCTTCGCTGTGCAGAATACAGTCACTCCATGCGGATAGGTTTGTTCAGCTGAATGGATCGCTTTCGTTTTCATCGTTTTTAATGTAACCGAATTGACGATCAGCCCCTTTTCGACCAACTCTTTAATGTTCTTATTAATAAAGGCCTCCGGCGGCAGCCCTGTAAGCTTCTTACAGGCTTCACTCACGAACAACGTGTTTCCGTTCTCATCCGTCACGAAAATTTCATCATAACTGGAATGTAAGATCTGCGTTAGCTCCTTTACCTTCCTTCTTGTCACCTCCAGCTCTTCATGCAGTGATACATTTAGACTGATTAAACTCTTAAGCTTCTTTTTAAGCAGAATTTCCCTGACTTCAGAAATCGGATAGCAGCTATATTGGTTATCACTATGTTGAATCACAAAATCATAGGTGCTCATATCCTCTTCACTCAGCTTATCTAAATCCTCCACAACGACAAACGATGTATTAAGGTAAGCCGTGATTTCCTGATTTTGACCCACAATATCCAACTGCTTCAAAAAGAAACCTTCATCCAATATACCGAGGATTTCCAAGTGGTTTTTCATGACAATAAAAGGAGAGGAATTGATTTTCAGTAATGATTTCACATCCAAAATAGAAATATCGGAAAATACAATTAGTGATTCTTTTTTTAAATCCGTACTCACACAATCACCCCATTTTTTGATTTCGAACCGATTTTGTTACACTTTTTGATACGCAAAGAAATATGTGACCCTCTCATAAGCAAGGAATGTCTCTATACCAGCCAAATTTGGACTGAACCTATAATGAATCACCACTTTTCAAAAATGGTTCAGTTTTCTATATATAAGATACTCGATTCATGGGCCATACCCTCTTTTTAAAAGTAAAAAAACTATTTTCATCACCATTCCCGGAACGGCATGGTTATTGCATATTGACCCTGTATAAGGATAGGTAGGGGGCGATCAATGCCTCTATACTCTCATTCTATCTAACATTAGGGAGTGGTCATGGATATGGCTCAATTCAAGAATTTGTTTACCCAATTAACGATCGGTTCTACTGAATTAAAAAACCGGATCTTAAGTACAGCACATCAAACAAATCATGTCACGGACGGAATCCCCACTTCGGATATGGTCGCCTATCATGAGGCCCGCGCAAAAGGGGGCGTCGGATTGATCATCCTTGAAGCGGCATCCGTACATCCATCCGGCATGCTTACGTCGAAAACGATCGCCGGATATGACCAAAGGATTGTCCCAGCCTACAAGGAGCTTTCCGAAACGCTCCATAAATATGGAACGAAGGTTTTCTCGCAGCTATTCCACGGCGGACGGGAAGTCGTATCGAGCGACTACCGAAATGCAGCATGGGCGCCATCGGCCGTTCCCAGCCTGCGCTTTGGCGTCATGCCAAAACCCATGAGCTTAGAGGATATTGAAGGAGTGATTGAAGGGTTCGCCCATTCAGCACAGCTGGCAAAGGAAGGCGGACTTGATGGAGTGGAAATTTGCTGTTCACACGGATATCTTCCTGCCCAGTTTTGGTCACAGCATACAAATAAGCGTACGGATATCTATGGCGGATCATTTGAAAATCGGATGCGATTCATCGTCGAAATTTTGGAGAAAGTATGGGAAAGAGTCGGAGAAGACTTTACCGTCGGGATTCGCATGAGTTCAGATGAACTGACAATGGACGGGACAACGATGAAGGATTCCGTGCAAATCGTCGAATATCTCGCGGAAAAAGTCAGATTGGATTTCATTAATGTCACAGCCGGGGATTCAAGTACCTTCGAGGGATCAACACATATCGTGCCGCCATCACCGATGAAGCACGCATACCTATCTCCACATGGATTCAAAATCAGGATGGCAGGAGCCGTACCGGTCTTTGTCGGCAATCGAATCGTCGACCCCGTTGAAGCGGAACAAATTGTATCAACCGGAAAAGCCGATGTCGTGGGAATGACAAGGGCCTTAATCGTCGACCCTGACATGCCCAACAAAGCAAAGTCTGGCGACATACAAGCAATCGATGCATGCATCGGCTGTTTACAAGCCTGTATCGGCCATTATCATAAAGGACTGCCAATTGGCTGCGTCCAAAACCCAACAACAGGTAAAGAAGCATGGATTTTACCAGAATTAAAGAAGACGAGAATCAAACAAGATGTCCTAGTCATCGGCGCCGGACCTGGCGGATTACAGGCAGCCATAACAGCGGACTCATTAGGTCATTCCGTTACACTGATCGATCAAAGTCCCTCAATCGGCGGCCTGCTTCGCACCATGCGCAAAGCACCCATGCGACATGAACTCGCAGAATCGATGCTCGATAACTACTCCCGGAAACTCATGAGAAGCAATATAAATGTGCAATTAGGCAAAACTGCTACCGCCCGGGAAATATCCGAAGCGAACCCGGATGCCATCATCTGTGCCACAGGCTCACGGCCCTATACACCAGCCATCGAAGGAATAAATGACCCACGGATTATCATGAGTGATGACCTCTTCAGCTCAACTAAAAAAGTTGGGGATAACGTATTAGTATTCGACTTTGGCGGTGACTGGCCTGGCATGGAAGCAGCCATTTATCTTGCCGAAAAAGGCCATGGAGTCACACTCATATCATCACGACTTCACATCGGTGAAACCGTCCACCAATATCTCAGGAACGAATATCTAAAAAAACTATACAACCTAAACGTCACACTCCTACCCCATTATGATCTCGGGGCAATCAAAAAAGATCACGTCATCATCCGGAACCTATTCACACAACAAAAACAAGATCTAACAAACTGGGACTCCATCGTCCTCTCCCTTGGCCGGATACCCAATACAGAGCTATTCGAAGAAATGAAAGGCCATGCTCCCATCGTGAAGCAGATTGGGGATTGTCTTGGTCCTCGGACGATTGAGGAAGCTACTCATGAGGGGATGATGAGTGCTATAAGTATATGAAGAGAAGAGACATCCCGGGTGGGATGTCTCTTTTTCATAAATAGAAAACCTAGTTCAAAAAAATAAAAAACCACCATACAAAGGTATAATGGTTCAAAGCAAACCAAGCACATCTCTAAATACTTTGGAAGGCTGATGAATTAATAAATCTATATTTAAAACTCGTTCCTGACTATCATTTCTAATGGATAAGGTTTGTTTCTCTTTGTCCAAATGGATTTCGATTCCTTTAAGTTAAAAGCTGTTTTATTTATCAATCCCATTATTTTAAAACAGAGATTGTTTCATTAATGAATGTTTATAAACCGGAAGGATTGGTACTATTAAAGTAAAGGACAACACTTCTTTGCTGAAAGGGGATTCTTCAAATGGCAAATAAAGCACGAATACCAGAGACGAAAGAAACCCGGAGTAAAATCATGTCGTCCATTAAAGCCGTTTCGAAGCTGGAAACGTTCGTTTCCCATGAACTATGGCACAGGGGGTATCGATTCAGGAGGAATGTCAGGGGAATGATGGGAACACCAGACATCGCCATCAAAAAGTATAAGGTCGTCATATTCATCGATTCGTGCTTTTGGCACTTTTGCCCAATACATGGAAAAATGCCGAAGAGCAATATCGATTTCTGGGTAAAGAAGCTTGAGAGAAACCAAGAACGCGATTTAGAAATCACAAAATATTATACAAATGGAAATTGGCATATCTTACGAATCTGGGAGCATGAGGTAAGGAAAGATTTTGATAATACCATCGAAAAAATCACCAATTTCATCGATAATGCCAAGGAAGATGTGGCACACGAATAAAAATGGTCCCTGACAAATTTGCCAGAGACCATTCTAAATTTAAAATAAACTTAGTTGTTGTGGATTTTCTTTAATGACTTCCGCATCTTCTTCCTCGATTTCAAGGATTCTCTTGGCCATTCTTTCAATCAGTCCGACCACCAAGGCATTTCCCATACAGAAGTACCTCATCCTTTCGGACATTCCTACCGTCCAATGATCAGGGAACCCATTCAATCGTTCACATTCCACCGGGGTAAGGATTCGAAGCCTTTTCGTTTCAGGGTCTTCCACCACATGGCTGCTCCGATTCACTGTCCCTTCACTTGTCAGCATCGTGCGTCCCGGCCTATCCAACGCATCCGGGAAGGCCATCCCACCTTCGGAGAAAACGTATTTATGGCCGCTAGCCGCGGTCCTCTCAATCTTTTTCGGCCCTTTAAGGTAACGGAATTTCTCGACGGCATCCGTGCTAAGGTAATACTTTTCATCGACACCCGATTGCAAGATTTCGCCTAACATCCGTGGCCGCTCCTCGATTGGTAGCAATTCCTCGGTATATACAGCGCCATCTCTCATGATTCCTGAATTCAGGTAGGTCATCGTGTACTCATCTGAAATTTCCAGAATACCTTCTTCCATCGTAAACGAATTTGGTTTATGCCTTGTAGAAATTTCCCATTTGACTGGAAATGCATTAGCAAAGAAACCTCGTTCATGCAACATTACCGCATCGTCTTCCTTGGCCCTGCTTTTGACATACGGCGTATCGTTCCTGATGGCAAAAATGAAGACTCGACGACGCCTTTGTGCTTGTCCATACTCCGCGGCATTCACCACTCTCCATTCGACAGAGTAATTCAAATCCCTGAAGCTTGCCAGCATGATGGAGAAGTCCCTTCCCCTCTGTTTCGATGGCGACTTCAATAACCGATCCACATTTTCCAGCAATATATACTTCGGCCTGATTCCTTCAGCAAGCCTCATGATTTCCCAGAACAGGACACCCTTCTTCCCTTGAATTCCCTTTTCTCCGGAAAGACTACGGGCAACAGAGTAATCTTGACAAGGAAAACCGCCTACAATTAGTTCAATCCCTTGATTTACAAATATCTTTTCATCTACCGTAGAAATGTCTTCATTGGAGTGTATTCCTCTATCGAACTGTCTAGCATAACAGTTAAAAGCATCCTGTGATTTTTTTGAAGGTTCCCATTGGTTACCCCAAATCACATCAAATCCTTTTGCCGCCTCAAGGCCCAGCCGGAACCCACCGACCCCCGCAAATAATTCAATTGCATTTATCATGACCGAACATCCTTTCGGCTTTTATACCTATTATAATAATAATCCCTAGTGAGATCAAGAACTATCTATTAAAAATACAAAATAAATTCTTATTTATCCAATATAAGTTAATTAATATACCTGAATTTTGAGTATAGCGGTATAATATTATATACCCTAACTCTATCATTTTAAAGTGTAATACGTGAATTGTAAAAGATTTTAAAATTCCATTTTAACAGAACACTCAAGAAAGGAGCTTGTTATTTTATGGAATATAGAACAGTCGAAGAGTTAATGACCAAGGCACAAGAAGCCATAGGTAAAACCTTTGGGGAAATTGATTTAAAAGGTCGGCTCACGCACACTAAATCAAAAGGGGGACTTGGACAAGTAATCGAAGAAAGTTTCTTTGGCTATAAAATCAATTCCGATGCAAGACCGGATTTTGAAGAATTGGGTATCGAGTTGAAAGTCACCCCTTTCAAGCAGAATAAAAACAAATCCATCTCTGCAAAGGAACGATTGGTTTTAAATATAATCAATTACATGGATGAAGTTAATACCACATTCGAGACCTCAAGTTTTTGGAAAAAAAACGAAAAAATTTTACTGATGTTTTATGAATGGCTACCCAACTATGAACCAAAGGATTTTTACATTTATAAGAATATCCTATTATCTTATCCGCCTGCAGATTTGGAGATCATTAAACAGGACTGGGAAACGATCGTAGAGAAAATCCGAAACGGCAAGGCCCATGAAATTTCTGAAGGTGACACCAACTATTTAGGTGCTTGTACAAAAGGAGCCAGCAAAAACTCTTTGCGTTCACAACCGAACTCAAACATTCCGGCCATGCAAAGGGCTTTCTCCCTCAAACAATCCTATATGACAGCATTTCTTCGCAAATATGTTAATAATGAAGAACTCGTGTCATTTGCAAAACAAAGAGACCTACAAGAAAAATCCTTGGAAAGTTTATTGAATGACAAGTTTGCCCCCTATATCGGCTTAACAGACAAAGAAATAGCCACAAGATTGAATGTTACATACAACAAAGATTCTAAATCTTTCGTCCCTTCCATAGTCAGTTCACTGCTTGGAATAAAAGGAACTCGTTTAGAAAAGATTGAGGAGTTTGCAAAAGCAAACATCCAATTCAAGACTATACGCCTTGAACCAAATGGGAAACCAAAGGAAAGCATGTCATTCGAAAACATTGATTTTCATCAATGGACCAATGAATCATGGGAAGAAAGCTACATACGCGATAAATTCACATCAACGAAGTTCCTTTTTGTAATCTTTGAATTTACTGAAACAAAAAAACAAAATCCTGACCGGAAATTGTATTTCAAAGGAATTAAACTATGGAATATGCCCTTACCAACAATTGATCAAGAAATCAAGCAAATATGGGAAGAAGTAAATAGGCTTATACAACAGGGATTACAAATTGAATTCAAAAAACGAGGAAACAAAATTGTTGAAACAAATGATTTACCCAAGAGTGCATTTAATGGGGTCGGACATATTCGTCCAAAAGGAAGAGATGGTAAAGATAAGGTTGTATTACCTAATGGCCAAACAATAACTAAACAATGTTTTTGGTTGAATAATGGGTATATCTCTCAAATAATTAGATGAAGAATTTTATTTACTGAGTTGTTATATTATCTTACCCTAAAAATGGTGTGTTTTTAAAAAGGGCAAACCTTTTTAAAAAATCCTTCCTATAGACCTCGGAAATGTATTAATGAAAAAGAGTTTTGTTATTACATGGGATACCCTAAATCTCTAAAGTGCATAAGTTATACAACAAGAGGTGCATCTAGTGGTAGCTTCTCTTGTTGTACAAATTCTATGCATAATGCATCTTCACACCATTTTCCTTCTCTAGACATAAGGTTTCTTATACAATACTAAATGCTTTTTTAGTCCATACCAACAATTCCTTCTCTTATTTAGAAATATATTATTATCCTTAAAGTTATACTAACTCCGCAATCTTCTTCATATTTAACTTATCATTTATAAGTTCTAATAAACATTCTTTATTTACCCAAAATGTTCTTTTTACTTGTTGGCTGCCATCTGTAAATGTAAAAGTATCTTTTACATCTTTTGCCTTTGGTCTTATATGAAAACATAGATCATCAGATTGCTTTACAAACAAGTTAACATTACCTTCTTGAAATGCATTAACAGTCTTTTCATAAACATTCTTTGCACGTTTAGACAATCTTGATAATGTAAAATCAGAAATTAGCTCAATTTTTTTTGTGTTCCCTGAAGATTCATCTTGGATAAAAACAAATAAGTAAAATTCTCTATGAATCTCTTTATAAAACTTGGAATCTTCAAAACGGACTAATTTATCTTGCTCATCATATACACCAGGGTAATTATTTATTTCATACAACTGACTAAAAGTTTGGCCTGGAAGTGGAAGGGCTTCTTTTAATTTATACTGATTTTCGGATTTACATATTAAATTTATTGTTCTAAACCCTATTTCAATACCTTTTTTTTCTAATTGTGATTTAATAAACATACTCCTATTAGACTTAGAACCGTTACTTTTTTTATATTCTTCAAATTTAACAACAAATTCACCCAAAGAATTTTGAAGGTCCCCAATCTTATCATCATCATTTTCTGAACTAATAAGACTTTCTAAATACAGTTCAAATAGAGTATCCTTCTTTAATTCATTTGAGTCAATATTTGGTTGTAACTTTATAAATGTATTTATAAAGTATTCATATATCCCTTGGAAATATGCTTCTTTATCATTTTCATCCTCTGCATCATTATATATACCTTTGCAATAAGATTTAAAATAATATTTTCCGTTACTGCCTAGACCCTTGTAATCTTTTTCATTAATGTTTTCCGGTTTCTTTCTTTTTCTCCACCATTTATCTATATATTCAAATGTATCTAGATTTTTCAGAAAATCATCTACAATATCGTTTCCATTACTTAAAAACTGAGTCAAATAAGTCTCAATTTTGTTTTTTTGTAAGTTCCTTGCTTCTCCGGGTCTATTTTTGAATATTAAATATGATTTGACGAAATCTAATAAATAAATACCTCCGTTAAACGTATCTTCCCCTTGTCTACAAATTTTTTTATTTTTCTGTTCTAAAATTTTATTTATCTCTTCTACATCTTTAGTATTAGTTTTTATATCCTCAATAGTAACTGGTATTTGAGTATTCAAACCTAAAGTTACAGAACGTTTCACTTTAGAGTCTGCTTCGATAAAAATTGTTTTAATTTTAATATTAGACATCATCTCTTTTACTATCATATTAAAATCATCATCATTTTTTAAATCATTACTAATTTCTTTTATAATTGAAAAGCAGTGAGTTAAAGTTTGCGCACCATTAATTACACTCACTTTCAATGGATTAAAAGTAATTTTATCTTCTTCAATATGAAAACTATCTTCTGAATAAACAGTAATTCCATTATGATGAAACCAAAAATTTTCAATAGCTGTTTGATACCCTTCAAAATTTTCAGAGCCATTGCTATTTATAAGGTAATCTTTTATCTTCTCGTTACTTTTAAGTTTTTTATTTTCGTTTAGGTTATATAAGCCTAGCAAGAAGGTTGTCTTGAAGTTGTTTCTTAATGTAGAAGATTTAGTGCCTGGGATTCCAATCCTTACATTATCTTTAAATAGACTTATTCCTGTTCTATTATAAAGTTGGTATAATTCTTGTAAGGATAAATTGAATATTAACCCTTTACTTTCTTTACTTTCTTTGTTTGAGACCTTATATTCCAAATAATTAATTCCACATTCCTCTAGCTCCAATGAAATATTATCATTTTTGTTATAATAAACAGATCTTGCAATAGCTATGAGACTATTTATATCTCTTTTTCCCTTTGCATCCACCTTTTCTAATTCTTTTTTAAATAACATTTGCTCTTTTTCCCATGATTTAAAAATCATCAAAGGCCTTATTTCAATATTATAATTTTCTGAATACTGTTCAATATTTCGTCTGAAACTACTGAATCCATCATCTTTTTCTCTAAAGTCTGCTAAGTAATATTCTTCAGGGTTTCCATTTTCATTAATTATCTCTAGAATATCATTATCATTTTTAAACTCATATTCTTCCCCTTTTACATTTAACGCCCTTAACAGCCATTCCTTATCTTTACTATCTAGAAACATATTCCAACTCCTTTTTAGCATAATTTTTTAAATTTTCAAAATCGTGTTTCGCCCTTGCCCTAACATCCGTAAGTGTTTTAAAAGTCTCTTTATCATTAGATACTTGCTTTTCTAGTCCATTGAGAGAAGTGAAAAAATCTTGTTCGTACTTTCTTAGTATTCTCATAGTCTCTGTTTTACTTTTATTTGAAGAATAATAATCCAGCTCATACTTTAAATTATCAAAATAAATTTCCCTCTCAAAATTAATGCTATGTACACTGTTATAATCTTTATTTTTTTTATCCACCCCTTCAAAGATTACCTCACTTGTTTTATCTTTCTCTGGAAAAATAGATGATTCATATATAGAAAAAAATTCAGTCAATTGTTTTCTTATTATTTTTTTAGCCTCATGATGAATCTTTACTTTTTTATAAAAACACTCTGGTATTCTAGTAATATTACTTGCAGGGAAAAATATAAAACCTCCTCTTTGTAATTTTACCCTTTCATTAAAGTATCCATGAGTTATGACTTTGAAATTTTTTTTCAATATAAATTGCCTATTGTTTTCTAACAACATATTATCATAATATTGTTCAATGTATTTTGAACTAGGAGAAAAGTACTGCGGCAAACAGAATATATATAAATACCCATCTCGTTTTTCTTTATATTCTTCATTAGAACTAGTAGCAAAATAGATTGCAACTAATACGTTAAATGAAATATCTAGTAACCTACTTGTCGCTAAATAATGTTGGGCTGCTATTGCTTTCTGTAAATTGCTCATTTCCTCATTACCTATTACATTGTAATCTTTCAATAATTCAAATAATTTTTTTTCTTGTATTACACTTAATTTTTTTCTATATAGTGAGGGTAATAATTTAGTTTCACCATAATCCTGAGGTTCTCCACGAAATGCAATAATACTATTTTCTTCTGAAACTTTTAAGGAAGTTCTTAATTCTCTTGTTATTTGTTCCACTCTATTTAGTAATTTAAACAGAGTATCCTCAGATTCAGTTTCTACAGTCTCTATCATATTATTTCCACCTTAATATCTATATATATAAATAACAATAAACAATCTGTGGAACCTTATTGTGAATTTTGTGCAACAATAGAAAATTCACTACAACAACTCATGATAACTTTATTAGTTTCTTCACAACCAATCACCTATGTACTTAAAATGTTCACCTTACAGTCCTATCTATTTAATCATTTAATATAACTTACCATTTAATCCATATTCTATAACAAATATCTATATTATACATATATTATTACTAAAAATACATTACAAAATTTCATACATATTTACTACTCTTTTTTTCTATCTAATCTTGTATGTGCAGAATTTAAAAAGCGCTTTCAAACTATTTTCCTTATCATCGGACATAACTAAATTGGATATTACGAAAAGCTGTTTCAAGCTTTCAAACTAATTAAAAAAATCCTAAAAATCGTTTTAACACTAGGTGTAAATTGAAAATCTATATAATAAAATAACCTTGAAAAGCTTAAGCCAATCAAGGTTTTAACACAATTACATTATAATTTAGGAATATCAACCACTTCGCCTTGTGATTTATTAATAAGAATATCAGGAATGTTTGGGTTATTCTTTTTCAACTTATACTTTTGAATTTTAGTTAATTCAGGGTCAAAGGAATATTCTGAGATTTAAATTCAAAGTTTATAAGTTTATTGTGAATCTTATTCAAAAAACCTTTCCATTCCTCTAACGAAGAACTTGAAACTTCATCTGAATCTTCTAACATACGATAGCCGTCTGCATAATGAAACATTAGTAAACCGGTACCTAAATCACAACCCTCGTTTTCTAAGATAACGCTTGGTACATCAAATCCACTATTCCAATTATAATTTGCAGCGAAAAAATGAAGAAATAAAGGGTTATCTATATTCGTTAACTCATTGATTATTATTTCTTTATCTGTATCATAAAGTAGCTGTTCAAGGAAACTAATATCTTTCTTATCCACATTATAACTCCCCATTATTTCAATAATTTTTAAAATCTATTATACATAACTAATAGAAGTGATAAAATCAAACTCACCTATTGATATTTTTTTTAAACAGCTTCTTTTATTTGTTCAATTACTTGATAGAGCCACTGAAGTGGTTCTAAATCAAGAGATGGAAAGTACACACCATCTGCACAAGATTGAATGTATTCATTCTTTTCGATATCTGGATACTCACTTACTATAAAATCTGTTAAAAAGACAATAGCAGATTCCAGAAACTCTTTACTTTCGTCAGTTAATAATTCTTCTAATGCATCTTCTGGAGATTCAATATCCTGATGAAAAGTTCCAGCCAAGAACTGAAAAACAGATTCTTCTAATTTGTTAGAAGACAACATACCATTACAACCTTTTGTATTAATTTGGATAACCAGCGAGAATATAATTCCCTTCTTGAGCTTTTTCGTTCCTATCTTTCAGCATTTAGGGGATATGGGCGTACATAAAAAATTTAATTTAATATATTTCTTCAAAAAATAAAAGTTGATAGAACCAACTTCTCATGGTTGTATCAACTCTTCTTTAAATTTTGGATATTCCCGTACTTTATATAGATCTATAAAACTTAATTCTCTGGTTCTTTGTATCTTTCTGGAATTTTGTTCCTCCATATTAGCATAAGTTCTTTAAATTGTTCAGTTTCCATTTCATTCTCATTTGGCTTATCGAAGATATAAAAGTGGTGAAGAACCGTTGTATCTTTTTTTATCAAGACACTGGTAGCATTCCCTTCTATTTCAAACTCTTCGTATTCACCTTCCATTACTTTCTGAACAATATCAATATACTCATCCACTTCTGTTTCAAATACAATATCTTCAATGAAGTCTGAGAAAAGGTTAATTTCTTGTGGTAGGATAATTCTTAGATATCCTAATGGGTTTCTTTTAAATTCATATGAATATTTCATTAGTTAATTATCTCCCGATATTTAATTTTTATATAAAGGAAATGCAGTAGCTATTGTCCCATCACGGTTTAAGTACATTCCAATATCAATTCCTGATGAAGTTCTGCCAACATATTTATTTCCATCTTTTATTTTGTTTTCAAAAGCCTCGTTAATAGCGTTATTCACCTTTACTCTGTCCCAATCTTTTGGAAAGAAAGTTGACTTTGCAATCTTCATTTCTCCATTTATTTCTACCTTAGCTCTATATACTCCGTTGATATCTGGAGCTTCTTCTGTTCCTGGAACTATCTTACCACCCATCATACTCTCGTGATGATAACCAACAGCTTTCCCACGTCGATTAATCTCTCCATGATAAACATGCCTCATAGTATCTATAGTAAACTTGTTCCCACCATCTCCATTGACTTGAGACTCCACTTTCGCCATCGTAATTAACTGATCTCTCAACCCAGTACCATTAACCACATTATAAGGTACTCCCCCTGCCATCGACAGTTGGTTTTTAGGATTGTAAGGCAATAGGTTAGGAATTGTGGCTAATTCTTTTGCTTTCGTAACGCCTTTTACTGCAGCGGTTTTTGTAGTGGCTATCCCAGTTTTTGTTATGGCTCCTGCGCCTTTTGTTCCGACTACTGATGTGACGACTGTTCCGAGGGCATAGGATACCCAGTGAGCCCGCGAATAGGCATCGCCATTTACCATATCCCGTTCATATGAGTCGGAGATGGATTTGGATATATATTTATAGGTTTGAATCGGGTGCATGATTGAGTTTGCTACACCTTCGATCGTTTCTCCAGGATCTGTGACAAAGTCCCAAACTCCTGTAACGAAGTCTTTACCTACATCATAAAGGCCTACGCCGATTCCCTTTGCAATGTCTGCCGTTTGCTTAGCCGCTTCTAGCTGCATAACATATTGCTGCTGGGTGGGCGCTAAGTTTTCGTATCCGATCTGCTTGGCGATTTTGAGGAATTCATCCGGATCTGTTACATGATCGAGTTGTGCCTTCAAGTCTTTGATCCGGCGATTCTCTGCTTCCTCTTGCTTAACCTTCAGATATTCTGCGTTCTCTTTCTTCCTTACTTCTAGTTTTTTATAGGCTTCACTATTTTTATAAGCTGTCGCATTAAAATAAAGCGGGGATACTACTCCTCCTCTTGTACTGGATACTTTCAATTGCTCCATAAGTGCCGCCACTGCCGCTTGGTCCGCTTCGGATTTAGCATATTCAGCCGTCCACTTATGATCGATTTCGTTTACTTTGTCTATCGTTTCGGTTCGTTTTGTTTCAGCTTTCTCGATATTTTCAAAGAACGCATCATCGGAAAAGGGCTCTAACTGAATGATATCATCAATTCCGGAGAATACTTTTTTCAAATCATTTTTCTGGGCTGTGACCATTTCCTTGGAATTTCGAGTCGCATTTGTCAGCTCTTCCTCTAAAAAAGGGACCGTAACCACGGTTTCACTAAGGTTCGCTTCGATTGTATCTCCTTGAATTCCGCTTAAAAAGGCAATATGCCGATTGATCAGACGCAGCCAAGAATCCACGACATCGACCTGTGCTTTGTAAAACCCTTTAATGGCCTCTGCGCCTTGCCCCTGCAGCTCATCATCCAAATGAACGATACTCTCAAATCCTTTTTTTAATTCCGTTAGCTGTTCTTTCAGGTCCTTATATTGTCCGACACGCGTTTGCATGGCAGAAACTAGTGTTTGAGATTCGTAAATCATCGACATAATGGAAAGTCCTTTCAACTGCTTTTCTTATTCATTTCTATGTAATGTTTTTATTCACTGTAAAATTATGGACTAAATATATTTTAGAAGAGTTTCTATATTTATTCAAGAATTGAAGGGGCTTTTTACTAAACGAAATCAACTTTAACATACGTCTAAAACACTTTGAGACGCTGTAATGATATCCAGTGATACTGACCATCAATGCAAGTTCTTCTGTTGTGAAGGTTAGTAAATTTTTTTCAACAGAATAAAAATCATGTAATATAATCTGACATATAATGTATTGTAAGGAATATCTAAATATGATAGTATTTTCACATATTGTACATATTTTAATAATGAAGGAGCTAGCTAGACATGAACATAAAAAAATATCTAGGAATCACGTTTCTATCAGTTACACTATTATTCTCTGGATCTATCGCCACTATCCATAGCTCAGCAAATAGTAAGTCAAAAGAAGAGAAAGTAGAAGCAACTTCAACAAATCCCAAGTTAAACAATGTGAAAATTTTAGCTACTGGCGGAACGATTGCAGGGTCTGCTACGTCCAATACTGACACAACTGGTTATCAAGCAGGTGCACTTGGTGTGGAAACACTAATTAAAGCTGTTCCTGAACTAAAACAAGTAGCAAATGTGAGTGGTGAACAAATCGCCAATATTGGCAGTAACAATATGGATAATAAAACTTTATTAAAGTTGGCAAAACGAACTAATGAGTTATTAAAATCTAAAGACGTTGATGGAATTGTCGTAACGCATGGAACAGATACATTAGAAGAAACTGCTTACTTTCTGAATCTGGTCGTAAAAAGCAACAAACCTGTCGTGGTTGTTGGATCAATGAGACCGGCTACAGCTATTAGTGCAGATGGACCTTTAAACTTATATAATGCTGTAAAAATTGCTGCTAGTAAGGATGCTAAGAACAAAGGTGTTTTAATCTCATTAAATGACCGGATAGGCTCTGCACGTTATATAACAAAAACCAATACAACCATGACAGATACATTCCAATCTGAGGAACAAGGCTATTTAGGAGCAATCTCAGGTGATAAAATATTTTTCTACAATGAACCCACTCGTAAACATACAACCAAATCGGTGTTTGATGTATCAAAACTAGATAAACTTCCTCAAGTGGACATTATTTATAGCTATCAAAATGATAGTAGATATTTTTACGATGCATCTGTGAAAGCAGGAGCTAAAGGGATCATAATTGCAGGTGAAGGAAACGGTTTAACTTCTGATACTGCTTTTGAGGGTGCTAAAGACGCTGTCAAAAAAGGCGTGATTATTACTCGCTCTAGCCGTGTAGGAAATGGTATTGTTACGAGAGAAAAGATTGACAATGAAAATAATTTTGTTACAGCGGACTCACTTAATCCTCAAAAGGCACGCATTTTGACGATGCTTGCATTAACAAAAACAGATGATCCAAAAGAAATTCAGCAATTTTTTAACGAATATTAATAATTAAAATTAGAATGCTTGATTAACTAAAAGGGAATGAAATTTAAAGCATACGATGGTATAAATTATCAACGTATGCTTTTATTTATTTTTAACCATCCCTTGGTTGAATTATTAATTTTGCGATTACTTTCGTAAAGCCAATTTGGCCAAATTTTGCGGTACAATAGGAGGATTTGCATGTATCCAGGATTCTGCCGTGCTCAGACGAAATATTGATGACATCCTTTATGTTTGCGTGGCTGACAGTGCATGTTTGGTCAATAAGAATGCTCCTTTTAGAATTACGCGATTTACAAGGCCCCTTTTTTCTACAGGGAAGTCTTCCACTGGTGAGATGAATTGCAGTCCTGCGTTATTTACTAGAACATCCACCGTACCACGTTCAGCGATGACTTGATCGACATCAGCTTTTACGGTGTTCATATGCTACGTTTACCTTGTAACCTTTTGAGGATACCCAGTGTGCCCGGGAATAGGCATCTCCATTAACCATATCTCGTTCGTATCAATCAGATATTGCCTTTGAAATATATATATAGGTTTTAATGGGGTGTAAGTTCAGTCAAAAACACTTCACACTTCAACATTTCACGACAAATAAAAAGAATCCACCTTGAAAAAAGATGGATCATTTTCTATCTGTATTGCTGTTTCGATGCAGAAGATTAACATAATAAAATCCTACCTACCTGTTTCTGCTTCAGCTACCTTTTTGACACGTTCTAAAAATTCAACGACCACTTTGTCGGTGGCAAATACTAAAAGTAATTTCAAAAACCACTTTATCCGGCGACTGGTGACTGTATATGTAAAGGAGGTCTTCTTATTATTGATTTTATTTAGTTCATAAAAAGCTGTAATTTCCAAGTGTAAAGCCCACTTTTAGCTTTTTCTCATTAGCTCCAATATTCTAATGTTTCTATATTATACTCTTCTGTACGTTTTCCTTCTCTATATTTTTGGCGATATACGCTCCCAACCACTTCTTCCATTATTTTAACGGGCTTGTGTTCAACTACTGAGGCATGATTTTTTGCATATTTTCTAAAGAACCATCAAGAAACTTCCAAACCTGTTCAATTGGAGCGTTCATTTCTGTGTCTCTTGTCCATTTTTTCAATGAAAGTCACCTCTACCTTTATTATGTAAAACCAAAATTACAACTGAAAAATCGGTAAATACCTAGAGGCGCTTTAAACAACTTTTTTGAATTTAAATGTCCTTCTGTAAATAAATTACTTTATTAAAATGCTCCTTTTTAGTGTTATTCTTGTATAATAGACCAAACTGTTAATTTTCGGGAGAATCCAATGAATTTTATTAATCAAAACATATTAGATAATCTCTTTTATATTTTAGTAAGTATTTTGATTTATTATACTTTATTAGATCATGTCAAAAAGTTAAGTCAGTACCCCAAGACCCTTATCACTGCATGCATGAGCATTCCTATTATATTATGTATGAAGTTTCCTATTTATATAGATGAATACTGTGTCCATGATCTCCGGCAAATTCCTTTTATAATTGGGACACTTTATGGTGGTTGGCCTGTAGGGGCTGCCCTGTTAGTCATAATATTAACTCTTAGGTTTGCTTTTTATGGTTTCAATTCCCTTACGTTAATTGTTTATTTGGTTATATTTATAATAACGGCTCTATTTTCTTCAAAATTCAATACTTTTAATAGAAAAAATAAGCTAAATAGCTCCATTCTATTAATTTTGTTTCTAGGAATTCTAACCAGCCTTATTTCACTCGTTATGTCTGACTTTTTTCAAATAACTGAAGCGTATGTATTTTACTTTATTATCCTCCCTCCTTTCATTATCGGTTTGGCTGTGTATATCATGGAAATTTTAAAGGATGCGATTTTAATCCGAACACAAATGATAAGGCTTGAAAAAATGGAGGTAGTCAGTCAGCTTGCTGCAAGTATCTCACATGAAGTTAGAAATCCTTTAACAGTTGTGAAAGGATTTGTTCAACTGTTAAAGGCTCCTGATCTAACTCAAGAAGTAAAAGAAGAATATATACAGCATGTTGTTAGAGAGCTTAATAGTGCAGAATCCATTATTTGTGAATACTTAGCATTTGCAAAACCTGCAATCGAAAAAGTGGATAATATTTCAATTAACCGTGAAATAGGATATGTAATTGAAATGATAAAACCATTGGCTAGCATGAATTTAATTACTATTTCTGAACAGTTGACTCCAGGCATTACCCGGGGGAATATTCAGCATTTCAAGCAATGCTTCCTAAACCTAATTAAAAATGGTATAGAGGCAATGCCAAACGGCGGGGAACTTAGTATTGTTTCCTATGTAAATAATTTCGACATCATTATCGAAATAAGTGACAATGGAGTCGGAATGAACAAGGAACAAATAAATCGTTTTGGCGAACCTTATTACAGCTCCAAAGAAAAAGGAACTGGGTTAGGATCAATGGTAGCTGTTAAGACCATCCAAACGATGAATGGAACACTTCATATAACTAGCCTTTTGAATAAGGGAACAACGATTTCAGTAACACTTCCCGTTTATCAAGAAGGTTATTCTGGAAAATAATAAACAAAGTCCGCCATTTACGGCGGACTTTTAGTTTGTAGACAAACTCGATAATATTATTGAATTTAATTAGAGATATGGGTAAAGAGATAGTTGTTGCTGTAGCACCAGTCTTATCCTGTCTGCGTTCGCCAAGAAACGGAAAAAGAACCACTCATCCCTCCAAGATGGCAATGGTTCTTCTTCTGATTAAGAACTATTAGATGTGACAACAACTCTTGCAGTTGTCACCCTCATGTTAGCTTATTGGGGTGTTTTTAGTTTATGTTAATATTTACTAAACTAAATTTTGCTTACGGAAGCCATATCTATATAAACCTAAAAGGAAAGGATACATTATGGCAAGTGTGAAAGCTGTAACAAAAATTATTTCTCCTACTCCAAGTTCTGGATCATTAAGTACCTCCAACATTATATATACTGGCATTTCAATTACAGTAATTATAAATATGAATTTCCAGAATGACTTTGATAATAACTGCTTCTTATATACATAACCGTATAATCCAATTGTGGAGATAATGCTAATAACCGTATCCGTAGTTTCTAACACTGGACCATTAACCGTTTCTACAAACATTGAAGCTACTGATAAAGCTATCACTGCCCAAAAATAAACTTTCCAGAACATTTTTGCACTTCCCTCTTCTTCCATCTTCTGTGGTAATTAAAATATTTTTTATTTAAATTTAACCGGTCATAATAGTCTTTCAAGAATTTCTCTGCATCCATATTGATTGTTCTCTTAGACTTCTCACATTAAACTCAATGGGCCTTCTAGTCCCAACCCTAAAAGCGCTACTAATTCCGAAATTATCCATTAATAGTATAACAAACCATTCTAGTAAAATGTTCTTATACCAAAAATTCTTCGTTCAATTTTGCTTAAAAAACCTTGGCGTTTTTTCCCCTTCCAAAAACAAAGATAATATTGACCTAAGTGGCTACTGGAAGGCTAGAGGCCTCGACCATTTCTAGGAGATCCCCTTTTGTATACAAACAGAAGTCCGCCATTATGAACTGTGCCCCATTTTACGGACAGTATAAAAAAGTGCCTAAGCAGCTAATAAATGGTCCCGGTATTGTACCGGG
>NZ_JAWRYN010000348.1:0-307 GCF_046534585.1 Peribacillus sp. SIMBA_075 | reverse complement strand
GATATTCTTTTCATTCCTAACACACTCATTTTCATTATAAGCATTATCTTTATATAGAAAAACTAAGGTATATTTCATATTTTTCAAAAATACAGTAAGAACCCTGATAATATAAAGCTTTCATAAGTTGTTTCAATTCTGTGAACAACATAAAAACTTCTATAAAGAATTCTTGTTGAACAGAAAATCAGAAAAGTTCTGTTCAAGTCTTACTCTATTGCCGCTCTGTTTTACTATTCTCTACTTTTTACAAAACAATATACGACATTGTATTCTACATATAATCTCATCAAAAAGAGAAGTTGTC
>NZ_JAWRYN010000347.1:0-307 GCF_046534585.1 Peribacillus sp. SIMBA_075 | reverse complement strand
CATGCTGAAAATATGGAACCCCAAATCCTCCGCCTAAATCAACCATTTCGCATGTCAATCCATAGTCATTCTTTATTCGAACAGCTGTGTTGAGAGTATATTCAAACGATGATAACAGCGACGTTTCATCAAGAACTTGAGTGCCCAAATAAATATGAATCCCTTTAAACAAAAGAGTGTCTTCATACGCCTGAAAAAGATCAAATACATCGCCAAGTTTCGATTCATCTATCCCAAATGGACTTGGAACACCGCCCATTTTTATTTTTGCTCGTGACTCAATTGATTCAGGATTGATACGAATGCC
>NZ_JAWRYN010000346.1:0-307 GCF_046534585.1 Peribacillus sp. SIMBA_075 | reverse complement strand
AAGGTAATTTCTGGTGTTTTACGAAGACGAATACGTTGGCCAATTTCTGAACGAATAAAGCCTTTTGCCTTCGCTAAACCTTTTAATGTATTTTCTTTCTGTTCTTCGTCACCTAAAACAGAAATGTATACTTTAGCAATTTGTAAATCTCCACTCACTTGTACATCTGTTACTGTAACAAATCCAATACGTGGGTCTTTAATTTTACGACTGATAATGTCGCCTAATTCTTTTTTCATTTGCTCGCCCACACGGTTCGCACGTAATTTCATAACTCTTCACCTCATTCAATACCATTCCAAATGTG
>NZ_JAWRYN010000345.1:0-307 GCF_046534585.1 Peribacillus sp. SIMBA_075 | reverse complement strand
GGGAGCCCAGCATCTGCATGGTACCGCCGGTATGCACCACCACTTCAGTCGTGTAGCGTTCCTGGCCGGTCTGGTCGGTCCATTTTCGGGTACGCAGCTGACCATCGATGTACACCTGAGCTCCTTTGCGCAGGTATTCACTGGCTACTTCCGCCAGTTTGCCGAACAGCACCACGCGGTGCCATTCGGTTTGTTCCCGCATCTCCCCTGTCTGTTTGTCCCGCCAGGTTTCGGAGGTGGCCAGCGCAATGCTGGCCACAGCGCCGCCGTTTGGCATATAGCGAATATCCGGGTCCTGACCCAGATA
>NZ_JAWRYN010000344.1:0-307 GCF_046534585.1 Peribacillus sp. SIMBA_075 | reverse complement strand
CATGCAAATGAACATCGATTGGCGCATTCGCTTCTACCGCGAGCTCGAAAACAGTAGCGAGTGACTTTTCGATATTTTGGTCAACCGTTGCCGGATCGACACCGCCGACGTAGGTCGCACCCATTTTCAGCGCCTGGCGGATGTTCTCCACCTGATTGCTGCGCAAAAGCCCTTGCTGCGGGAAGGCGACTACCTCACATTGCAGCTTGCCGCTGAAGGTTTCCATGGCAGCCAGTGTCGCTTCCAGGTTTTTCAGACCGATGTACGGATCGATGTTGCAGTGGGAACGAATTTGGGTAGATCCTGC
>NZ_JAWRYN010000343.1:0-307 GCF_046534585.1 Peribacillus sp. SIMBA_075 | reverse complement strand
CAGTTCATGATAATATTGATCACCCATTAAGCTTATATGCTGCAACAAAAAAATCGAATGAATTAATGGCGCATACATACAGCAGTCTATTTAATATTCCTACAACGGGATTGAGATTTTTTACAGTATATGGGCCTTGGGGGCGACCTGATATGGCTTTATTTATGTTTACAAAAAATATTATCGAAGGCACACCAATTGATGTCTTTAATAACGGTGAAATGATGAGAGATTTTACATTTGTAGATGATATTGTAGAATCCATTTCTCGATTGGTTGCAAAACCTGCGCAACCTAACCAGCAATG
>NZ_JAWRYN010000342.1:0-307 GCF_046534585.1 Peribacillus sp. SIMBA_075 | reverse complement strand
CAATCAATTCCCGCGTCGAGAACGGTTTCGTGACATAATCATCCGCCCCAAGCTCAAGCCCGAGCACTTTGTCGATCTCGGAGTCTTTTGCCGTCAGCATGATAATTGGAAAATCGAATTTCTTCCGCACTTCGCGGCAGACTTCCATGCCGTCGCGGTTTGGCAGCATGATGTCGAGCAGCATCAAGTCCGGCTGGATTTCTTCCGCCACTTTGATCGCTTCATCGCCGTCGTAAGCCACTACCACATTAAAGCCTTCTTTTTTTAAATTAAATTGCAGGATATCCGCAATTGGCTTCTCATCATC
>NZ_JAWRYN010000341.1:0-307 GCF_046534585.1 Peribacillus sp. SIMBA_075 | reverse complement strand
CAATACGGCGAATTTTTCCGGAAATCGTTTTTGGTAGTTCATCTACAAATTCAATTTTGCGAGGGTATTTATATGGTGCAGTAAGTTCTTTGACGTGTTGTTGGAGTACTGGAATTAATGTTTCTTCGTTCTTGTCTAAATTCTCTCTTAATACGATAAATGCCTTCACGACACTTCCGCGAATTTCATCAGGGCTTGCGACAACCGCACACTCTCTTACATAAGGATGTTTTACGAGTGCATCTTCTACTTCAAACGGCCCAATTGTATAACCAGAGCTAATAATAATATCATCACCGCGCCCTTC
>NZ_JAWRYN010000055.1:0-29110 GCF_046534585.1 Peribacillus sp. SIMBA_075 | reverse complement strand
AAGCGAGCATCTGGAGGGGAAATCAACCACAACTCACTACCTGGTAAATAGCAACAAAGTATGTGAAAACAGCCTTTTTATTTCATATTACTTGATATGCGAAGGGGTCGTTTTTTGAATATGAACCATAATGTCGAATTGCTCTTGAAGGGAAACATCATCATCATATTGTGGTACGTTAGGAATGATCTGTGCACCGCCATCAAAGAATGGCTGCTTTTCTTTTACCCATTGCTGCGCGGCTCCATTCAATTTGCGAAGATCTAACAGGAACTGATCGTAATGAACTTGTCCAAGCATATGATTGGAGCTGTTCTCGTTCTTCTGAATGGTATCCGCTGCAATCTTATTTTCACTTAATGATATAAATGCTGTAAATTTGCCTTCCGTGGTGGTGGAGCCAATTGCTACATATTGATTACCTACACGTTCTTTCAGAAACTCCCCGGCGACTTTAGGATACATCTTCTCAGTGATGACACCTTTAGCTATGTGAATATTGTGCCCCCAAACCATCGTTTTTCCGCCAAATTTTTCTTGAGCCCAAACAGCGTGCTCAGCTAGATACTGATCATGCAGCTTCACCATGCTCGGATAGTCAGCCGGAATCACCATCTTCGTAAAATTCTCTATCACCTTAGTCGTTCCTTTCACCCAAGCTAGCTCGTGTGAATCAGTCTCATTATTCGACTTCGTTTTGTCTTCAAGTAATTTGACTACATTTTGCGCATTAGCCATATGCTTTTCTTTCACTTCAGTAGTCAGCTTCATATATTCCTGTAGATTACCTGCCACCGATGACAACTCTTTGTAGCTTTGCTCGACTTCCGGCAGCAAATCAGGATGATGCTCCTTTACATAGTTGATCACTTTATCGAAGACACTTTGATCCAGCATTTTTAAGTCGAGTCCGATAAATTGAATTTTCTTTTTATTTACAGGATCAGCGTTGTATTCCCGCATCCATTCTACCATAGCGACGATCTCATCATTTGGGTACAACAGCTTCAAAAACTCCCTAGGGTCGCCCTTTCCCGTTTGGATATACTCGTTCAGCTTTAAACCGTTGCCCCAATCCTCTTCAATCCCAAAATTGGTAAAGCCTAGCTCAGTGACCAAATACTTCACGAGGCGATGCTTCATCATAAAAATCTCCGAGCTTCCGTGAGTGGCCTCTCCTAAACCAACATAATTTGCATTCCCTATCATGTCTTTTAGCGGTTTTAAATCATCCAATGGTTGTTTCGGATCTGACGTCTTCAGTTGCTTCGCCTGCAATTCAAGTGATTTTGCAATACTATTTTGAGATATTTGAGCTGTCTCAACTGGTTGGGTTGTTCCTATTTGATCCGACTTTTCAGCTGGTCTCGTACTGCAACCTGAAGTTAGAATCGCTGCACTTAGCATTACGTCAACTCCACCGTAAATCATTTTCCTTCTTTTGCTCATGGTATTCACCTCATGGATTTTTTTGAAGTGCGACTCTTTCTGCATACAAGCATATTAGGTCGTCTTCAGCAGTCCAATTGTCAATCACTCACTATCATTTAAGCTAGTTACAAATCTACACTATTTCATATGACATGACATGCAATGCCCGCTAACGTATTGATCAGCGCCAACATGTCACAAAGAAAATGATGACATGTTGTCACTGGTGGAGATGACAGCTGTGCGGTTAGTATGGAGCAGTAGGCAACCGCGCCAACCTATTTTTTAAAGAGGTGCGGATTCACCTATAGAAAACCGTAGTCAAATCGCATTAACAACTTCAGAACAGTGTTTCCGTCTATGGCGTTTACTTTTTTTGCTGAGGTTGAGCAGGTTGGATATATTCCGAAAATGTCACATAACATTTTTACACTGGTTCGGTTGACGGAAGAAGCCAAATCATACAATACCGCTATTACACGGAGAGGAGCGATGGACCTTATGAAATCAGGTTTCATCCAAAATGGTTATTTTTTATTATTAACTTTCGTTACAGGTTTGTTTTACTTTTGCTTTTATATGGTAGCTCTGTCGTTCAGTTTAAGTCTTTCATTTATAGTAATCGGCATTCCACTATTTACACGAGTATTGCGAACTACGACAACCTTCATCCAATTCGAACGTACGCAGACGAAAATTTATACAGATATTACGACAGCACATTACGACAAAAAAATAACAACGGATGCACCGATTTGGGTTCATGCCAAATTAGAACTTACGGATCGTCGCAATTGGCTCGCCGTCTTTTGGTTAATGCAGAAGTTGGTGATCGGACTCGTCAGTCTCGTCAGCGTAGCCGTTCTCTATTTAACACCGCTTGCATTCCTGTTGGCACCCATTTTGTATCGATACATCGATATGAATGTCATTTTCATGCAAGTAGATACTTTTGCGAAATCACTCCTTATCATGGTTCTGGGAGCGGTGCTTGCCGCAATAAGCGTCAAGTTGGGTGACCGGTTGACGAAAACATTCGGAGGTTATACGCGAACCATGATTCAACAGCTAGACCGATAGCTACTTTTTTCCGACCTTTATGCAGGTGACGGAGCGTAACAGCCAATTATACACTGCACAAAGGTTTGGTTTATAATACTATAGGAAACAAACAGATAGCTGCTTAGGGGTTGAAAGAATTGTTGGAAATGGTCAAAAAATGGTTTTGGTATGATTGGATTATGCTTGGGCTCCGCCTTATTACTAGCGTTTCGCTCATTCTCACGACGATCAGATTTCAGGAAGGTCTAGCGCTGCCTTTATGGATCGTTATTTTTTGGGAGATTGCCGCTTTCTCCATTCCCTGGATTTGCTTGCTGCTCAACTACAAATATTATTTATTCACAGAGATACTGCTCTTTGGTGGGCTATGCGTACATTTAACCTCGTTGTTTCCGGAAGCATTCCCTTCATTTCTTGTATCAGTCTTTCAGATCGCAGCGAATAGCGCTCGTCTGTCTTATCATTGGACGGCACCGGCAACGGTCTTGGTAATACCCGGAATTTTTTATGTTGTTTCGCCAAATAACAGCTATTGGGTCATGGTCACCTACTACGGACTTGCTTATGTGATGGGATTCGCTTTTCATTTATTGACCGTCAATCATCGGCAAAATGAAACGATCCGCAAGCAAAACGCGGTGCTTGAGCAATATATGTCCCAAATCGAGCGTATTACGCTGGCAGAAGAGCGAAACAGGCTGTCGAGAGAGCTTCACGATACTATCGGTCATGCTTATACTTCCATCATCATGGGTATGGAAACGTTGCGCCCCGAGCTTGCTAACGAAACGGGTATACAGAGGCTGGATTCCTTGCTTGAGTTGGGCCGCAAAAGTATAGACGAAGTGAGGGGCTACTTGCATCAAATGGAGTCTCCTCAGCAGTCGCTTTCCTTGGTCCAATCCCTGCAAAACCTTGGAGATGAATTTCAGGAGCATGCCCGGGTCGAGGTAAGCTTCCGTGCGTTCGGAGAGGAGCCCCCACTGTCCCGACAAGCGAAAATGGCGTTCATTCGCTGCTTGCAGGAGTCGCTTACGAATGCTGTTCGTCACGGTCAGGCGACGGATATCACCGTTTCTTTGCAATTTGGGCACCAGGATACAAGGTTGGAGGTGCATGACAACGGAAGAGGGATGGAAGAATGGCGGGAGGGCTTCGGCATGAACGCGATGAAGGAGCGGGCCATGAATTTGCAAGGTCAAGTGGTCGTCTATACGAAACCAGGGGACGGTACGCTTGTCACCTGTACGTTGCCGCGACAAGCGGAAATGGAGAACGACCTTATTCAGCTGTTGATCGTCGACGACCAGCCGTTTATTCGGGAAAGTCTGCAGGTGCTGCTCGACAAGTACCAAGACTTGAACGTAGTCGGCTCGGCAGAGGATGGCGAACAAGCCGTCGACCTGTGCAGACGCCTCCAGCCTCACTTAGTGCTAATGGATTTGGATATGCCACGCATGAATGGAGCCGAGGCAACCAAAATGATCAAGCAGCAATGGCCGCATATTCGCGTATTGATTTTCACGACGTTTCAGGATGCGGAGCAAGCGTTGGACTTACTGCGCAGTGGTGCGGACGGCTTCCTGCTAAAATCAGCCGAACCGTTAGAGCTGGCCGATACCATCCGGCTTATTCACAGAGGAGGCACATTAATCGATCGAGGGATGTCCCATAAAATATTCAAGAAGCTCAATAAGAGCGTCGAATCTACGCAATTGAAAGCCACCAACGACTATGATCTGACTAACAGGGAAATAGAAATATTGCAGCTTGTTGCCAAAGGGCTCCGGTACAAGACGATAGCGTCCAAGCTGTATTTGTCGGACGGCACGGTCAGAAACTACGCCTCCTCGGCCTATATTAAGCTAGGAGTACGCAACAAGGAAGAAGCCGTCCAGAAAGCATTGGAGACCGGAATCATCGTTAGCTAGAATTCGAAGGACAAAACTGAAAGAACAGGCAACTGATTCTGAGAGAGCCATTCAATGGGACTTGAATTTCACAAAATGAATGTAAAAATGGCCGAAAATACGACTTGTATCTCCGGCCATCCTTTATTTCAGCCAAACACATGAAAATAATTCAAGACATTTTTTCCAATCAGCAGAATTGTGACGCAAATGAATAATAAACGCACATATGAAGCACCTTTCTTAATAGCAAAATTCGTTCCAACCAAGGCTCCTGCAACCATTGCAAGCCCCATCGGAATTCCATAGGCAAAATTGACGGTCCCCATTGATAAGAAAATGATAAGTGCGGCTATATTGCTTCCAAAGTTCAATATTCTTGCATTCCCAGCTGCCTGGACAAAATCAAACCCGATGATCAAAAATGAAAATAACAAAAAGGAACCTGTGCCTGGTCCAAGAAAACCATCATAAAAGCCAATGGCAAATATAATGGCAATCAAAAGAATCATTTTCTTCCGTTTCAGTCCTTTATACTTTGCATCTTTACCCCAATCCTTTTTTACCACCGTGTAAATCGCAACAATGACCAATAGGATCAAAATGAGGGGCTTTAAGATCTCTGCGGAAACGAAATGGACAACATATGCTCCTATTGCCGCTCCAGCCACAGTAATCGGAAACAGCTTGATGACGAATTTGAAATTGACTTTTCCAGCCCGAATGAATGAAATCGTACTCGTTAAAGAGCCCATTGTACCCGCCAGCTTATTGGTGGCAAGTGCCGCTGAAGGCGAAATCCCCGTGAACAATAAAGCCGGAATCGAAATTAACCCGCCTCCGCCAACAACGGAATCAATGAATGCGGCAATAAAACCTGCCAGTATTAAAAATAGCAAAGTATAGAGATTGATATCCTCCATATATTCCCCTTCTTTCATAAACACTCGCTAAAACGCCATTACTCATTTTTCAACCAGATGGTCGAATAACCTTTCCTCTGAAGTCACCGTAAACCCATGCCGTTTAAGCAAAGCCGCGGTTACTCCATTCCCTACCTTCTTGTTCCCCATGAAATCACCATTATAAATCGTCGCACTTCCACAGGATGGACTATTTTCTTTTAATACGACAAGCGTGGCTCCGACTTCCTTGGCTTTCAATAATGTAAGATTGGCTCCTTTTATGTACCATTCCGTTACATCCCGGCCAGACTTTTCGATTATCTTCGCTTTTCCATCAAGGACATCCTCACCTTCACCGCCAATTATCTCAGCAGGTTCCCTAGGCGTCGAAAAACCCCCAAGCAACTCAGGGCAAACCGATATAGCCTTTTTCTCCCTCATTAATTCCAGAATCCTATCATCCAGGCTGTGTGTACCATTGTATCTCACCTCAAGACCTGCTAAACAAGAACTCACCAAAATCATCAAATCACCCCAGCTCATGCTTTTTACACCATTTTACCATTCCTTTTGCATCTTCATTTCGAATATTGACCATCAACCAGAACTTTGCGGTGACGGAAGATAAGTCGTTGGTCGATTTAGCGCGTAGGTCATTAATGCTAAAATTCCGCCAACCAAATCAACAAAAAAAAGCGCTTGCAGCGAAATGAATTCTCTGCAAGCACTTATCTATTAGTTAGTCGAGTTCAATGATAGTAGTTGGTACGTAATGATGGTTTTTCCACTGGTCCATTCAACTTTTTGGATAACAGCTGTTCCGCTTGAATCAGATTGAATCGTTTTGCGGACATCGATTGGGATATCGATCGGGTATAACCGGTAACCTTCTTTCGACAGCCGAAAAATATTTTCTTCTTCACGGGTTTCGTTTCCTTTTGTAACGATCATGGTATTGAGTTCCATAGGCATGCCCATGTGTATTTCCTCCTCTTGCAAATATACTTTGAATATACTTCATTCTATCATCATTCGGTTTTGTTTTTCATCCAAGATGTTAAATCTTCGACAACTTTTCTGTTAACGGCCGGCGGGAAGAAATGTGTGAATTGAGGGAAATACCAGCTTTCGACCTCTTTGTCGTGCATTTTCAACCTTTTCTCCAACCTGTACGCGTGTTCAATGGCGACATTGTCATCTTTTTCACCATGAATGATCAGAACGGGCACATTCAAATCTTCAATTGCAAACAATGGTGTACGGTATTCATATTGTTCCGGGCATTTTTTTGGTGTTCCGCCGATGACCCGCTTCATCATCCGACGCATGTCGACACGCTCGACGTAGGTTAAAAACATATCCGATACACCACCCCATGTGACGATTGACGCTGCATTCCTGCAGTATATCCCCGTCCAAAGCGCCATGATGCCGCCTCGGGAAAATCCGAGGATATGAATGTGATCCTTGTTCACTCGGGGGTGCTGTTCAAGAAGATTGAATCCTGATATCGCGTCGAACCTATCTTCGCCTCCAAAATCCTCATCTCCCTCTCCGCCTTGATTTCCACGGTAAAAAGGGGCAAAAACGATGAAACCTTCCACGGCATACTGCACAATCCTTGCTGGCCTCACCTTGCCGACATTTTTAATCCCCCCGCGTAAATATAAGAAGGCATCATGAATTTCGCCATCAACCGGTTCAGCTAGTAACCCCTTCACTTTCAGGCCTTGTGATATGTATGTAACTGAATAAAGATGGATTTGTGGATGCGGTGATGGAAACCGCCTTTTTGAAATAATCGTTCCGTTCTCCAATTTTCCACTCTCCTTTCTCTTTAATCTTATTGTAAAACATCCGCTTGTTTTTATCCCCTGGGAGGCATTCACATTTTTTTCTTCCATTCATACGATAATGTAGGCAAAATACCTATTTATCAAGGAGGAAGGAATTTTGAAAAAATGGTGTAAAGCAGGTGTCGTATTTATACTTCTGTGCATGCTGGTGATCCCGCTCGGAGCATGTGGCAACAAGGACAAGGAAACAACGAAGGTGAGGGTGGCCGAAGTAACCCGCTCCCTTTTCTATACACCGCAATATGTAGCGATCGAAAAGGGATTTTTTAAAGACGAGGGCCTAAGCATTGATTTGAAAACGACGGCAGGCGGCGACAAGACGATGACCACATTACTGTCCGATGGAGCGGATATTGCTCTAGTTGGGTCTGAAACATCGATCTACGTTCAAGCCCAAGGTTCTAATGACCCCGTCATCAACTTCGCTCAATTAACACAGACGGATGGAACGTTTCTTGTTTCACGTGAAAAAATTGATAACTTCAGATGGGATATGCTGAAAAACTCTACATTCCTAGGCCAGCGAAAAGGCGGGATGCCGCAGATGGCCGGCGAGTTCGTATTGAAAAAACATAATATAGACCCGAAAAAAGATTTGAACCTCATCCAAAATATTGATTTTGCGAATGTCGCAACTGCCTTCGCTTCCGGAACCGGCGATTTTGTTCAACTGTTCGAACCAACTGCCAGTGTGTTCGAAAAAGAAGGAAAAGGCTATATCGTCGCTTCTTTCGGCACCGAATCCGGGCATCTTCCCTATACGGTTTATATGGCTAAGGAAAGCTATTTGAAAGAAGACAAAGAGACTGTCGAAAAATTCACGAGGGCATTGAAGGAAGCACAGGATTGGGTTCAGGAAAATGATGCTTCGGAAGTCGCCAAAGTCATTCAGCCGTATTTTGAAGATACCAATATCGAGACCATGGAAACAGTTATCAACCGCTACAAAGAACAAGGTTCATTTGCCACCGACCCCATTCTTGATGAAGAAGAATGGAACAATCTGCAAAACATCATGGATGAAGCAGGCGAGCTGCCTTCACGTATAAGCCATGATGAGCTGGTCAATACCGATTTTGCTAAAGAAGTCATAAAATAGCATAACTAAAGGTAAGGAGGATGTCCGATGAGCTTTTTAAAAATCCAAGACATTCACCATACTTATTTTTCAAATCAGACGGCAGCGACCGCACTCGCGGACATTTCCCTCGACATTGAAAAAGGTGAATTCGTCTCCTTTCTAGGTCCGAGCGGCTGCGGAAAGACTACCCTGCTTTCCATCATCGCTGGACTATTTTCGCCCACCTCGGGAAAGATCCTGCTCGAAAACAAACCGCTGAAGGCCAACAGTGACCTTTCAATTGGCTATATGCTGCAGCAGGATTATCTATTTCCATGGAAGACGATAGAAGAAAATGTTTTATTAGGATTGAAACTGATTAAAAAGGATGAAGGCCTTGAGAGAATAAAAACGCTGAAACTATTAAGTGACGTTGGATTGGGAGGCACCGGAAAATTATATCCGCGCGAACTCTCAGGCGGAATGAGGCAAAGGGCTGCACTGGCACGGACACTGGCGGTCGACCCAAAAATCCTTTTGCTTGATGAACCCTTCTCGGCCCTTGATTACCAAACGAAGTTGAAGCTGGAAGACCTTGTTTTTGAAACCCTGAAATCGTTCGGAAAGACAGCCGTGCTCGTCACCCATGATATCGGTGAAGCCATCGCAATGAGTGACCGCATCTATCTGTTTTCCGCGAACCCGGGAAGCGTGCACAAAACATTCGAAGTGCCCGATGAACTGCGTGAACTGACGCCTTTCCATGCCCGCAACCATCCACAGTATCCAATGCTATTCCAAACGATCTGGAAGGAGCTTGAGAGCCTTGAATATTGAACAGCTTCATACCCAATATAAAACCAAGTTAAAAAAGGAAAACAGGCTCATTCGCTTTTATCAGATCCTGATTTTCATCGTTTTTTTCAACAGTTGGGAACTTTTTTCCCGGATGGAATGGATAGATCCGCTCATCTTCAGCTCCCCAACCAAAGTGTGGCATCTTTTCATACAAAAATTGGGTGATGGAACACTGCTTTCCCATTCCGGAGTGACGTTATTCGAGACGGTTCTCGGCTTTATCATAGGGACACTGCTTGGAACGATCCTTGCATCCCTGCTTTGGTGGTCGCCAAGATTATCAAAAACGCTTGACCCCTATCTCGTCATTTTAAATGCCATGCCGAAAGTGGCACTCGGCCCCATCATCATCGTAGCATTCGGCCCTGGCTTTCCATCCATCATCTCGATGGGGGCGATCATCTCCATCATCATCACCACCATCGTTGTCTACACCGCATTTCGCGAAGTGGACCCGAACTACCTAAAGGTACTCCAAACTTTTGGCGCCACAAGAACACAAGCCTTTCGGGAAGCCATATTACCCGCCTCCTTCCCAACGATCATCTCGACATTGAAAGTGAATGTCGGACTCTCCTGGGTCGGCGTCATCGTCGGAGAATTCCTTGTCTCGGCGAAAGGACTCGGTTACCTAATCATTTATGGCTTTCAAGTCTTCAACTTCACCCTCGTCATGCTCGCCTTGATGATCATCGCCGTCTTTGCCACCATCATGTATCAACTTGTCGAACTGCTTGAACGAAAATTAATCAAAGACTAACCTACTGCCGAAAACCCTCGGCAGTTTTTTATTTATGCTCGGATAACTCTGAGTTTGAGCACTTTACTCGTGAGTTTAAGCACTTTACTCGTGAGTTTAGGCAATTTACTCGTAAATTTGGGCTTTACTCGTAAATTTGAGCACTTTACTCGTGAATTTGGGCGCTTTACTCGTGAGTTTGAGCTTTACTCGTAAATTTGAGCAATTTACTCGTGAGTTTAGGCACTTTACTCGTGAGTTTGGGCGCTTTACTCGTGAGTTTAGGTAATTTACTCGTGAGTTTAGGCAATTTACTCGTGAGTTTAGGCACTTTACTCGTGAGTTTGGGCGCTTTACTCGTGAGTTTAGGCTTTACTTGTAAATTTGGGCACTTTACTCGTGAATTTGAGCAATTTACTCGTGAATTTGAGCAATTTACTCGTGAATTTAAGCACTTTACTCGTGAATTTGGGCGTTTTACTCGTAAATTTGGGCACTTTACTCGTGAGTTCCAGGCTTTACTCGTGAGTTTGGACAATTTACTCTTTTTTAGAGAGAATTACTGCTAACCAGCTTTGATATGCTCAACGGCACAATCTCATCTTTCATGATGAAACTAAACTCTTCACCCAGTACAGCCGGCAATGCTTCCAAAAAGATCGGGCCGTCCGTTTCCAGGTAATCTTCTTTCTTTTTCACCTCACGCAAATTAGCATAGAATATCGATTTAACGATTGGCTTCACTGGATCATGTACTTTATATTGTCCCAGAAATTGAAGCTGCCCCACCAAGCCCCCTGTTTCTTCATACACTTCCCGTATGGCTGTTTCTTCAATCGACTCCCCTGCTTCCCGCTTACCACCCGGGAACTCCAACCCCCGCTCTCTGTGTTTGGTCAATACCCACCTTCCCTTGTACCTGCTGAGTACAAAAACATGCCAAGACTCTCCAAAAACAGGATTCTCGGAGAGTTCCACCTTGTATCCGTTCGTATCAAAAAAACGTTTCATTTTTCCCCTTCTCTCCATATAAGAAATAATGCTTTATTTCATTGGACTCGTCTTTCATTATATGGATAAAAAAAACCACAATCCAGCAGAATCTCCATTACATCAAAAAAACGATGGCCCCCTCAATATTCAAGGCCATCGTCTGTTGGTTTTGCCTGTAAAATCCCCATACTTTCTATATGCCGTCTTCCTTCTTCTGTACCTAGTTCATAAATCATCTCATAAATTTTTTGGAGAGTGATATCCTGTTTATCATTTTCCCGGTCAAAATGATATTGAAGGTATGGGACATGTGCCCTGTAAAAGTTTTCTTCCCCTATCGAATAATTATAATCAAATAACTCACGTAACTGGATGATTTCATTATCGGTCGCCTCGATCTCAAAATTCCATGGAGAACTTTCTCTATCCTGTGTTATCTGCCCGTTCGGAAGCCAAATGTAATACTTTTTCCTGTTTTCAGACACATTCATCCACCCTTTCCATAAATCCTACGCTTATTTTTTCACCTAATTCCCTACTTCATACAATGGAAAATTTTGTTTACAGAAGTACAAAGATGTTAAATAATAGATTAAAGTATCTTTCAAAGGGTAAAACATATAATAAGCCCAAGCATCCCTTCAGATTTTTATATGCACCCAGAGGTTTTTTTGATAACCTACATATAAAGAGATAACGATTTCTAATAAATGTGAGGTGAAAGTTTTGAAGTTAATTGAAGAATTATACAATATGTACCGTAATAAGATGACTGGTGATGAAGAAGATATTGATATGCTTACTTTTGCGGTTCTGGAGCAATTGGACCGTAAGGAGATTTTCGAATTGCTTCAAGAGATGGATGATCAAGAACTAACCAATCTAATGGGCCTTTACATTATTGAAACGTTAAAAGGGAAGTTCGCTCAAAATAGCATGAACGACACGAAACCTACACACTTTCCGCCACGGAATATTCATTAATACATACCTGTCTGGTGTCCCTCCTTTGATGGATGCCTTTTTTATTTTTTTAATTTTTCCTCCATTAAAAAAAGCCCTACCGAAGTAGAGCTTTCCCTAAACCTTAATGTCCTAAATACGCACGCAGCATCCAAGCATGTTTGTTTAAGCTTTTCTTCATGCCTGTCAGCATATCGGCCGTAACCGGATCTTCTTCTTCGGCCACTTCGATAATTTCTAAGAACTCTCCGGAAAGCTTCTCAAAATCACTGATGACGCTTTGAACCATGTCTTCAGTATTTTCGTTACCTGTCGCTTCTTCGATCGTAGTCAATTCCAAGTACTCTTTAAGGGTAGCAACCGGTTTTTCCCCAATGGCCAATAGTCTTTCAGCCAATTCATCATAATTGGCTGTCACTTCTTTATATAGTTCTTCCAATTTTTGATGAAGTTCAAAGAAGTGCGGTCCATTCACGAACCAGTGGTAATTATGAATTTTCGTATAAAGAACACTGAAATTTGCAATTTCCTTATTCACTAATATTCCTAATTTTTTCTGAGCCATAAATATCTACCTCCGTAAGTTGGTTATACCTTTATAATTCCCTCTATTCTAAAATTGAAACATTATCCGCTCCGGTTCTTATGCTAAAATGAATCTAAATTGTGAACGTTAGGAGCTGTAAAGAATGATTACGGTTTTAGTTATCTCCATTATTGTGATTCTGATTGTTTTGGCATTATCCGTCCTGACAATCGGAAAAGGTTACAGCTATAAGCATACGGTGGATCCCATTGACCCTTTGCCAGAGGATGAGGGGAAAAAGGAAGAACCCGAAAAATGAAAAAAAGTTCCTGTCACAAACTGACAGGAACTTTTTTTATTAACCGAAAACTTTATGAAGGTCTTCTTTATCTTGAGTAAGCCAGAAATTCATTAATTTCTTTGCTCCTTCAAGATCATGCAATTTTGCTTGGCCGCATTGTTTTTCATTTGCAGCTGGAATTTCCGTAATTTGAACAGCATCCTTGAATGTATCTTCAAGTACATCGATTATTTCCGTTACTGACGGTTCGCCGCTGACCACAAGGTAATATCCTGTTTGACATCCCATTGGCGAAATATCGATAATATCAAAATGATCGTAGCGCTCAGAATGCTTACGGATATTGAAAGCAAGCAAATGTTCCAATGTATGGATCGTATCCGGCTTCATCGCTTGTTTATTAGGCTGGCAAAAACGGATATCAAATTTATTAACAACACCATCTGTTCCTACCTTATGGACACCGCAATGTCTAACATATGGGGCTTTAACAGCGTTATGATCTAATTCAAAGCTTTCAACTGAAGGCATTTAATTCACTCCTTAATTGTATGTATCTCTATTCTACCTTGAATAACAATAAATTTCATCCATTAAAAATAATTCTTATTAAATTCATCGGATTACCCATATTACCCTTCCTTTTTTACCCTTATTGGAAATTTAGAAAATATGCTATAATTGAGGGTAGTGAATTTACTCGAAAAGAGATGAAAGCATCGTGTTTAAAAAAATATTAATGGGAATCATCCGTTTTTACCAAGTTGCCATTTCACCATTAAAACCGCCTTCTTGCCGTTTTTACCCAACTTGTTCCCATTATGGTTTGGAAGCGATCAACCGTTTTGGCCCTATAAAAGGAAGCTGGTTAGCCATCGTCCGGATTCTTAAATGTCATCCGTTTCATCCAGGAGGCATTGACCTTGTTCCAGAAAAAAAGAAAAAAGGTGAAGACCATTAGAAAAAAACCTTGCTTTCTTTTATAATCTTTTGTATTATACAGAAGTCAAATCGTAATCATTTCGTTTTTATAGATCAAATCGTAATCAATCCGAAATATAAGGAGCATTTCCATATGAAAAATCGAGCATTGCTCTCACTTTTCCTTGTCACTGTGCTGTTTTTGTCAGCCTGCGGCAACTCAAAGGGAGATTCCACTAAGGAAGCCAAGGATACCTTAGATATATATACGACGGTGTACCCATTACAATACTTCACGGAAGCCATTGGCGGGGAGTATGTGAACGTCAAAACGGTTTATCCACCCGGAACGGATGAACACTCTTTTGAACCCTCTCAAAAGGATATTGTAAAAATGGCGGAGTCAGACCTGTTTTTCTATATTGGCTATAATCTTGAAGGCTTCGTGACGAAGGCTCAACCAATTTTAAGCAAAGAAGGCGTCAGAACAGTCGCAGTAGGCGAAACGGTTCATCTTGATGAAGGTGAGCATGCATACAAAGACGAAGACGGAGACGAGCATGAACACGAAAACGAAGACAGTCATGACCATGGGGGCGTTAATCCCCATTTGTGGTTAGATCCCATCTATTCCATTGACATGGCTAAAACCATCAAGGACGAATTAACGAAGAAAATGCCTGAACATGAAGACTATTTCAACAGCCACTTCAACGAGCTTTCCAAAAAACTGAAGGCACTTGATAAAAAACTCGCGACGACAATCGAGTCGGGCCGTACTAAAAAGATCATCGTTTCCCATTCCGCATATGGTTATTGGGAGGAACGCTACGGACTTGAACAGATTGGAGTTACAGGACTAACGTCTTCAAACGAACCCTCTCAAAAGGAACTTGCGAAAATCGTAACCATGGCCGATAAAGAAGACTTGAACTATGTCATCTTTGAGCAGAATATCAGTTCTAAACTAACAGAGATCATCCAAAAGGAAATGGGAGCGAAATCGCTTAAGCTCCATAACCTATCCGTGTTGACGGATAAAGATATCGAAGCGGGCGAAGATTACTTCAGTTTAATGGAAAATAATATAAAGACACTGCAAACTGCGTTGCAATAGTCAAAAAAGGCGGGTCCTGACGGGTCCGCTTTTTTTGTCCCCCAATAAAAAAATGGACTCAAAAGTCGAAGCTCTTGAGCCCATTTTCATTATTCATTATTCATTTAAATGCTTCTCGCGGATTTTTTCCATTTTCGTCATCAATTCCGTGCCAATCGTGGATTCGAATTCCGGATAGATGACCGTCATTTCATCCATCCACTCTTTCTTTTCATCATCTGACAATGTATAGATGTCGATATTCGATTTTTGCTTGATTTCCAGAAGCTGTTTCTGATTCAATTCATTTGATTTGATCCATAACCATTTCGTCGTATCATCCATCGCCCGTTTGATTTGCTGCTGAATATCCAACGGGAGATTGTCCCAAAACGGCTTGTTTATCATGACGACATACCCTAAATACCCGTGATCACTGATCGTTAAATATTTTTGCACCTCATATAATTTCTTGGAATAGATATTCGAGATCGTATTTTCCTGGCTGTCCGTTTTATTGATTTCAAGGCTTTTAAACGTTTCATTAAACTCCAGCTCCGATGTTTTCGCCCCAAAATGCCTGAATTGGCTTGCCAGGACTGCACTTGGCATGATTCTAAAACTCTTTCCCGCAAAATCGCTTGGATGCCGTATCGGTTTATTGCTTGTAATCTGTTTATAGTTATTCGACCAAAATGCGAGTCCCTCGATATCCATGGAATTCAGCTGCTTAAGCAGCTCTTCCCCCACTTCTCCATTCAAAGCTTCCTTTAGCGCAGTGTCCGTTGGAAAGACGTAAGGGAGGTCCAATAGCATCCATTTTTTTGATATATTCGTAATCTTAGATGTAGTTGGAGCAATCATCTGCACCTTGTTTTCTTGTAACGCATTAATTTCTTCATGATCACTATATAATGATTGATTAGGGTAAACTTCAATTTTGACACGATGATCTGTATATTCATCGACAAGTTTGGCAAATCGGTTCGCAGCTAGCCCCTTAGGCGTATTTTCGGCAACGACATGACTGAACTTAATCACGATTTGATCCTTCATCCCCACCTGCTCCTCATCCTTTGGCAAATTGAAACCGAAGCTTGTAAAGAACGATTGAAACGATATATAAACTGCTATCAACAGCCCCATGCCAATTAAAACGAAATACCCCCATAATGCACGCATATCGACAACTCCCTACCGCTCACTTCACATTATCACTATTCTATCACAGCCTTTTTGCTGTCGTAATACAATGCGGGAAAAAGTAGCGAAAATAGATAGAACTTCTGTTACTATTAAGTATAGAAGTAATGGAGGAACAACAATGGATAAATCCTTTCATATGCCCATTCAATTTAAAATTACCCTGCTATCATTCGTAATCGTCGCTTTTTCGATACTTATAGGCGGGATTTTTATATTTGGAAATATCGTTTCAGTCAGGGAAGATGAAATCGGCAAACGTTCCATGATCACTGCACACACCATTGCCGAACTCCCTGAAGTACAAAGATTGGTCCGTGAGCCTGAAGGATGGACGCAACTCAATCCGATGATTGAAAACTTAAGGAAAATCCATCAAGCGGATTATATTGTTGTGCTCAACAATCAGCATATACGCTATTCCCACCCGGTGTTCAGACAATTGGGGACCCCATCTAGCAGCAATGACGAAAGCCCTGCGTTCGCTGAACATGAATACCTTTCAAAGGCGGCTGGCGAACTCGGCATTTCCGTTCGCGCCTTTGTCCCGATCCTTGATAAGGATAACGAGCAAATCGGCGTTGTACTGGTTGGGAACATCCTGCCGACGATACCGGAATTAATAAAGGATTTGAAAAGTGAAATCGCGATTATCCTTATCCTTACACTCCTATTCGGTGTATGCGGCTCATGGCTCTTGGCCAGACGGATAAAAAAAGAGACCTTCCAACTTGAACCGCATGAAATATCACGGATGTTGGTTGAAAGGACCGCTGCCTTCAATGCCATGCATGAAGGGGTCATCGCCATAGATAATAATCAAAAAATCACGATTTTCAATGAAAAGGCTAAGCAAATGCTCAATATCAACGGTCCAGTCATTGGCAAGAATATCAATGATATAATAAATGATACCCGGCTGCCAGAAGTGCTCGACCGGACATCCCCCATCTTCAATCAGGAAATATCCGTTCAAAACAGGAATATTGTAAGCAACCGGGTACCAATAAAGATTGCGGATAAAACGATAGGCGCCGTTGCCATTTTCCAGGATCGCACCGATGTGACGAAGCTAGCTGAAGAGTTGACCAGTGTCAAAGCATTCGTTGAAGCCCTGCGCGTTCAGAACCATGAACATATGAACAAACTCCATACGATAGCAGGATTGATCCAGCTAGGTAATCTGGACGAAGCACTGCATTATATTTTTCAAATCACGGAAGAGCAAGAGGAACTGACCAGGTTTTTAACGAAGCACATTCACGATGATAATTTAGTGGGTCTTATATTAAGTAAGATCTCCTTGGGAAGGGAACTCGGAATCGAACTCATCATGGACAAGCACACGAAATTGGACCAATTCCCAGCTGATATGGATCATCACGATTTTGTTTTGATAATCGGAAACTTGATCGAAAATTCGTTCGCTTCCCTAAAGCATTGTGCAGAAGAAACAAAACAGGTTTATCTATCCATTTACCAAGATGAACGGCATTGTCAAATCGTGCTTGAGGATAATGGACCTGGTATTCCCGAGGACATTCATAAAGATATATTCGAATATGGTTTTACAACAAAAGGTGCGGAAGGATCAGGAATTGGTCTTTATTTAATAGACCAAATTGTTAAAAAGGCGAACGGCGAAATGAAATTCACGACACGCCCTAACGAAGGGACAAGCTTTTTTATTTCTTTTCCCATGCACGATATAGAGGAGAACCAAAATGACTAAAGAATTTCGTGTACTTTTAATTGAGGACGACCCAATGGTCCAAGAGGTTAACAAACAGTTCATCGAGCGCCTGCCCGCCTTTAAAGTCGTTGATACAGCTTCAAATGGGCTTGAAGGTTTGGTGAAAATCAGGAAGATTAAACCCGATCTTGTCATTTTGGATATCTTCATGCCCTCTTTAAACGGGGTCGATACACTTTATCAAATCAGAAAAGAGCAAATTGATGTGGATGTCATCATCATTTCGGCGGCCAATGACCAGAAAACGATCCGAAAAATGATACAGAACGGGGCTTTTGACTATTTAATCAAACCATTTAAATTCGAAAGGCTAAAACATACACTTGAACAATATTTTGCTTTTCGGATGGAGGTTGAACCTGACCATCAAATCTCTCAAAATCAGCTCGACCGAATTCTCTTTCAAAATAAGACTCCTTCTGAAACGAGTCCGAAATATGATGTTCCTAAAGGATTGAATGGAGCTACTCTTGAGCAAGTGACGAGATTCATAAAAACTCAGCCTGGATCTTTATCGGCAGAAGAAGTGGCTGATGGAATAGGAATCGCCAGAGTTACAGCAAGGCGCTATCTTGAATACTTGCACGGCGAAGAAGTCCTTCAGCTTGACGTCCAGTATGGCAGCATCGGCCGTCCAGTTAATAGGTACCGGCTTAGAAAAACTTAAATCGCATGGGGACCGGCCAGAACCGAAAACGGTTCCCTTTAACTTTCATTCATTCACGCTCCCGTCTTTCGATCATATATGCCCCACTTTCTCTTCAAAAGAAACAGCTCACACTCCGCCAACGCCGTCACTTCTTTAATGACATAGTCCGGCATGCCTCTTCTTAATAGAATTTCCGCAATAAGGTACGGTCTTTTCATATACTCTCCCCTCCCTATCCCTTAGTTGCCATCCTTTTATTTCATTATACAAAATAATCCAATAAAGAAAAAATAGTCAAAGCCCCATTTTCCAAAAAAATATCTGACTGATCGGGCCATTTAAATGATTTCCCTTCACTAAAATCCCGTTTTATAAAAGGAATGCTGGAGATGCAAAATATTTGCAGAATGTAGACAAATTAAAAAAGCTCCAGTGATTTCAGAAACCCGCTCCCCTTCCATAGACTGTCTGCCATGCCTCATCAAAGCAAGCGCCTGCGGGGTCCCGTAGCCAGTTATTCGGCAGGAGTAACCGAGTTTTCTTAACACCATGATTCGGGGTGTGACCTATCAAACCTGCTTTTGTCCACAAACTGATATTTGTAAGTATTCTATTAAAATCATTTTCTAAAAGGGTGGGATTTCCGTCCAAAATGTATTAAATGGTTTTTTTAGAAGGCATGCAGCGAATAATATATTACTGCGAGCTAGGGGGATTATTATAAAACGGGGGGGAATCTGCAATATGGATTCAAAAGAGGCGGGCCAAGCACCTCCTTTGATTTTTTTCACCTGTAAAGTTTACTATATGTAGTCAAATCCTTTAGCCGCTTTTCATTGATGGCAAAACCGATTCCCGCTTTATCAGGAACCTGGATCATACCATTTTTGACAATGACTTCCGGATCGATTATATCCCCTTCCCAATAGCGGGATGAGGATGATATATCCCCGGGAATCGTGAATCCTTTTAATGTGGCAAGAGCGATATTATGTGCACGCGATATGCCAAATTCAATCATCCCCCCGCACCAAACGGGCACATCATTTCCCAAGCATAGATCATGGATCTTGACAGCTTCTGTCCAGCCGCCGACTTTTGCCATCTTAATGTTGATCACCCCACAGCTCTCGAGTGACAGCGCACTTTTGGCATCATGAAATGAGTTTATGCTTTCATCAAGGCAAATGGGTGTCTGCAGCTGTTTCTGCAAAATGGAATGTTCAACAATATCGTCATGTCCCAGCGGCTGCTCAATCATCATCAGCTTAAACACATCAAGCTTCTGCAGATGTGGGATGTCATCGAGCGTGTACGCTGAATTGGCATCTGCCATTAGCGGGATATCTGGATAGGCCCGACGGATTTCCGATAAAAACTCCAGATCATTATGAGGATTGATTTTTATTTTATATCGCTGATAACCAGATTTTGAAAAATCCTCAATCTGGTGCATCGCGTCTTCAATATCATTGGATGCAACGACAACACCAGCGGCCACTTCACTTCGTTCGCCGCCAAAAAGCCGTCCGAGATAGACGCCATTCTGCTTCGCATATAGATCAAGTATTGCCTGTTCCAAACCTGACTTCGCCATCGCATTCCGTCTGATTCCGCTCCATAAATTAGGCAGCTCATCAGGATGCCTAATCCGGCCTGCCAATGTCAACGGTATTAAGAAGTCATCCAACATATGAAAGCATGTTTTGATCGTTTCCTCGGTATACCAAGGACTTGCAAAAGGCACCGCTTCCCCGTATCCAATCAATCCATCTTCATCCATGGCTTCGACAATTATCACTTCCCGGTCGGATACCGTTTCGAGATGCGTCTTAAATGGCCGCTTCAACGGGGCCTTAACGAGCTTTAGTGAAATGGAGGATAACTTCATTGCCATTCCCCCATTCTCTTCTTCAGTTCCCTTCTCAGTAGCTTGCTCGCTCCATTACGGGGAAGCTCCTGACAAAAAATCACGTTCCGGGGAATTTTATAGGCCGCCAAATATTCTCTGCAATACTCCAGCAGTTCACTCTCATTAGTCTCAGCGCCTTGATGCAAGACGACAAAAGCGAGTGGAACCTGTCCCCATTTTTCATCGTCAATCCCCGTCACACCCGCTTCGAAAATATCAGGGTGCTTACAAAGGACATTTTCAACCTCAGCCGGATAGACATTCTCACCGCCGGATATGATTAAATCCGAGCGTCGGTCTAGCACATACAAAAAGCCTTCTTCATCCAGATAACCAAGGTCCCCTGTATATAGCCATCCATCGGTAATAGCCTGCAGTGTAGCGTCCATTCGATTAAAATAGCCTTTCGTCACATTCGGACCTGAAACCACGATTTCCCCCACTGCACCCGGTTCACAAATATTGCCGTCTTTCTCTATCCGTAACTGCGAAGGGAACAAAGGTTTTCCCGCTGATCCGATTTTTGCCATGCTATATTCCGGTGCAAGTGTCACAATCTGTGAGGACGTTTCTGTCATCCCATACGTCTGATAGACTGGAATCCCTTTTTCCTTACATACTTCAAGTAAATGAACGGGTGCTGGGCCGCCGCCTAACAGCATACAGCGAAAAGCTTCTGGATAGCTTGTTCCTTTCAAATCCTGTAACATCCTATTCACCATCGCCGTCACGACCGAAATGATCGTCACGCCATTTTCCTTGATGCTCAGGTTTGCTTCCCGTTCGTCGAACCGTTCAGCCAAAACGACCTTCATGCCATAAATCACATTTTTCATCAGGATGGATAAGCCGCTAATATGAAAGATCGGAACTGCACAATACCAAGAATCCCCTTCATGCAATCCAAGGTTCAGCACCGACCCGACAGCACTCCACCAATGGTTGCCGAAGGTTTGGATCACACCTTTTGGATTTCCTGTCGTACCTGAGGTATACATGATCGTAGCCGTATCCTCAAGATAAAACTCTTGAAGAATCTCTGCCGCTCCTTCATCCGGCAATTCTTCCATTAAGTGAAGGTGTAAATTCGGGAGAATACAACCAATTTCCGAGAGTTTTTCGGAAAAGGAACCTTCTGAAACAAGATAGGAAGTCTCACTATCCTCAATCTGCCAGGCCAACTCTTTTGCCGTTAACTTATTATTCAGCATCACAATTTTCACACCGAGATAAAATAGTGCGTGGATAACGACAACACCATCAATATGGTTACGGAGTAAAACCGCGCATGAATCGCCAGCCCTCAGACCAATGCTTGCCAGCTTGCCAGCCATCTTCTCCGATAATGTATGCAGTTCAAGAAAGCTATACGTATGGCCTTCAAATTCAATTGCCGGGCGATCTGGTGAAAGATGCGCCCGATTTTTCAGCCAGTTCGGCAACTTTTCTTCTGCCATGATTGCTTATCCTCCTCCATTTGATATAGAAAACAGCCCGGCGATTATCCGCCAAGCTGTCAGTCTCATCATTTCACGCGTTTCATCAAGGGAAACGAGGGAATTGCCCAAAGTCCGGATTGCGTTTTTCTTTGAATGCATCGCGGCCTTCTTTTGCTTCTTCAGTTGTATAGTATAAAAGTGTAGCGTCACCAGCCAATTGTTGAAGACCTGCAAGGCCATCAGTATCAGCGTTCATCGCCGCCTTCAAGAAACGAAGTGCAGTTGGGCTCTTCTCAAGCATTTCTTCACACCATTTAACGGTTTCCGCTTCTAATTGGTCTAAAGGTACCACCGTGTTTACCAATCCCATATCCAATGCTTCCTGGGCATTGTATTGACGGCATAGGTACCAGATTTCACGTGCCTTTTTATGGCCCACGATACGTGCCAGGTAGCCAGAGCCATAACCGGCATCAAAGCTCCCCACATTAGGTCCAGTTTGTCCAAATACTGCATTGTCAGCAGCGATCGTCAAGTCACACACCACATTCAGGACATTACCGCCACCAATTGCATATCCTGCAACCATCGCTACGACCGGTTTTGGAATTACACGAATCAAACGCTGCAAATCAAGAACGTTTAGACGTGGAATGTTATCTTCACCTACATATCCGCCATTCCCGCGTACTTTCTGGTCTCCGCCTGAACAGAATGCTTTGCCGCCTACACCAGTTAAAATTATGACACCTATGCTGGAATCATCACGCGCCCTTGCGAATGCATCAATCATTTCAGCAGTCGTTTTTGGCGTGAATGCATTATGTACATGCGGTCGGTTGATGGACACTTTCGCAATCCCGTTATATTTTTCATATAAAATTTCGTCATACTCACGTATTGTTTCCCATTGTACCGTCATTTTAATTCCTCCTCCGATTTCGCTTCAAAAACTCACTTATTATTTTACCAAACTTTTCTCCATCTTCCACATGAATCGCATGTCCGGCATCATTTATTATTTTCCATTCAGCCTGCTTCAGCTTTTTTTTCATCGAGTCCGCAATTTCACAAAACTTAGGATCGAGTTCACCGGTTACAAGAAGCACAGGGAAATCAAGGTTTTTCAGGTCTTCCCAGTAAGAAGCCTGACTGCCGGTCCCCATACCAAGGAGGCTATTGTAAAGGCCGGCTGGGACATTTGCCTTCCTCTGCTCCCGAATGGCTGACCTGGTTTTGGCCGGCAACCGTTTTTGACTTTCAAACAGCGGGATGTTTTCCCATTGATCCACAAAAGCTTCCATGCCCTTTTCAAGAATCCTTTCAGCAAGCTTCCTATCATTTTGCCTTCGGATTTCCCGCTCCTCTTCTGTTAAAAGGCCTGGTGAAGCGCTTTCCAATATCAATGTATCAACATACTCAGGATACAAACAGGCAAATCCCAATCCAAGCCTGCCGCCCATCGAGTATCCAAGGATATGGGCTTTCGGGAAATGTAACTCATCCAAAATGTACTTGATATCTTCAGCCACCCGCTCCATCCCATACCTTCGATGATCGGCCGGTGACGCAGACATGCCATGGCCGATGATATCGACCATGATCATTGTATACCTATCACACAATAGCGGAATGAGGAAATTCCATGTATCCCGATTTCCCGTAAATCCATGCAAAAGTACAAGAGGTTCTCCATTTCCCGTTATTTCAACAGCATAAGTGACATCCTTGCTGACAATATTCATGATATTTCCCTGTCTAACACCATTTTTATTTCCTGGGAAACAAAACTCCACAAATTTCGATGCTTTTGTAAATTGGACTCCCTTTCGGTCGGCACCTCAATGATTTTCAGACCTTGAATTCCAAATGACTCTGTAAATACCTTCTTTAACTCATCCCAATTTTGCACCTTGTTGTATTTACCTCCATACAGCTTTGCAGTATGGGAAAAATCAAGCCCATGAGGGGTACCGAATAGCATTTCGAAATGTTCTTTCTCATTCGCCTGTGGCAAGAAGGAGAAAATGCCGCCCCCATCATTATTAATCAGCAATATGGTGATATTTTGTTTTTGAAGTTTTGCTGCAAGCAAGCCATTCATATCATGGAAAAAGCTTAAATCCCCGATTGCCAGTACTGTATTTTTCGAAACCGTACTTACTCCAAGAGCAGTGGAAACGACCCCATCGATGCCATTCGCCCCACGGTTTGCAAAGGTTTTGATTCCTTTTCCATTATTCAAAAAGAATGTATCCAAATCTCGTATGGGCATACTATTCCCGACAAATAAGGTGGATTCCAATGGCAACATATCAGCAAGCAGGGAGAACAGCTTGCCTTCACTTAATTCCTCTTCATCCCTGATGGAAGCTAAGGCATTCTTCGTTGCTACGTTGACAGTTTGCCATAAGCCAAGCCATTTATCATCTGAGGCATCAGTAACTTTTTCACAAACACGCTGGCAGAAATCTTTCTCTTCGCTGTAAATCATGTTCGATGCCAATCCGGCTGGTTCTCGCCAGCCCGCTCCGCCATCGACGACCAAAGTGATTGCTTGTTTTTGTTTTTTCATGAATAACAATAAGGGTTTAGAAACAGGCATTGTCCCAAAACGTAAAATCACGTCCGGCCTGAAAGCCGCTTTTGCCGCTTCATCGCGTAGAAACGTATCATACGCATCAATAATGATGGCTTTGTCGTGGCTCCCACTCCTTAACTGGGAAAGAGGGTCAGCCAATACCGGAAAAGCAAGTTTATCCGCTAATGCTTTGATTGCTTCCTTCATCCCTGGATGCGGTAATTCGCCACATACAATCATACCTTGCTTAGCTTGTGACAAAGTAGATGCAACAGCATCTATTTGTGATGCGGACAGTGACCGTTCTCCACTATCAATCAACACTGCAGGCGTCATTTTATTTTGCCTATATCCCTTTGCTTGCTCCAGATCCGGAATCAATGGTTCTCGAAGCGGGAAATTCAAATGTACTGGCCCTGCAGGTTCAGTTGCCGCTGTAGCCACTGCCCTTGCACCGATCATCCTTGCATACCGCATCATCTCATCTGTACTTTCAGGAAGTGCCATTTCGACAAACCATTTTACTTGTCTCCCGTACAGATGAATTTGATCGATTGCCTGTGGGGCACCGACATCACGCAATTCATGCGGACGATCAGCGGTCAGCACTATTAGCGGCACTCTTGAATAGTAAGCCTCGATGACGGCAGGGTAAAAGTTTGCAGCCGCTGTACCGGATGTACAAAGAAGTCCGACAGGTTCTTTTAAGGCCTTAGCCAAACCCAGGGCAAAAAAAGAAGCCGAACGCTCATCCACATTAATATGAATTTCGATATCAGGATGTTCCACTAACAACAAAGCTAGGGGAGTGGATCGCGAACCTGGGCTCACAACCACATGCTTCATCCCATTTTGTGCCAGCTCATCGACAAATGAAGCAGCATACGCTGTCAATGCATCTCGGTCATTCATTAAGATTTCCTCCTAAAGCACTTAGCATCGGATTGAATTTAATCCCCGTTTCCCGGAACTCACTTTCGGGAGCCGAATCTTCAACTACGCCGCACCCCGCAAAGAGCGATGCCTCATTGTTCTGTATTAGGGCAGAACGTATCCCTACGGCGAATTCCCCATTTCCATACGTATCCACCCAGCCTAATGGTCCCGCATAAAAGCCGCGCTCAAGACCTTCCATTTCCCGAATCCGGACAACGGCCTTTTCTTTTGGAAGTCCGCCCATGGCGGGTGTAGGATGGAGATTCTCGACGAATTCAAAAATCGTGACACCTTCCTTGGATATACCGCGGACCGGTGTATACAAATGCTGGATATGACGGTTTTTCATAAGTTTCGGTTCGGCCGGGACCATTACCTTTTTACATACAGAATCAAAGGCATTTGATATCATCGACACGACATATTGGTGCTCTTGTAAATTCTTTTGGTCATGAAGCAATTCTTCACCAAGACAAACATCTTCTTGCTCATCTTTCCCTCGCCCCATCGATCCAGCAAGACAGGTAGAGAAAACTTCATTTCCCTGTTTCTTAATTAAACGTTCGGGAGTGGCACCGACAAAACAGTCACCACCAGCTTCCAAACTGAAAATATAGCTTAATGGCTGCTCAGCAATCAATTGCTCAAGCACTTTCCCTGAATCGATGGAACGCTCGAAAACAACTCGAAGCTCCCTTGCCAAAACAATCTTGTCGAGATCTGTCGTCTTGATTTCCTGAACAGCCTCTGCGACCGTCCGCTTCCATTCCTCAGGTTTGACTTCCTTCTGCAAAACCAAGGCATTAGGAACCAATCCAGTGCCGTCCAGGCTTTTGAAAAGGAAGGCTTCCCGTTCATTTATCATATCTATGAAGAGTTTTTCTGAATCATCAGGCGAACAAAGTAAGTTTGTCGTTAAGTAAGCTTGTTTCCCCACTTTTGAAAGCATGAAGGCAGGTATATAAAACAGGTTGTCCCCGAATTGATTCCAAAGGAGCGTACTGTTAGTTTCATAATCAAAAGAAAAGCCCCCAAACAGTAAAGGACCGGTCGCTTCTACATCGGTCAATCCCGTTTTGACAGCAGTATTCTGCAGTTTGATCCAGCTCTTTTCGACTTCTCTATAACGTTCGGCATTCGATGCCGCTTTGAGTTTCTTAACAGTGCCTAAACCGGTGATGGTTATTTCCTTTGCAGGGTCCTCCCAGAAAAAGCGTTCACCCGCGTACCGTTCTCTTCCAGCTTGATAAAATGAAAGGGGGTTGTTGCAATTAACTTTCTTAATATGACTGAATAGAACTTGATCATTCAAGTCCTTCGCCTTTTGTATAGCTGAAGCCAGTCCCTGAAACTGTTCAGTTTCTTCTGAGATAGCCAAGAAAATCCCCCCAAATGTACATTTTAAAAGCTTTTTAACCTATTTAAAGATACACCTCCCTTCAACCTCATGTCAATAAAACGCCCCTTTACCGAACGATTCATGCCTGCTTTTTTCCTTATTATATGAATCTTAGCGAATGAAGAGAAATATCCTTGATTTTGGAAGAGAATCTTCATGAAATCCAATTGACACACTTCCCCAGTTTTCCTACACTTATTAGGATAACCTTTTGTGCAACATTTCAATATTTGTTATAATTTCGAAAGAACCAATAATGATTTTGAGGAGAGAAATAATGCAAACAGAATACGACGGACTTCCCCTTAAACGGACCTGGAAGATTTGGTGGGAGTTAATTCGTCCACATACACTAACCGCAGCTTTTGTCCCAGTCTTACTTGGAACTGTGATTGCACTCTTGGAAGATGGAGTGAATTGGCTACTATTCGCTGCCATGATGATTGCAAGTATCCTGATTCAAGCTGCAACTAATTTATTCAATGAATACTATGATTTCAAGAGAGGCTTGGATACGGAGGAATCCGTAGGCATCGGTGGCGGGATCGTGCGTCATGGGATGACCCCAAAACTCATCATGACCTTGGCACTTGGCATGTATGCCATCGCCCTGATACTTGGAATCTATATCTGTGCCGCATCATCTTGGTGGCTTGCAGCAGTAGGACTGGTTTGCATGCTTGTTGGCTACCTTTATACAGGCGGTCCACTACCCATTTCATATACACCATTCGGGGAACTATTTTCTGGTTTGTTCATGGGCTTTTTGATCATCCTGATTGCCTTTTTCATCCAAACCGGTTATGTATCTTCAACAGCCATCTTAATTGCCATCCCTAGTGGAATATTGGTCGGGTTAATCAACTTATCCAATAACCTCCGTGACCACGATGGAGATAAGGCACATGGCCGCAAAACGATGCCTGTAGTGATGGGCAGGAAAAACGCCCTGACATTCATGGCAATCATGTTTGCCTTCTCTTATCTATGGCTGGTTGGATTAGTCCTTACTGGAAATGTAACAGCGTGGATTCTCCTTGCCTTCCTTAGCATCCCGAAAGCCATGGCCGCAGTCAAAGGATTCGTTGGTAAAACACAGCCGATCACGATGGTACCGGCAATGAAAGCAACGGCCCAAACGAACACCTTCTTTGGCTTACTTATGGCCATTGGTTTATTCATCAGCTATCTTATATAATTTTCAAGGACCGAGCTACCCGCTCAGTCCTTTTTTTATCTTCCGTTCCATTTTGTTTTCCTATACTCCGATTCGGGTAATAGATAATACAACCATCATAAAAATATAAAATGAGATATGGACTTTAGAAGGAGTGAATGGATATGGCAACGAAACAGCAAATGCATAAATTCAGAAAAGTACTGCTTCAAGAAAAAGCTGAACTTGGAAATAGGATTCAAAATGATGAACGATCCGTTCTTGATAAAAGCCAGACGGAATCTGTTGGGGAATTATCATCTTATGATAATCATCCTGCTGATCTTGGAACCGAATTATTCGAGATGGAACGGAACCAAGCACTTGATGAGCATGCACAATCTGAAATGGATAAAATAGAAGGAGCATTGAATGCCATAGAAGAGGGTTCGTATGGCCATTGTAAAACCTGCAATATAGAAATCCCTATCGATAGACTTGAAGCGATTCCAAGCACTCTCTACTGTGTCGAGCATGCCCCGGAACGACCAATTGCACAAGACCGACCGGTGGAAGAAGATATACTGATCCCATCCAAGGGTGATGATTTTGAAAATCGTCATGGAAATGAAATAGTTGATAAAGAAGATAGCTTTGGTGAAGTCGCCAAATTCGGTACATCCGAAACGCCATCTGATTACACAGGTGATCATGACAATTATAATGGTCTTTATAAAACCGAAGGTGAAACGAATGGATTTCCTGAAGACTATGAAGGATTTGCCGCAAATGATATCGAAGCGGAAAATAGGGTGAATATGCCGAACAAAAAGCAAAAGCTATATGAAAATACACTAGATGAAGGGAATGATTCCCGTCTTGGAGACATTCCCTATAATCAAAAGGATAATTATATCAATGAAAAAAAATAAAAAAAAGAAGCATACATGTATGTATGCTTCCCTTTTTGTTATGACCCGTACGGGATTCGAACCCGTGTTACCGCCGTGAAAGGGCGGTGTCTTAACCGCTTGACCAACGGGCCAAATGGCGGAGAAGGAGGGATTTGAACCCTCGCGCCGCTCGCGCGACCTACACCCTTAGCAGGGGCGCCTCTTCAGCCTCTTGAGTACTTCCCCATGGCTCCGCAGGTAGGACTCGAACCTACGACCGTTCGGTTAACAGCCGAATGCTCTACCACTGAGCTACTGCGGAACAATATGAATATGGTGGGCCTAAATGGACTCGAACCATCGACCTCACGCTTATCAGGCGTGCGCTCTAACCAGCTGAGCTATAGGCCCATATTTGGAGCGGGTGAAGGGAATCGAACCCTCATCATCAGCTTGGAAGGCTGAGGTTTTACCACTAAACTACACCCGCGAAATGGGGCGACTGATGGGAATCGAACCCACGAATGCCTGAACCACAATCAGGTGCGTTAACCACTTCGCCACAACC
>NZ_JAWRYN010000340.1:0-308 GCF_046534585.1 Peribacillus sp. SIMBA_075 | reverse complement strand
TAGACCGAGACCTTGGTGAAGCACGACGTCAATATTTAGCTTGAGACCGTACAAAATGATGGCAAGACGCAATAAACGTTTGGCAGAGAACTGAATGCCTGATCGCAGAGCCTCGGGATATCCCCAAAATTGGCGATAGGCGACCGCAATCAGGATCGCACAAGCCAAAGGACCGACTCGATCAAAGCCAGGAACACGAGATAGTCCATACCCGAGCAGGGCGACTACAATAGTAAAGGCGACGCCACCGATCCATAACGAGAGGGAAGACACTTTGCTTCCTTGGGGTTTTCCGTACTGTGCAGCTG
>NZ_JAWRYN010000339.1:0-308 GCF_046534585.1 Peribacillus sp. SIMBA_075 | reverse complement strand
GGGTGTCGGTGGCGTCTTGGTCGCTGCCGCTTTATTTGGTTATATCGGAATGATTTTGACACGTCTCGGAAGCCGCATGCAAACGACTTCACATGAAGACGTCGTCTACCGCATCAGTGGAAAATGGATCGGAAAAGTAATCGATTATACATTGATTTTGACCTTATTCGGCGTATTAGTGGTTATGATAGCGGGAGCTGGCTCCATATTCTCGCAGCAATTCGATTTGGCACCGGCATTTGGCCGCAGCATCATGATTATCCTGGTCATCGTGACCATCATGATGAACGTTAAAAAAGTAATTACTG
>NZ_JAWRYN010000338.1:0-308 GCF_046534585.1 Peribacillus sp. SIMBA_075 | reverse complement strand
ATTGGCAATCAAATCAACGTTTTTTTGGAAAGCAAGTCCACCTGCCATCGCCCCTACCCCAAGAGCGATCAGCATAGCCACTGTACCGAGAATTTTGGTCAGGTTATTTACCCGAAAACGCAGCTGGGCAAGTGTAAAGGCATTCAAACTCTGATCGTTAAGCTTTTGGTTTCGTTTCAATGCCTGCACCAGCACAGGTAAAAGCGAGATAAATAGCAGATACGTCCCGACAGTTGTTGCAATCGCCCCTATCAAGAAACCTAGCAACTGAAGAGTCATGATCTCTACCAATCCGTAGTAGCCGACCG
>NZ_JAWRYN010000054.1:0-31039 GCF_046534585.1 Peribacillus sp. SIMBA_075 | reverse complement strand
TACCGAATGAGAATCGTCTTTTTTTAATTTGATTTACCGTACTAGTTAGAAAAACGTGAGTTTTTCAGCAGCCTCCCCATTGAGGTGCCCTTTTTAATTCACCATCTTTTTGAATCAGTTTGCTGCTTGGATCAATCCTTTATGAATGGAGACTTCCTGGATGGCACGGTAGACCGTTTCGACCATGAAATCGAGTTCCTTTTCTGACATGGAAAGGATCGGCATCATCGTGATGACTGGACCAAGTTCCCTGATGATCAGGCCATTTTCCCGTGCTGTATGGATGATCCCGGAAACGACGTTCTCTTGGAGGGTGAACGTTTCTTTTGTTTCACGGTCTTTAACGATTTCCACTCCAATCATGAAGCCGCGCTGGCGAATATCGCCGACGATCGGAAGTTCGTATAGCGCTTGCAGTCTTTCGGATAGGTATTTTGATTTTTTCTGGATGTCTTTAATGAGATTCCGGCTTTCCATTAGCTCGATATTCTTCAGGGCCAGTGCACAGGCTAGCTGATTTCCTGTATAGGTGTGGCCGTGATAGAAGGTTTTATGTTCTTCCCGTTCTCCCAAAAAGGATTGAAAGATCTGCTCGTTCATGATGGTGGCTGCGAGTGGCATATATCCCCCAGTGATCCCTTTGCCCATACACATGATATCAGGGACGACATCTTCCTGCTCGCAGGCAAACATCGTACCAGTGCGACCGAACCCTACAGCCACCTCGTCACAAATTAGGAGGATATCGTACTTCTTGCATAATTGTTCAACTTCTTTCAAAAAGCCCCGGGGATGGGTTATGATACCTGCCGCCCCCTGCACAAGCGGTTCGATGATCAATCCGGCAATTTCCTCTGATTGTTCCTGCAGCAACTTCTCCAGTTCCTTCAAGCAATGGTTTTTCACTGCTTCTTGATCTCCATATTCAGTCATGTGATAGGCATATGGTGTAGGGGCGGAAATCCGTTGAAATAAGAGGGGCTTAAAGATTCTATGGAATAGATCCATTCCGCCCACACTCACGGCACCGACAGTATCGCCATGGTATGCTTCGTCAAGGGAGATGAATTTGTTTTTATTCTGATGCTTGACGGGATCGATATTCTGCCAATATTGATAAGCGACTTTAAGGGCGATTTCCACAGCGGCAGATCCCGTGTCAGAGTAGAAGACTTTCGATAAATGACCAGGAGTGATCTCTGCCAGTTTCTTTGCCAGTAAGATCGATGGTACATTTGCAGATCCCAGCAGAGTGGAGTGCGCGACTTTATTCACTTGTTCAATAAGGGCTCCGTTTAATTCCGGCTCGTTATGTCCGTGCACATTCACCCATAATGAAGCATAGCCGTCCAAATAGCGTTTGCCATCCACATCAATCAGATAGCTGCCTTCGCCGCGCTCGATGATCAGCGGTTTACTTTCCCGATACGTTTTCATTTGCGTGAACGGGTGCCATACATATTCCTTATCCCATTGTTCTAAATCCTGACTGTTCATGCTTTGAACACCTCTTTCAATTGTTGGGTATAATTTTGGTCACCAAGTAAATCAAGGATGCAGATCCTCAAATCTTTTCTAACATCGGCCAGTGTTGGAATGCAGGCGAGCCCCTTCAGCCCTGTCAGCTTTTCAATGGTTTCGATATTGTCTTGATGAATCCGATCCTCTGGCCGGTAATGGTTATACAATATGGTTTTCACGTTTATATCATGGATTTGTGCATAAGAATGCGTCGTCACGACATTATGAATCGCCCCTAAACCGCTTGTGGATACGAATACGACAGGCATGCCGCAATCTCTTATGAAATCCGTCGTCATATAGAAACCTTCCGCCCGTTCAATGAGCGGAACAGCCAATCCGCCTGCTCCTTCAACTAATACGATGTCATACATTTCCTCAAGTTCATGAACCCTTTCCACGACTTTCTTCTCATCGATTAGACTCCCGGTTAATTTAATCGCCAAATGTGGAGAGGTTTCGGGCTCCAGTGTGTAAAACCCTGATTCCTTTACACCGAGTTCCTGCTCAAACCAAGAAATATCCGGGTATGTATTCGTTTCCTCATTGATCCCAGTTTGAAATGGTTTGAAGATCGTGACGGTTTTTCCAAACGTTTGAAGAGAAAGATAAAGTGCACTCGTGACGATGGTCTTTCCAATATCCGTGCCAGTTCCGGTTATGAAGTAGGCTTGGCCCATGGATGATTCAGCTCCTTTACGTTTATGTATCTTGCAATTCGCGGACGTACTTGTTGAATGATGACAGCACATAGAATGCACAGCAGTAAATCACCGGGTACCGGTAATAAGAAGCCGTAAAGAATCGTTTGGTTGATTGAAAGCGGCGTTTCCACAATCCACTTCATTGCACCATACAGCCATATGCAGCCGAAGAAGTAAACGGTCAGCAAAGAGGCAGCGTTAGCAAGGAATATGGAACGAATCGTGGAGAGGGAAAACCGGTTGATCAGCCACCCGTTTACATAGGCTCCCAGAATATATCCGAGCAAATAGCCGAAAGTGGGTTTGAGTATATAGCCGATTCCCCCGCCTTCAGCAAACACTGGCAACCCGATAAGTCCGATCAAGACGTAGCATAACTGACTGAGCATCCCAAGCCGGGGCCCCAGCAATGCGCCTGCCAAATAGACTGCCAGAATTTGCAGTGTGAATGGTATATAAGGGATAGGTATTTTAATAAAGGCGCCAATTGCGGTTAACGCAGTAAAAAGGGCCACATAAGAAATCGTTCTTGCTTTCAAGGTTTTCACCACCTTTTTTAGTAATGGCAGGCAAATTGCCCACTATTAGTTTGCCTGATTTCTATTTTATATGTCAACTAATTAATATTTAGGTTAACATATAAAGTGCATGCCTTCTCAGTTTTTCAAGGACAAACTAGGAAAATATTGAAAAATAGCCATTGAATAATATTTTGTTTGTATGGTATTATTCATCCATATGTTAACTATAAAATATTTTAGTTAACATATTAAGTGGTCTGGAGGTTGGTTAATGCCCATTTATTTCACTTAATGATCCGTTACCAGTCATTTTTCTGCCATTCCAAATGCAAAGCATTATGGTCTGTGATGCAAATTTGACTGGTGGGGAACTTCCGAACATTTTGGTTTGAAGGGAAAGATGGATAGCGAAATGGGGATACCCTAAAAAAGCGGTAGCAGCAGAAGGTGGGATAAATCGCAGGAAGCAGGTCTTTGTAGACGATCTCTTTAGAGTCGGAGCGTTAGCTTTCACTTTATCTGCAGGTGTCGGAGGGAAGCATCGATTCTTGCCCTGGCCAAGCTCCTTTCCAAGGAAGTACATAAGCACGGGATCTAGGCACCAGCATTCGTATCGATTGGAACTTCGCGAGTTCTTCGTAATTAATCGCGGCAGATTCATGGAAAGAAATAGACAACATTAAAAGAAAAGAGGGATTGGATTTGGAAACACTAGTAAGGGATTGGAAGATGTTAGCGGAGAGCGTGATTAAAGGATATAAAGTTACGGCTGAAGAGGCATTAGCAATCGTACAAGCCCCAGATAGCGAAGTTTTGGAAATTTTGAATGCAGCATATCTCATACGCAAGCATCATTATGGAAAAAAGGTCAAATTGAATATGATCATCAATACGAAATCAGGATTATGTCCCGAAGATTGTGGCTACTGCTCGCAGTCGATCGTATCGGAAGCCCCGATCGATAAATATGCATGGCTGACTAAAGAAAAGATTGTCGAGGGAGCGCAAGAATCAATCCGTCGTAAAGCGGGTACATATTGCATCGTTGCTTCTGGCCGTCGTCCGACCAACAGGGAAATTGATCATGTCATTGAAGCGGTAAAAGAAATCCGTGAAACGACGGATCTTAAAATCTGCTGCTGTTTAGGTTTCCTGAATGAGGAACATGCCGGCAAACTAGCAGAAGCCGGCGTTCATCGCTATAACCACAACTTGAATACATCACAGGAAAACTACAGCAATATTACCTCAACACATACATATGAGGACCGGGTAGATACAGTCGAAACTGTGAAAGATGCGGGAATGTCCCCATGTTCAGGTGCCATTTTCGGTATGGGGGAATCTGCTGCGGAAGCAGTGGAAATCGCTCTATCCTTACGCAGCCTTGATGCGGATTCCATTCCTTGTAATTTTCTCAATGCAATTGACGGAACGCCTCTTGAGGGAACTTCCGAGTTGACCCCCACTAAATGCCTGAAACTGATTTCGATGATGAGATTCGTCAACCCGAGCAAAGAAATCCGTCTGGCAGGCGGTCGTGAGGTCAATCTCCGTTCCATGCAGCCCATGGCACTTTATGCAGCCAATTCCATCTTCGTCGGAGATTATTTAACGACAGCTGGTCAAGAACCAACGGCGGATTGGGGGATCATCGAAGACCTGGGTTTTGAAATCGAAGAATGTGCTCTTTAGGAAATAGGAAAAAAAGAAAAGTAAAAAGGAAGGCTGCTGTTACAGTAGCCTTCCTTTTTAAAATGTCTCGTGAATGATCGAGCCTGTCCTGGAAATATCATAATCACCTAAAGCATCGATTTCCGCTTGAAACGGATTCGAGGATAAAATTCTTTTGACGATTTTTATGATCTGCTCGTTTTTCGGAGTTTTTAATAGAACAAGGTCATAACGTTCCGTTATCAATGGAATGAAGTCGACTCCGACTATTTTTGCCGCTTTTTCAATTCCAACGCCGATATCCGCAATACCTGATGAAACAGCTGATGCGACACTTAAATGGTTGGTTTCCTCATTTTCATACCCCTTAAGGCTTTTAGGCGGAATCTTATGGATCTTTAGCTGCTCATCAAGAAGGATTCTTGCACCAGATCCTCTTTCCCTATTGATGATGGTCAAGTGATCCTTGTTTAAATCATTCCAGGTGGTGAGATTGAAAGGATTCCCTTTTTTAACATATAAACCTGCATTCCTTGAAACGAGATTAAATAAAATATAAGGATAGCCAACCAAGATCTTTTTTATATATGGAAGATTATACTCACCCGTATCTCCATCAAACATGTGCATACTCACGATGTCGGAATCGCCATTGTACATGGATATAAGCCCGCTTAAACTTCCTGTGTTCGATCGTAATGTTTTATGGCCGGAATCCTTCTCGATGTACTGCCCCAGTATATCCAAAACCATATCCTGCCCGCTGATGACAAGGGTTGGTGTGCCCTTCTCTTCGTTCCGATGGGGTTCGGCGATAGGAACCGGGGATGTAGGGGACTTACTGTCAGTGATATATTTCTCTAAGTCCTTTGCATCCATTCTCATTTGCCTGCCCACTCGGAATACAGGCAGTTCCCCTTTTTTAACAAGATCATATATCGTCAATTTAGAAACTTTTAAAAGCTGTGCCACTTCTTCGATTGTATAGGATAGCTCCTGCGACATGTGCATCCCTCCGTCCTTATTGTATCTTAGTGCCCTTTGAAAAGTAAATTCATAGATAAATAGGAAATATTAGATTAACTAGGTATAATTAGATATAACTAGTTATAACTGGTTAGAAAGGAAGAGCGATTTTGAAAAAAATATACTTTATGATTTTTTCGATTATGTTGCTTGTGACAGTGGGGACAGGGTGTTCAAATGATGAAGCGGAAAACACAGAAATGAAGGCGGAGCAAGTGGAATTGACGGTTTCCGCAGCTGTAAGTTTGCAAGATGCTTTAAATGATATAAAAGATTCATTTGAAAAAGAGAATGTAAATGTGAAAGTTAATTATAACTTTGGAGCCTCGGGAGCTCTTCAGCAGCAAATTTCCCAAGGCGCACCTGTGGACCTGTTTTTCTCAGCGGCTGAAGATAAATTTGATAAATTAGTAGATGAAGATCTTATTGAAGAGAAAAACGGAATCGATTTAGTCGGCAATAAACTGGTGCTGGTGGTGCCAAAGGATTCCGATAAGGAAATGGAATCATTGAAAGACCTCAAAAAGGCTACTAAAATTTCGATCGGTACGCCAGAGTCTGTACCGGCAGGGCAGTATGCGAAACAAACATTGGAAAACATGAATCTCTGGAAAGAGGTTGAAGATAGATTGATATATGCCAAGGATGTCCGGCAAGTGCTTACATACGTGGAAACAGGAAACGTGGACGCGGGACTCGTTTATAAAACGGATGCCATGAACTCATCAAAAGTTGATATCGTTGCAACAGCCAAGGAAGATTTACACGATCCGATCATTTATCCGGTAGGGATAATCAATAATAGTTCACACCGAAAGGAAGCGCAGCTATTTTACGACTATCTTCAAAGTGTAGATTCTGACAAGGTTTTTAAAAAATATGGATTTGAAGATTTGGACTAATTCCGCAGTTTTGTTAATCGATCAGCGTTTAAATAATGATACAACAATGGTGTAATAGGGTGATAGGCGATCTATCCCCTTTGTTTATTTTTTAGGCTCTTTTCGTAAAGATTGTTGTTTTTAAAACGAAACTATTTAAGGTTGATTGGAGCTGTAAGTTACGGGTTTTTCATTCTGCATAGTTATAGTTTTTTCTTTGTTCATTTCTAACGTTAGAAATGAAGTCTTATTTGAATCTTCACTATAGATTATAGCAGTAACCTTATTTCCGGTGGATTCGGTTAACTGTAAATGCTTTATGACTTTCTCTTTTCCCTTTTTCGGGATTTTTTGCAGTATATACTTGTCAGCACCTTTAATGTCGCTGCTGCCATTGATCATTATTAAAATTCATCATTTGTCCAACCGCCCGTCATATGATACTTTGGTGCACTGAAAGAAAGCTCTTTGTTCTGTTGTTTAGCATCTTGAACCTGGTTTTGTTGAGGTACGTCCGCTTCTTCCATATAATCTTGCCAAATATGACGTGTCACTACTTTTTGATGGTCTTTACTTTCGGTACACTTTGACAAAAATGGACATGTCACACAAATGTGCTTTGGTGAAAAACACAGTGCAGACCTCCATTAGCCGATATCGAGACCTTCTGCAATGAGGTCACCAGCTGCTGTACCCAAGGCGAAAGTGAACAAGATGGCCAACCAGTAGAACGCTTCTCGTTCAGATGTGTAGATAGTGTGAATGGACAGCGTCTTCTCACTTGCATACCAAGCCGCAAACGTCGCAAGCATTGCGATTGTGAAGATGATAGTTGCCGTCACCAGACCGACCCCGAGATTTATGATCAAAAGGACACTCATTATTAAAGCAGAGTTGGTCAAGCCCAAGTTCAGATTTTCGATCAGGAAGTCTGCAGCCGTCTCCAATGATGACCTCAGGAAATTTGTTCAACATCTGACACCCGATGGATGGACCTTTTGCATCATTCATTATTGAATCCTCCTGATTTTTTCTTGTTTGAACCTCCTTAGCAAGTTCTGCTGTTCCTTAGAGACTATATATCAATTCAACCTTAACGCAACTTGAAAAAAGAATTAAAAATTAATTAAAAAGCGAAATAAAAAGCAAAATAATGCTAAATTGAAGGAAGAGCGTTTCAAGAATAATTGGAAACGATTAAAATACAGGACTTTGGAGCAAATATAAAGGGGATTGAATTATTTAGCGGAGGACAATTTTTTCGTGTTTAAGATGCAAGTAATATTCCTGGCTAAAATCGATAAACAATACATGAGGGTGTGAACTCCTTGCCATATACTACTCAAGTAGGAGGGTTTTAAATGAAACAGCGTATTCTGGTTGTAGAAGATGAAATCCAGATAGCGACGATATTAAAGATAGAACTCGAATATGAGGGGTATGAAGTGCTTCTTGCCCATACCGGCAAGGCGGGGTTGGAAGCTGCATTACAAGAAAAATTAGATTTAGTACTTTTAGATGTTATGTTACCTGAGCTGAATGGCATTGAAGTTTTAAGAAGGATCCGAAATGAGAACTCATTACTGCCAATCATCCTCTTAACAGCTCGCAATATTACAATGGATAAGGTAGCAGGACTGGATCAAGGGGCCAATGACTATATAACGAAGCCCTTTGAAATCGATGAGTTATTGGCAAGAATACGTTCAGCTATACGTCATAATTCAATAACTGCCAATGCTTTGAGAGAAGAGGAAACGATCTTATCAATAAAAGATTTATTCATTAATCTCGATACTAGAGAGGTTAAGAGGGGGGATTCTTCCATAGCGTTAACCCCAAAGGAATTTGATTTACTCATTTATTTACTATCCAATAAAAACAAAATCGTGACGCGGGAAAATATCCTGATGAATGTATGGGGTTATGAGTATGAAGGGGAGACAAATGTAATCGATGTGTATATCCGCCATTTAAGAAAGAAAACGGAAGAAGGTTTTTCTGACCCGACAATCATTCAGACGGTAAGAGGAATTGGTTATACTGTAAGGGAGAAATAAGTAATGAAAATTACAACAAAAATTAACCTGATTACTACGGCTTGGATACTCTGTGTGTTGGTTGCGGTCAATGCTGTTGTATTTTTTTCGTTTATGAAGATTACTGTAAATATGGAAGAGGATATATTACTTCATAAAGCGCAAAATGTCATTGCTGAAATACATATGGATGATACGCCCCATGAATTAAACAAAAAATTAACCACATATTTGACGAATCATTCATTTATAAGGATCATTCAACCTGATTCTAAAATCAGAAGCGAAGTGTCCAGCGACCATTATTTGCTTACGAAATTTAAAGGGGAATTTTCTACTAACCAAGAAGCGCATAGAAGTACAATTATACAAGAGCATAAAGAAGAACAAATATTAATCGTTAGGGTTCCTATCCAATCCAAAGGTAAAGTTGTTGGAACTTTAGAAATTGGAGATAGATTACTAGGTCTGGAATTAGGGAAGGATGTATTACTTTCCATACTCACATTTTGTACCCTATTAGGGGCGGGGCTATCGCTGCTAGGCGGCAGGTGGTTATCGAGTGTAATTATGAGACCAATTTCCAATATGATTAATACGATGGAGGATATTGAACAAAGCGGTATTCCGAAAAAAATCATCATCCAACAGGATACAAAAGATGAACTGCAAAAAATGGCTGTTACTTTCAATCGGATGATGAACAGGTTGGATGTGAATTTGGATAAACAGAGGCAATTCATTTCAGATGCTTCACATGAAATAAAGACTCCGCTAACGATAATAAAGAGTTATGCCGATCTCTTGCGCCGCCGCCGGATAAAAAGCGAAGAAAAGGCATTGGATGTTATAAATGTAATTCATTCAGAGGCAACCCGAATACAGAAAATGACGGAAAGGCTGCTGGAATTAGCCGATACGGAAATGGAAAATTCTTTAGATATTAAATCAGTGAATATAATAACTTTATGCGAGAACGTTTTTAAACAATTCAAAGAGGTCTATGGGCGAGAAATAAATTTTCATTATCAAGAAGATACCATTACGATTACAGCAGATGAATTGAAGATAAAACAGGTGATTATTATCCTTTTAGATAACGCAATCAAATATAGTACAGACAAAATTGATGTGTATGTAGAGGATCAGTTATACTCTACGGTCATTCGGGTAAAAGATTATGGGATTGGCATTCCTGAGCATGAAATGGAAAATATCTTCGAACGATTTTACCGGGTGGATAAGGCTAGAAGCCGGGAGACAGGCGGAACAGGGCTAGGTTTGTCGATAGCCAAAAATATAATGAATCAACATAATGGGGAAATTAAAGTGGCCAGTATCGACGGAATAGGAACAGAGGTGGTATTATCCTTACCGAAAAGGTAATTTGCTGCTAAATACAAGAATGAGGTGTTCTGTGAGTGACACATATAGGGATAATTAGTCTGAGTATCATAGTATTGTTATTTCTTATTTATTCGATTTTCCCTACTGTAATTATTCGTGTATGCAGACTGGGAATTACCAAAAAAAACAAGAGGAATAATGGGATTGCCCTTACTTTTGATGATGGCCCTAACCCTGAATATACTATACAATTACTTGATCTTTTAAAAAAGTACGAGATAAAGGGTTCGTTTTTTGTTGTGGGCAGTAAAGTGAAAAATAACCCTGATATCATTAAACGAATGCATGAAGAGGGACATACAATTGGAATCCATCATTTTGATCATATTTCAAGCTGGATCCTCTCGCCCTTTCAGTTATCGAAACAGTTGAGTATGACGGAAAAGGCGATAATGGAATGTACGCATGAAAAAGTCACTTTTTATAGGCCTCCATGGGGCCATTTTAATATTTTTACGAAAATAGCCAGCAAGAAATATAAAGTGATCATGTGGTCAGACATTTTCGGAGATTGGAAAGTGGAAACATGCAGGAATGACCTGCTTAATCAATTGCGGACAACCTCAACAGAAAATTCGATTCTCCTGCTCCATGACTGTGGGGAAACCTTAGGGGCGGATAAAGAAGCACCAAGATATATGATTGAAGTATTGGAAATTTACCTAGAGGAAACCATAAAAAAGGGAACACAATTTATTACATTAAAAGACTTATAACTGATTCGAGGGGACTTTATGAACATAGATAGTATCCTGCATTTTATTGACTTATATGGATATTTTATCATATTTCTTTTTTTATTCATGGGCATTGTGGGGATTCCCGCTCCAGAAGAATCTCTTCTATTTCTAATCGGAGTCCTGATTGGGCAAAATAAGCTCTCATTTGGTTTAGCCGTGCTCAGTGCATTTCTCGGAGCCTTTATAGGGATGCTTATCGCGTATGTATGTGGGAAATACGTGGGGTATCCATTTATAAAAAAATATGGGAAATACGTGGGCATTACCAATGATCGCTGGGAGAAAGTACAGAAAAAGTATATGAATAATACAAAAAAAACAATCGTGTTTGGATTTTATTTACCTGGAATAAGACAAATCAGTCCGTATTTCGCAGGAATCAATAACATTCCCCTGTTCAAATTTATTCTCTTTTCCATGTTAGGCACGTTTCTCTGGACTGTCCCTCTTATAGTCGCAGGGTATTATATAGGTAATGCCTTTCATATAAATCCGGAATATGTTCCACTTTTAGGTGTCGTTTTCTTAGTCTTTTTACTGATATATACTTTTATCAATTATATGAAGAGGAAAAAAAAGAATAAATTACCGTCCCGATTGGATTAACCAATGTACTATAATTGGTTCCTAATCGGGCTATTAAGTTTAGGGATTAGGGCTTATGATACCATGAACATATCATTAAAAATTGATTAAAAAGAAAGGTTTTAACAAAAACAGTGATATATTGTAAGGGGAAAAAAGATCTTGAACATACAAATATACTTTTTTCTCAGTACGTATCCATCGATTAAAAGAATGATTTCTATAGGGGATGACATATATGAAGAAGGTTTTGTTTTTACCTCTCTTCCGCATGCAGTCGGGACATCATCAAGTTGCAGAGGCCTTAATGGATTTGTTAAAAAAACATACAAACGGAGTCATTTTGAAAAAAGTGGATCTGCTAAGTTATACGAATAATTCTTTAGAAAAAATGATAACGACGGGATATTTGAAATGGATTCGTTATGCACCTGAAACCTATAATCTCGCCTACAAAAACCTTTTTTACGCTAACTCGAAAAAGGAACGTCCATTTAAATGGTGTCAACATATATTCTTGAAGAAAATGGAACAATTGATAGATGAGGAAAATCCAGACTTAATTGTGTGTACACACGGATTTCCTTCCCAACTCTTAAGCCAGTTAAAATTAAAAGGGAAATGCAGTGTCCCAATCATCAACGTGTATACAGATTTCTTTATTAATAATGTCTGGGGAAGCAAGGGGATTGATTTTCACTTTATTCCAAGTCAAGAATTGAAAGAAAAGCTATTAAGCGAGAATCAAATACCGAAACATAGTATAATGGTGACTGGTATTCCTGTGCATGAGGAAATCACTAAGAAGGCCAGTGGTTTAAAAAACACCGATCGGCCCAAAGTTTTAATCTCGGGAGGAAATAGTGGCCTGGGCGGGATATTGAATTTAGCTGGTGAGTTAAAGAAATCAACCAACTTTGATTATTTTGTACTTTGTGGCAACAACAAAAAGCTATTTGATGAGATCAAAACATGGGATTTAGCTCATATTAAACCATTACCGTATATTTCATCAAGATCGGAAATGAACGAACTTTATGAAGAAGTGGATGTAATCGTTTCGAAACCAGGTGGTGTCACCATTAGTGAAGCACTTCGAAAAAGACTTCCGATTTTTGTCCATTCAATGCTTCCGGGACAGGAGGAAATTAATCTACAGTATTTAAAAGACAATAATCTTGTATTTGAAATCAATCGCAAATTATCATTTGAAAAACAAATGCTTAATATATTAAAGGACCATAAAAAAATGGATCAATGGGATACATCCATCGAAACCTATCAAAAGGAAATGGAATGGGAAAACCCTGAGGAAATGGTGGGCATTATGAAATCGATTCTAAACCTTAAACAAGCCAATAAGCCATCCTATCTCACAAATCAGTCAAAAGTTATTTATAGCTAAGGGTTATTCTCACCAGTGGCCCATTAACAAGGGAAGTAATAACATCATTTGTGATCCGTTTTGAGAAAAGCGAAAATGAAAGAGAGAAGTTGAATTATGAACGACTTTATCCAAACTATTTTACTTACACTCATGGATTATGGGTACCTAGGAATTACCCTTGGTCTTATGATTGAAATTATTCCAAGTGAGATTGTATTATCCTATGGTGGCTTTTTAGTTTCCCAAGGCAGCATCAGTTTTGTTGGGGCGGTTATTGCTGGAACGATTGGAGGAACTATCGCCCAAATATTTGTTTATTTAATCGGATATTATGGTGGAAGACCATTTTTAGAACGATATGGAAAGTATATATTCATTCACAAAAAACATATCGAACTAGCGGAATCTTGGTTTACTAACTATGGGCCAAGCGTCATTTTTACGGCTAGGTTCATTCCGGTTGTCAGACATGCTATTTCGATTCCAGCGGGTATTTCTAAGATGTCCTTAATGAAATTCACGAATTATACGCTACTAGCTGTACTTCCGTGGTCTATACTTTTTGTATTCCTCGGGATGAAGTTAGGAAGCAATTGGGGACAGATTAACGAGATGGCCAAGCCATATATCCAGCCAATCGCAGTGGTGGCGGTTCTCATTATTGCCGGAATGATCATTCGTGGATTCATGAAAAAAAAGAAAAGCAAAGTCTCATGAAGATGATGGATTTGCCCGCAAAGGTAACCAAGATCACTAAAGTACCATTGGAATGTCATGAGTTTAATGAAACCAATAAATACGAATATAATTAATCCCACCCATTCTGATTAATCTTTTTTCAGAATGCGTGGGATTCTTTTATGATTGAATCAATGTTTAATTTAACTTTATTTCAAACTTTAAAATCCTTCTGAAAGATACCCCACTTAACTCACCGCTCTTCCATTGAGAAATACGACCGCGCACACTGGTTACAGCGCATAAAGTAAAGCCATATGTCGTTTCAAGCCAACTCCATGCTTTACGAGCTTGGTTGTTCGGGACACAATGAGTCAGCAATAAAGATAATAATAGCGCTAATCAGACCGGACTCTCCTTTCCAAATCTCAGAGTGATTTCATATGCTGCACGCAAGCTAACGTCATTTTAAAAAAAATGTTAGCTATATTGGATTATTTCGTAAGCTTATCTCGTTTTTCGGAACAGGAACAATCGTCAGGTGTTTAGACTGCTGTCGGTTTGGTAGTACAGCTTGGACGCCTGAAACCAATTGAGCCGTTGTGGCGTTCGCGGACTTGCGGCTCTAAATATTTTTCGCCAAATACATGCCAATAAGCAGAGAACAGCCAATACTCCAACTTCGATTATCGGCGTCATAATAAACTTCACGAACCTTACAAGTGCAAAAATGTCATATGACATTTTTGCACTTGTAAGGTTGACAGAAGAAGCTATACGATGCGGATATTACACAGAGAGGAGTGATGGACCTTATGAAATCAGGTTTCATCCAAAATGGTTATTTTTTATTGTTAACTTTCGTTACAGGCTTGTTTTACTTTTGTTTTTACATGGTAGCACTGTCGTTCAGTTTAAGTCTTTCATTTACGGTGGTCGGCATTCCACTAGTTTTACGCGTATTGCGAACTACTACAACGTTCATCCAATTCGAGCGCACACAGACGAAAATCTATACCGATATTACGACGGCCCCTTACGACAGAATAGTAACAACGGATGCAACGGTCTGGGCTCAAGCCAAATTAGAGCTTACGGATCGCCGCAACTGGTCTGCCGTCATTTGGTTAATGCAGAAGTTCGTGATCGGACTTTTCAGTCTCGTCAGCGCAGCCGTTCTCTATTTAGCACCTCTTGCATTCCTGGTTGCACCACTATTGTATCGATACATCAATATGCATGTCATTTTTATGGAGGTAGATACTTTTGCGAAATCACTCCTTATAATGGCTGTGGGAGTGGTGCTTACTGCAATAAGCTTCAAGCTTGCAGATGTTTTGGCGAAGAAATTGGGAGGTTATACACGAATGATGATTAGAAAGCTAAACCAATAAAGGATCTTGTTTCCGGACTTTGTGTAAGGGCTGCAGCGTTAACTAGAAAAATATGTCATTTATCGAAGGTTAGGTCTATAATATAGGTTACAAAACAGAAGGCTACTTAGGGGGTGGACGACTTGTTGGATATGGTTAAACAGTGGTTTTGGTTTGATTGGATTATGTTGGCGCTCCGCCTTATTACTAGCGTTTCATTCATCCTGACGACGATAAGTTTTCAGGAAGGTCTAACGCTGCCGCTTTGGATCGTTATTTTTTGGGAGATTGCCGCCTTCTCCATTCCTTGGGTCTGCTTACTGCTCAACTATAAATATTATTTGTTCACGGAAATACTGCTATATGGCGGACTATGCATATTTTTAACCTCATTGTTTCCGGATGCTTATTCTACATTTATTGTATCGGCGTTTCTTATCGCTGCAAACAGCAATCATCTTTCCTATCATTGGACGGCTCCGGCAACGGTCTTGGTGATGCCCGGAATTTTCCATGCGGTTTCGCCAAGCAACAGCTATTGGGTCATGATCACCTACTACGGACTTGCTTATGTGTTGGGATTCGCTTTTCACTTATTGATCGTCAATCATCGGCAAAATGAAACGATCCGTAAACAAAATGCGGTGCTTGAACAATATATGTCCCAAATCGAGCGCATTACGCTGGCAGAAGAACGAAGCAGGCTGTCTAGGGAGCTCCACGATACTGTCGGCCATGCTTATACTTCCATCATCATGGGAATGGAAACGTTGCGCCCCGAGCTTGCTAACGAAACGGGTATACAGAGGCTTGATTCCTTGCTTGAGATGGGTCGCAAAAGCATCGAGGAAGTGAGGGGATACTTGCATCAAATGGAGTCTCCTCAGCAGTCGCTTTCCTTGGTCCAGTCCCTGCAAAAGCTTGGAGATGAATTTCAGAAGCATGCCCAGGTCGATGTAAGCTTTCGGTTGTTCGGAGAGGAGTCCCGACTGTCCCTTCAAGCGAAGATGGCGTTCATTCGCTGCTTGCAGGAGTCGCTTACGAATGCTGTTCGTCACGGGCAGGCGACGGAAATCACCGTTTCTCTGCAATTCGAGCAGCAATATACGAGGCTGGAGGTGCACGACAACGGAAGAGGGACAAAAGAGTGGCGGGAGGGCTTCGGCATGAACGCGATGAAGGAGCGGGCGATGAATTTGCAAGGTCAAGTGTCCGTCTATACGAATTCCGGGGACGGGACGCTTGTCGCCTGTACTTTGCCGCGACAAGCGGAAATGGCAGACGGGCTTATTCGCCTGTTGATCGTCGACGACCAGCCGTTTATTCGGGAAAGTCTGCGGACGTTGCTCGACAGGTACCAGGATCTGAACGTCGACGGCTTGGCCGAGGATGGCGAACAAGCCGTCGACCTGTGCGGGCGCCTTCAGCCCCATGTAGTGCTTATGGATTTGGATATGCCGGGCATGGGCGGAGCCGAGGCAACCAAAATGATCAAGCAGCAATGGCCGAATATCCGCGTATTGGCTCTTACGACGTTCCAGGACTCGAGGCAAGCGTTGGACTTGCTGCGCAACGGTGCGGACGGCTTCCTGCTGAAATCGACCGAAACGCTCGAGCTGGCCAATACGATTCGGCTTATTCACCGGGGAGGCACCCTAATCGATCAGGGGATGTCCCATAAAATATTCGAGAAATTCGATGATAGCATCAAATCACCGCAACCGAATGCCGCAGACGACTATGACCTGACGACCAGGGAAATAGAAATATTGCAGCTTGTTGCCAAAGGGCTCCGATACAAGACGATAGCTTCCAAGCTGTATTTGTCGGACGGAACGGTCAGAAACTACGCCTCCTCGGCCTATTTAAAGCTAGGAGTCCGTAACAAAGAAGAAGCCGTCCAGAAAGCGTTGGAAATTGGAATCACTAATAGCTAGAATACCAACGAAAGCTATGCTCGGCTACGAATGTAAGGCATAAGGGAACGAGCATTAAAATATGGGCAAAATAAATGGGAGAATAGGGAAGGTCTCCCTAATACGTTAAGAAACCCAGAATACTTGAATGCTAAACTGAAAGATTTATATTGGAACAGGGCACTGATTTTGCCTTGAAGAAGGATGACCTTGATGCGATTCTTTTTCCTTCCTACATAGGTTCCACCATTTGCGCCAAAGCGGGGTATCCGTCCATTGCGGTACCTGCTGGTTTCATGAAAAGAGGCGGCCCTTTTCGTGTGACAATCGCCAGCACCGCTTTTAGTGAAGGGTTATTGATAAAACTGGCATATGCCTTCGAACAGGCTCCATTCACAGATGAAAGCCTAATTTACAAGCAGCATCAAATGGAAGAAACATTAACTAAAGGGAACGTGTATGAAAAAAGGAGGCTTTCATGAGAAAGGTCGAAGTCGTTTCACATAAGAAAGTATGGTCCAAGCTATTTCAAAATGAATGCAAAAGATTACAGGATATTTTCGGGCATGAAATGATGAATTTATACCATATTGGCAGCACGGCCATACCTGCGATCCATGCCAAGCCAGTAATAGATATTTTGGCAGTAGTTAAAGATGTGGAATGTGTCGCTGATTTTAATAAAGAGATGGAACGGATAGGTTATGATGCTAGGGGTGAGAATGGCATCGCTGGACGAAGGTTTTTTCTTAAAGGCGGGGATGAGAGGACACACCATATTCACATGTTTCAAAAAGGGCATGCGGAAATTTCCAGACACCTCGCCTTTCGGGATTATATGCTGGCACACCCTTATGAAGCACAAAAGTATAGTCAGCTGAAACAGCGCTTGGCAGCAGAATTTCCAGATGATATCAAAGGGTATGTAAACGGGAAAAATGATTTTATAAAAAAGGTGGATGAAAGAGCGAAACAATGGGCGGATCACCATGTTGATGAAGTGGATTAAATGCCAAGTGAATGTGGAAAACAAGCATGCATTTTCTACAGCACAAGAGGGATGGGGAGAGTTGCTCCATTGTGCTGGTTTCATGGGTCAAATCGGAGGGTGGAATAAAAATGAGCCTCTTGAAGCAGGGATTCTCTCCGTATGGAAAGACCTCCATTCCTATCAACGTTTCATGCGGCATCAGCATGATGATTTATTCTTGAAGAGTGACCAAAGAAGTACTTATACAAAAATTTCTGTCGATATATTCGAGAAAATATTCAATATAGGAACTACAGATATTACCGCTTTTTTTGGCAAGGGGGTACTACTTCGAGTGACTGACTGTTATGTTGAAAAAAATAAACAAGCCCACTTTGAGCAGATGCAAAAAGAAGTATGGAACAAAGGGATGATGCACTCACCGGGCATTTTGTCAGGTACATTCGGTAAAAAGCAAAACGGGAGATATCTGGTCGCCTCATTATGGGACAATGAATATTCATATCAACGGTACGTGGATAAGGAATTGCCTGCCTTGATAAAGGAATCGGGAGTGAAAGATTCAACCCAACGTATTACAGGAAGCTTAATTGAATTGCATCCAAAGTGGGCGGTCATTTAAATGATGGCTAACTTCAATGCTAAAAATCTATTTTACAGAAGGTGATTACTAATGAAACTAGATTATGATTCACAGTACATAAGGGGCATCTACCTAAATAGGGACCGAATATCTTCGTATGACCAATTCCCTCTTGATCTGCCGGTTATCAGGCACCTTCAAGAAGTGGCTTTTCATCCCAGTGTTACCTATGTTATCGGGGAAAATGGAATGGGGAAGTCCACCTTGCTTGAAGGCATTGCGATTGCGTATGGCTTCAATCCGGAAGGCGGAACGTTGAATTTCAATTTTTCCAATTATGATTCACACTCCAATTTGGACGAATACCTCCGTTTGAAAAAGGGTGTGTACAAACCTAAGGATCATTTTTTCTTTAGGGCGGAAACCTTTTATAATTTAGCTACGAATATAGAGGAATTGGACAGGGAGGCATCGGGACCGAAAATCATCGATTCCTTCGGTGGAAAATCGCTTCACCAGCAATCTCATGGGGAATCGTTTTTTTCTGCTTTTGTAGAACGATTTCAAGGCAATGGATTGTACATCCTCGATGAGCCTGAAGCTGCTTTGTCGCCATTAAGGCAAATATCGATGTTAGCCAGGATAAACGAGCTCGTTAAACAAGGTTCCCAATTCATCATTTCCACCCATTCCCCGATCATCATGGCCTATCCAGATGCTAAAATCCTTCAAATATCAGATGAGGGTATGAATGAAGTGACTTTAGAGGAGTCCAATCACTATTTGTTGATGAAACAGTTTTTTGAAGATAAAGGTCGGCTGCTTCATCATCTATTTCAATGAGCTTGTAGCATCTTTAATGGAAAACCCCGTCTGCACTGCTCATTCGGGGTTTTCATTTTGTTGAAAATTATGATTGACAGCTTAGGTGTATTACAGGTATAGTACATCTATAAGGTGTATGAACCACTTGGTACATACACAGGTGACTACATGTAAATTAGATTTTGTCCTAAATAATAGGGGGTGGTTTTATGAACGTTAATACCCGGGAACCGGTATATCTGCAAGTCGTGAGACATTTTAAAGAACAAATAGCCATTGGCAATTTCGTAGCCGGACAGGAGATTCCTTCCCGAAGAGAACTAGCGGCTTCACTGAATATTAATCCTAATACAGCACAAAAAGCGTATAAAGAAATGGAGGAACAGGGCTTGATTCATACAGAAAGAAATTTTCCAAGTCAAATCACGACTAATGAAACGATTTTACAGGCTGTTAGACAGGAGCTAATTCTTGCAGCTGTTGATTCTTTTGTTGATGCTATTCGTCCGATTAATGTGCCGGTTGATGAGCTGCTTCAAGTGGTTAAAGAAAAATATTCGGAAGAAATAAGGGAGGGGGATGAAAAATGATAGAAGTAAAACAAATCTCTAAGAAATATGGACGGAAGACAATCTTAGATGGTGTTTCATTTACAGCCAATAAAGGCGAAGTTACTTGTCTGATCGGGATAAATGGTGTCGGTAAAACGACTACACTCAAAGCGATCATGGGATTGACGCCATATAAAGGTGAAATCCTGATCGATGATCAAAAAATGACACATAACAGTTATGAAAAAATCACGTTCATTCCGGACGCACCGACCATGCTTCCGCAAATGACCGTTAAACAGGCTATGGTTTTCATGAAAGATTTCTATACGTCATGGAACTCAGAAAGAGCTAATCAATTATTGGGATTTTTTAAACTGAAAGAAGAGACCCCCATTTCCGAGTTGTCTAAAGGGAACACAGCTAAGCTAAACCTAATGCTGGGGCTGTCCCTTGACGTGGATTATGTACTGATGGACGAACCATTTTCGGGAATTGATATGTTTAGCCGCGAGCAAATTGCCGATGTCTTTGCGAGCCACCTTATTGAAGATAGAGGAGTCATCATCACGACCCATGAAATCGGCGATATTGAACATTTGATCGATAAGGTCATTTTATTGGATAACGGTAAAGTCCTCAAAGAGTTCAATACAGAAGAAATGCGTGAGGATGAAGGGAAATCGGTAGTCGATGTAATGAGAGAGGTGTATCAAGCATGATGCGATATTTAAAGCTAGTGAACTTTGAAATCAATCGTTTTAGTAAAATATATATATCCTTATTGTTGATAACCTTGGTTTCGCAATTTGCTGGCGTGATCATCGTAACGAAAAGTCTTCTTAATAATGCCAGGGAGATCATCTCAAGAGAAAAACTATCGGAAGCCACTTATATTACCCAATATGGAGGAGGCATTGATTTTACCCATATCGTCAATACCCTCTGGTTTCTAGGACCGATCGCGCTGAGTGCCGTTGCCCTGATTTTTTACATTTTTCTTATTTGGTATCGTGATTGGTTTGGAAAGAATACGTTCATTTATCGTCTATTGATGTTACCGACATCCAGATTATCAATCTACCTTTCCAAAGCCACGGCCATCTTCTTGATGGTGTTAGGATTGATTGCTTTCCAGATTATCATTTTACCCATGGAAAATGCCCTATTTAATTCATACGTACCTGAATCGCTCTTGAATGAAATGTCAACTTACGGCATTACGAAATTCATTCCGATTTTGTCATTGATAATCCCTAGCTCGTTCACGCAATTCCTGCTTTCCTATGGCATAGGTCTTATGATCATGTCGATATTATTCACGGCGATCATGTTTGAAAGAAGTTTCCGCATAAAAGGAATCATTTTGGGCTTGGTGTATGTCGGGATCTCTGCTGCAGTGTTTTTAACTCCTGTTTTCGTAATGGAGAGTGGTACTTTCTATTTTTACCCTAATGAAATACTTGGTCTGCAGCTCGCCTTAGGAATCATTTTGACAGGATTATCGATTTGGCTTGGTTCCTGGTTATTGAAAAATCGCGTTACGGTATAACAACTATTAAAGGAGAGTGACAAGGTGAAACGTTATATATGCAGCATCATTATTGGAATGGTTGTCATCTTAAGCATCGGGACCTATTATGTCAAAGTAGCTTCCTCCGCTTCCGGCCTTCCAAAGTATAATTTCAAGACGCTAGAAGGCAGTGATAAAGAGCTTGATCCGGTAATAATACATGGTTCACTCGAAGTTAATCCCAGATATGAACCATTAACGATTGAATCCAATCAATCCATATATGCCAGCGAACGGTCTTACTTTGAAAACTTATCTGGAATACAAGATTTTCAAATTGAAAGATTGATAAAAGAACATCGTTCATTTATGCGTGGTAGGGATTCCATTAATTCTTTATATGAAGACGATGATTTCCTGGCTTACGCCTCGGTGAATGAAGATTTTACAAAGAACGGAAAAATGGAAGCGGAGTTTGATATCGGTTTGCTGGAGAAGAAAGGCGAGGATGAAACTTCTTTCAAAATTGAACTTCCCGATCAAGAGAGAATCATGAATGTTGTTGTCAGGGATGTGCAGTTGGTCCATTCAAAACTGCAGGTTTTAACGATGAATGATGTTAATTCAAACGATGAAAAGCAAACAATAGAGGTTCATCTGTATACGATCGATTTAGCTAATAAGAAAGTTTTGAGTGATAAAACCCTTTTATCTGAAACTTTTACTGATCCCAATCAAGTTGATCTTGAGATGCCAACTGATATTGCACCTTCCCAGCCAAACAACATGGTATTAATTTCGTTAATTAAAGGGGTAAATCATGAGGATGGCTTTAAGGAAAAACTAAAGGAAAGCAAGCTTTTATCTTATAATTATGATACGGAAAAATTAGAAACGGTTAAATTGCCCAAAAAAGAATCGCTTAGCCCGGACATGGCAAGAGGTGGATATGCGGATGGGAAAAAACTTTACATAGTTGATACCAAGTCCGATAAATATCACATTAAGACGTTTGATCTAAGCAGTCAAAAGATAACGAATGACATGGAGCTAGATCTAACTGTTAATAAAAAAGAACAAGACTTCGCTGCCTTTAAGAATGGGCGTGTATACTTCCTGTTAGGCAGCGGAAGGGATCAAGAGGGCGTTTTAACATCCAAGCCTGCCCAACTTCTAATTACCGATTATAAGACTGGAAAGACTTTATATAAAGGTGAAACAGTCACAAATAAAAAGAACGGCAAAAATTATGGTTTTAATATCGAAAGCTTGGAAGTCAAATAAGGGATGACTATCACTAGAAGCTGTCTCAAAAACTTTTGAGACAGCTTCTTTTTTTAGTGAAGGACGAATTCTAATCGGCTTGATTCTTTAAATGGCACAAAAATCGTGAAAAAAGGGATATCCTCCAATGGGATATCCCTTTTTCATTAAACGGAAGCCAAGTTCGCTCTGGCTGAACGTTCTTTCCTGCCGTGCAGGAAGTAGTAAAGAATGGAAGTTGCGATGACCACACCGCCAAGGATGACATACAGTGTGCTGTACCCTGTTACTGGAATGATGAATCCCAGAATATAAGGGCCGAATCCAAGTCCTGCATCAAGCATGATAAAGAAGGTGGATGTTGCCATCCCCATACGGTGGGGCGGTGTCAGCTTAACGGCAATCGCCTGCGAGCTTGATTGCATATTACCGAATCCGAGGCCAATGAGGAAACCAGCTGCCAGTAAAGTGAAGCTATTGGTTGTTATGCTTAGAAGGAGCAAACCGACTCCGAAAATCAAAAAGGATGGATACATAATGAAGTTCGATCCTTTCCGGTCCATTAACGGTCCTGAGAAAGGGCGTGATAATAATACGGCTACTGCGTAAACGACAAAGAAGAAGCTTGCCGTATTGACCAGATTGATTTCGGTGGCATAGAAACTGATGAAAGAAAGGACGCTGGAATAACAGAATGCCAATAACAGAGTGATGATTGAAATGGGCAGTGCCTTAGGTTCAATGAAATTGGAAAGCTTGAATCCTTTGCTTTCCGTAGCTTTTGCCGTCACTTTCAATGCCGGGACATTAAGGAAGAATGCTGTAATCAGGCTGATCAGCCCCAAAGCCAGGCAGAAACTGAAAATCACTTGGAAGCTTGTATGTTGAGCCATATACAGACCGATGAAAGGGCCGATTGCCGTCGCAAGTGTCGCGCTCATGCTGTAGTAGCCGATGCCTTCTCCTTTTCGTGTTGCCGGGATGATCTGGGCGACGATCGTTCCTGTCGCAGTACTCGCCATACCCATTGCCATACCATGGATCAGGCGGTTAACGAGCAAGAAGCCAATTCCGAGATCCACAAAATATAGAAGTGTTGTCAAAGTGAAAAAGATCAATCCGATGAATAATGTTTTCTTGCGGCCGATTGAATCAATGAAACGGCCGATGAACAGACGTCCGATTAATGTACCGATTATGAAAATACCCGATATGAGTCCGGCTTGGCTTGTAGAAGCATCCAATTCATTTACGGCATAGATGGCAAGTGTCACCATCAGTAAATAAAAGATTAATGTTATGAAAAAATTGATGGAAGAAACGATGACAAAGTCCTTTGTCCACAGTCTAGGTCTGGATTGTTCCATTTTATTATCTCCTTATTTTATAATGTTATTTCTTATTTCGCCCATAATGCGTATGGCTGCGAGTTGTTCCTCTTCAGTGATCCCCTTCAAGATGTCCTGTTCGTATTGATCGATTGTCACGCGGACTTCACTGTAGAGCTTTGAGCCAAGCTCAGTAAGCCGCATTCTTTTTTCCCGTCTATCTTTACTTGGCACATGCTCGACATATCCCAGCTCTTCCAGACGGGTAATGGTCCTGGTGATTGTAGGCTTTTCCACACTCTGATAATTGGCAAGCTCTACAAGCGTTGCCGAACCATAATTGGATAAGTAATGTAAAATGGACCATTGCGCCCTGTGTAAATCATGCTTGTTTAGCTGTATATTTAGATTATTTTCAAAAGGCCGGTACATTAGCAATAATTGCTGAAAGAATTTTTGGTAAGTCTTTATCTAGAAACACTCCTTATAATATATAGTTACCTTGAGTAATTATTACCCTGAGTAACTATAATAACAGAAATCATTCATTATGTCCAATTGGACTTGGAGTTTTTGATAAGGTGAGGGAGAATATAGGAGAAGATGTGAAGCATGTACGATTTAAGCCCAATTCACGATTTAAGCCCAATTCACGAGTAAAAGCACGAAATTCACGAGTAAAAGCGCCAAACTCACGAGTAAAAGCGCCAAACTCACGAGTAAAAGCACCAAACTTACAAGTAAAGGCCCAAATTAAAGGGGGATGAAAGTTGTCAAAGGGATTTCTACATCATATTGAGCTGAATGTTTCAAATTTACATAGGACCGTTGATTTTTGGGGCTGGTTTTTGGAGGAAATCAATTATGAGCCATACCAGGAGTGGGAAAGCGGGAAGAGTTGGAGATTGGATGACATGTACATTGTTTTTGTACAAGCGGCAACTAGGTTTCTTGACAATCCCTATCATAGGGGACGAGTGGGTCTTAATCATTTAGCTTTTCACGCCACCTCCCGTCAACAGGTAGATGAGATCACTAGAAAATTAAGGGACAGGGGAGTTACCATCCTCTATGCAGACAAGCACCCCTTCGCCGGTGGGAAGGAACATTATGCTGTATTTTTCGAAGACCCGGATAGGATGAAAGTTGAATTGGTCGCACCTTAAGTATTTTCGTTAATTGGTAAGATGAAGGGAAATGGCTAAGCAACCGCACTATCTGATATAAAGGCTAACGACATCCATCTTTAGCTTTTGCTAGCCCTTAATATCTTATTCCCTTTTCTGATTAAATTTTAGCTTTTCTGGGTCTAATTATTATAGGAAGATGGTTAGTTGTATATAAATTTCCAAGTTGTTGGTATAGTTTGGGTATATTGTCTATAGGTGGTGATATTGTCAGTGAAATACTTTGTCCAAATAATAATCGCTGCATTTTTCCTTTTACTTTTTTCATTTTGTACCTGGTATGAAGGCAGCGAAATTCTGGATAACCCTTGGGAATGGAAATATTCAACTCACTTTTCACAGATGTTGAATGATCAAGTGATGGATGATCAAGATATTTCGAATTTGGACTATTTCGTGTATGCAGCAAAATTCAAACCGGTATTTCCGATGCTGATGGTCCTAACGTCTTCGTACTTAATCATACTTACGGGTTATGCCCTATTCAAAAGAAGCAGCAAAAAAATAGCACTATTTTTGGCTGGATTTGGCGTCCTTTTTCTGATTTTGAGTGGTTTTGTATCCAATTCCCCAACTGTGGGATGGAATATCTTTTAAGCTTTCTTTCTGATAAGCGGTATGATGGCCATAATGGGTGCCGCTCTATATTATTTCCGGGTGCCTAAAGAAATCAAGACCGATTTTTAAATTCACTTCATGCTTTTTTGCGGAGCTGCCATACGGGGCGGCTTTTTTATTTGGGCAATATGGAAAGCTGGTAAGGAGACACAAAATGACCAAAATTAATAGCCATTCTTCTAAAAAATATTAATGCCCGCACATTTTAGAAAGCTGTTATGCTGTTTAAACAGGCTTTTGAAATTTGGACAGGGAATGCCACATGGCAAACTTCATTCAGATCTGTTTGTAGCAAAGCAACGTGATTACTTGAATGATTCTGTTTACATGTTGCTGTACTTTTAGCCAATGCCCTCAATGGTCTTTAATGATTTTAAGAATAAAGTGAAAAGGTGATAATATGTCAGGCAAAATCAAAATTGAACAGCCGAAAATCCCCCATGACTTAACTCAAGCGAACTTTCAGGAAATATATTATAAAGATGAGCCATATCTGGATACCTGTATCATAAGCAATTGTACGATCGATAGAGAAAAGATGGACCAAATCGTATTATCACAGGTAGTTTTTAAACATGTGATATTCAGCGATGTATCATTCAGGAATATTGAGCTGACGGATGTCGTTTTTGATCATTGCGATTTGACGAATGCCGATTTCATGGGTGGCTCGATTCATCGGGTGGAATTCAAAGAGTCCAAACTATTAGGCATTAATCTTTCTGATGCCAGTTTAGGGAATGTCTCCTTTGAGAATTGCAATTGTAATTTAAGTGCTTTTGGTTATGCCGCATTAAAACAAGTGAAGTTCGATCATTGCTCATTGGAAAGTGCTGATTATTATGATTGTAAATTCAAGAAAGTGATGTTCGATACATGTAAATTAAATGAAGTGAACTTTTCCCGGACACCGCTAAAAGGAATTGATATTAGCAGTTCTACATTTCAAAGGCTTACCGTATCCCTGGAGGATTTAAATGGATGCGAAGTTTCCCCGGACCAAGCAATAGGCTTTGCAGCCATGCTTGGACTGAAAATTAAAGAGTGAAACTTTTTAAGATGAAAAGTGAGTATGATTTTAAGGAATGTAATCGCCTTATCGCATATTATGCTACAAAGCATGCATTGCCAGGAAGAGCGTAAGGCAAATGTACTGCTCTCTAAGCGGGGGACCACCAATTTGGTGGCCTTTTTTGAATGGAATTGTTTACGTCCAATTTAATGGAACTTATTACATATTACGAACGTAGTACTAACCTTGAAAGTATTAATAACACTTACCAATAAAATAATATTTACAAAAAAGAGAGGTGAAACCTTTGGCTTTACATTATCAAGAATATGGTGATAAGAGTGCTATTTTTACATGTGGCGGAGTGAGTAGTTGGATCTGGGAATACTTCACTCATTATCATTGCATAGTTCCAGACTTACCTGAACATAGACTAAGCAATTATGAAATGAATTTTTCTATAAAAGGTAGTGCAGAAGAAGTAATTAAATTAATCGAAGAAAAAGCAAGCGGGAAGAAAGTAATCCTAATTGGGTTTTCTCATAGCCATGTAAATGAAGAGTACAGAATATTTGCATAAATAATGTATTTGTTTACAATATTTGTTAGGCGGGTTGGGGATTTTAAGGGGGATTAGACTTTGATTATCAATAAGGTCACCATGTACAGTCATGCATTGAATGATATGCGGGAATTTTATGTTAATGAGTTAGGATTCGAGTTACTATCGCATACAGATGATGGTTTTGAAATTAGGGCTGGGGACAGTGTACTTGAAATTAAAAAATACCATCTCCAAAAAAAGCCTTTTTATCATTTTGCCATGAACATACCGACCGATTTATTCACTTTGGCAAAAGCATGGGCGAATTCAAAGGTGGAATTGACAAGCGAAGATGATGAGGACGAAGTTTATTTCAGCTATTCAGATGCACATGCCTTTTATTTTTCAGACCCTTCAGGCAACATTGTTGAGTTCATATCCAGGTATTCCGTGTCACCCAAATCTGGGGCTGAGTCTTTCTCAGCTCAAAACGTCCTGTGCATTAGTGAAATGAACATTACGACGAATGAAGTCAGGGCTTTAGGGAATCAGTTGATCAGTTTCGGCATACCTGTAAGGGGTGGTGAACCGATAAGAGAGGATGGATTGAATTTCATGGGGGAGCATGAAGCAGGAGCATTTTTACTTTTAGGTCCAAGGAAACGGCGCTGGTTCTTTTCGGATAGAGAGTCGGAAATCTTTCCGCTTTCGTTAGTCATTAATCAGCAAATAGATATATCATTGGATGGCGAAGGATTCATGGAATTGAAAAAGATGAAACTGATCAAGGGGGAAGATTGAGATGTCTGGAATTTGGAATGATGTAGATTTATATTTTAGTAATAAACTTCATACGGAAGATCCAATCATGAATTTGATATTGAAAGCGAATGCAGAAGCAGGGCTGCCTGCCATTGATGTATCTCCAAACCAAGGGAAATTCCTTCATTTACTAGCAAAGATCAGTGGAGCGAAAAATATATTGGAAATAGGGACACTTGGAGGTTATAGCAGTGTTTGGCTCGCGCGTGCATTGCCGGAAGATGGGCGGTTGATAACGCTTGAATACGAGGCTAAGCATGCAAAAGTGGCGGAAGCCAATATCAAAAATGCGGGATTGGCCGATAAAATCCATATAATGGTCGGGGCGGCGCTCAAAACCTTGCCAACCCTTCAAGAAAAAGGATTATCGGGCTTCGACCTAATTTTTATTGATGCTGATAAACCTAATAATCCCGAGTATCTTAAATGGGCATTGGAACTTTCACGGCCTGGGACCGTCATCGTGGTCGATAATGTCATCCGCGATGGAAAAGTGATCGATCAGGATAGCAAAGACCCGAGTGTGATGGGTGTACGGACATTCATAGATAGGCTATCCGAAGAACCGCGAATCGATTCGACCGTCTTGCAAACTGTTGGTATGAAAGGATATGATGGTTTTGTTATCGGGATTGTAAAAGAGTGAAGCTTCAAAAGGCGTTATAAAAGAATCGTAGGATCCTTGAGATATAATCAATGCTTCCAAGAAGAAGGTAATTTATGCTGAACATGATCATTCTCCTATCAAGTTACTTAATAGGTTCCATCCCATTTGCTCTGGTTATCGGCAAATTGTTCTATAGTACCGATATTCGTGGATATGGGAGTGGGAATCTTGGCGCAACCAATAGTTTTAGGGTATTGGGCAAAAGAGCGGGGACGGTAGTAGCCATTGCTGATTTAATGAAAGGTTCCATCGCCTGCTTCCTCCCTATGATGCTGCATTCAAACGTTTCCCCAATACTATGCGGCTTACTTGCCATAATTGGGCATGCCTTTCCTGTTTTTGCGGGATTTAAAGGGGGCAAGGCCGTGGCAACATCAGCGGGAGTGCTTTTATTTTTAGCTCCATTAGGTACATTCAGTGCTTGCATCGTTTTTTTCATTAGTTTGCTGACTTCAAAATATGTATCTCTCAGTTCGATTTTGGGGAGCATTTCCATATTGATTTACAGCCTATTATTTGAAGGCAGGCTCATCACTGCACTCTCTTCATTCATTTGCTTATTCGTCATCATTTTACATAGGGAAAATATAAAGAGAATATGGAAGGGCACGGAAGCAAAAGTGGGCAGAATCTTTTAATGGAACCTCGCTATTGAATCATTCGCAGCAGGAAAAGAAGTACATAAAAATGTTTATGTTTCACGCTCAAATTCATATCACCATAATCCAAGGAGCCAACCATGAAAAAAAGAGCAAGCTTATTAATAGCTATGGGCGTGATCGTTTTTGGAATCATCGCCTGGATTGCATTAGGACCTCAAACCACAAAGAAAGAACTGGAAAGTAAAAGGCCCTTTCCACAGCATACTGTCTATCAATCAGGAACGATAAAACCTGACAATCTATCACAAGAAGAGCTGGATGATGATGTAGCGGATTTTTACAAAGTCTGGAAAGATGAATATCTTAGGCAGCCTGCTGATAAAAAGGATGAATATTATATTTTTTACAATGATAAAGGATATGCCGAACCCAAGAACGCAGTGACCGTTTCTGAAGCACACGGTTATGGGATGATGATAACGGCAATCATGGCAGGCAGCAAGGACAGGCAGTACTTCGATGGGCTTTATCGTTTTTATAAAGCGCATAAAAGTGATAATGATTCTTCATTAATGGCGTGGCAGCAAGTAAAGGATAAATCGGGCAAAATCATAAATACGCCAGGTGATGCCGATTCAGCAACGGATGGCGATATGGATATCGCTTATTCGTTATTATTGGCTGATCGCCAATGGGGAAGTGAAGGGGAAATCAACTATCTTGCCAGAGCAAAGGACATCATGGATGCAATCATGTCGAATGAGATAAATCGGTCGCAGTCCCTGATTAAACTAGGGGACTGGGCGGAAGATGAAGATGATGTATACGGACAATCGACTCGTTCATCGGACTTTCTTCTCAATCATTTGAAGTCCTTTGAGGCAGCAACTGGGAATCATGAATGGCAAGGTGTAACGGATAAGGCTTATGAGATCATTCAATCCATTTATAAAGAAAAAAGCGGCAATACAGGCCTCATGCCGGACTTCATTGTACAATCCAAGGGAGGATACCAGCCGGCACAAGCTGACTTTTTAGAAGGGGAGAATGACGGCAATTATAGCTGGAACAGCAGCAGGACCCCTTGGCGCTATACGCTCGATTACTTACTTACTGGTGATGAAAGAGCGCTGCCGCAATTAAAGAAGATGAATAATTGGATTAAGGAGGAAACGGATGGGAACCCTGAAAATATCCAATCCGGCTATACTCTAAACGGAAAAGTCTTAGAAGAAGGAAATAGTACAACCTTTGTTGCTCCATTCATGGTCAGTGCCATGGTTGATTCCTCCAATCAGCAATGGATCAACCGATTATGGAAAAGGACGATACAGGAACAAGAAGATGATGACTATTTTGCCAATACGATAAAATTACAAACAATGATTGTTGTTTCAGGTAACTGGTGGGCGCCATAAACCCGATATCGGGAATAATTAAGGTTGAAAAAGGAGTTTGATGATGAATGAAAAAGGTCACACCTTTCTTGATGTTCCAAGGAAATAATGCAGAAGAAGCCATGAATTATTACACATCTTTAATTGAAGGATCGAAAATAACCAGCATGATTCGGTATGGAGCGAATGAAGCAGGGGCAGAGGGAAGTATCATGCAAGCTGCCTTTACCTTGAAGGATCAGGAGTTTATGTGCATCGATAGCAATATTAAGCATCAATTTACGTTTACACCTTCGTTTTCAATATTCCTTACATGTGATACGGAAGAGGAAATTGACAGGATTTTTGCGAGTTTAACTGATGGCGGAGAAGTGCTGATGCCATTAGGCGATTATTCCTTCAGTAAGAAGTTCGGATGGGTATCTGATAAGTTCGGTGTTTCCTGGCAACTTACTCTCCCAATATGAATGAATTGAAAAGGCCGCTGGATAGTGGCTTTTTTCAGTTTGTTGACCAAAGGGGGTTCGGAAAAGTGCGGTGACGGTCGGAAAAAGTGCAGTGACGGTCGAAAAAAGTGCTCCGGCTGAAACAACTGGATCGTATTTAAAGAAAGGCTGTTTTCACATACTTTGTTGCTATTTACCAGGTAGTGAGTTGTGGTTGATTTCCCCTCCAGATGCTCGC
>NZ_JAWRYN010000337.1:0-309 GCF_046534585.1 Peribacillus sp. SIMBA_075 | reverse complement strand
GGCAGAAACCCCAATGGGAAGACCAGGACAGCCTGTTGAGCATGTCGGCTGCTTCGTGCTGCTTGCCTCTGACGAATCGTCTTATATGACGGGCCAGACACTTCACGTCAATGGCGGTTCCTTTATGAATACATGATCAACAGCGCCACCGCCCAGCTTTGATTGGGCGGTGTGTTTAGTATTTCTTGCGATTTTTCTGCACAGATGTGACAGACCATACGATAATGCCCACAACAGCTGCTGCAATGACAAGTGAAACCAAATGAAACATCGTTTCATGATGCATGTTCGACTTCTCCCTTCATTGAA
>NZ_JAWRYN010000336.1:0-310 GCF_046534585.1 Peribacillus sp. SIMBA_075 | reverse complement strand
AAAAGAAGTTTACATTATTTCTGGCTATTCACCAGAGCTATTAACCTTGTATCAAATCCATTTGTAAAACAAAATACAATTACGCTTGAATCCAATAAAAAGGAGTTTTATATAAAGGGATTTATTAACAAAGGAATAGCACCACCATTTGCATTAGCAAATTTAGTTATTATGCAAGATTATGCAATCGATACTATGATTCCTCATATTGAAACCATTACAGTTTATAATTACTTCGTGGATAATTGGGAAAATGCAATTATTCCAACGAAAAATATATTAAAAAGTATTAGTAATGACACCGAAAAAT
>NZ_JAWRYN010000335.1:0-310 GCF_046534585.1 Peribacillus sp. SIMBA_075 | reverse complement strand
ATTCATTTCAAGACTTACGACATCGAAAAAATGTTCAAGCGCGTGATGAATTGAGTGCCGAAAGGATTCAAATGCAACAAATAGGGAAAAATACTTCATTACTGGATTTTTAGAAAGGAAGTGGATTGATGGACAGGAGCAGTTCATATATACAGGTTTCGGATGGGCACGAACTATATTGCAGCCTGTACAGCGCGGAGAAACCGAAAGGCCACGTGCACATTATCCACGGCATGGCTGAGCATAGCGGCCGTTACGAGGATTTCATCGCGTCGCTGAACGGGCAAGGCTTCACCGTATCTACCCATGA
>NZ_JAWRYN010000334.1:0-310 GCF_046534585.1 Peribacillus sp. SIMBA_075 | reverse complement strand
CGCCGTCGTCGCCGAGGCCGTAGAGGGTTCCGGTCGAGCCGCCGCGGAAGTCGCCGGTGGTCTGAGAGAGGTCGACCGTCAGCGGGTCGGCCGTTGCGGTCGCGGCTGTGGCTGGGGTCGCTGCCAGACCGGCGCACAAGAGGGCGCCTGCCGCGGTCGCGGCGGCGAGGGGGAGGAAGCGCCGGGGGCTGGGCCGGCGGGAGGGAAGCGCATTCACACGGGTACTCCTTCGTACGGGGATGGCGATTTCGGCAAGCACTGAAACCGCTATCATGATAGCGATTCCAGGATCAGGCGCAAGGGTCTGCAC
>NZ_JAWRYN010000333.1:0-310 GCF_046534585.1 Peribacillus sp. SIMBA_075 | reverse complement strand
CAAGAATTGCCCATGCGATTCTGCCGATTCCAGGTAAAGGTCCATCGAATTGGAAATATGCTTGGGTTCCTGTTGTTGGTCCCATTTTAGGCGGTGCATTTGGCGGTGTTTTCTACAATGCTGCCTTTAAAGCGAACGTCACTCCAGCCTTTTGGATTGTAAGCGTTATTTTAGTTGTGGTATTGTTAGGACTCTATGTCTCTACGAAAAACCAAACAAATGCTGTAAATGAAAGTATGTAAGGGGAGGAAAACACCATGGCAAAAGAAAAATATATTCTCGCATTAGATCAAGGGACAACAAGCTCAAG
>NZ_JAWRYN010000332.1:0-311 GCF_046534585.1 Peribacillus sp. SIMBA_075 | reverse complement strand
CTGTGATTCCAGTCAAGGAACGAATATGGGGAGGGATCGAACGCCCAGGCTTCACCAGGGTGTAAAAGGAATCCCCGAGCACCAATCGATCTCCCTTCATCGCTACCGCACCAATCGAGATGATCTCGTCGCCATGATCGGGATAAAATCCCGTCGTCTCCAGATCGACCACGACGACCTCCATCTCTGCAAGCGGAATATCCGCACTGGAATCTGCCTGCCTGCGTTCCTTGCTCAATGAACGCAAATAAGCGAGATGGTGCTTATCACCCTCGATATGCCCCGTTTCCCATGTTTTTGCGACACTAGCC